>JAITKF010000067.1 GCA_031278545.1 Prevotellaceae bacterium
TTTCCATATCTATCAACAGCAATCCATATCCATCGATAGTTTTTTTTTGACCGACATAAGTGTGCATTTCATCCAATTCTACAACTGCTATGCCTTCTTGCCGTTTGGGTAATTCCATAGTTTGTCCCAATTGATTTATCCATTGAAACACCGTTACATGACTTATTTTCAGCATCTTCCAAATTGCTCTGAGCCCCATGTCTTCCAAATACATTTCAATGGCAAGGCGTTTGGTCTGCCGTGACTTTTCATTTGATATTTGTTCCACTGTGTAATGATATTTACAATCCTTACATTTATACATTTGACTACCTTTTACTATGCCATCTTTGCAGCGATAAATACTGCCACATTTTGGACAATTCATCTTTCTTTTATTTTTGACTGAAAAGATACTAAAAATACCTATATTAAGCTAACAATATCTAAATTACTATTCAACGAAATGCAAAAATAAAAAATATGAGTAGAATAATAGATGACTGGTTGCACTGTAACCATGAAGCCTTATTTGATGACGCCTTGTTTATTCCGTCGTTCGGGGAATTTTCGGGCGCATTTACGGACTGGAAGGCCGCAGCGGATAGAACGCAAAATAAAACCATCCGGCTCCAAAGAGCGGAAGAAGCCTTTACCACTATCTACCGGAAGCTGTATACCGGTTTCCTGAAAGACAGCCCGTACGACGGGATTTTTTACCGATAATGCAATGACCGGAAGCGCCGGCGCATCACACTTTACACATCACGAAAAAATAATTATCTTTGCACACTATTTTAAATAAATTAAATTTAACATTTACACATGTATGAATAATGCGATATTCACGTATCCTTATCCGGCCAATGAGTCGGTGAAAAGTTATGCGCCGGCGTCGGCAGAGCGGACGGCGCTGCAAAAAGAACTGGATCGCCTGTCGGCGTCCAAAATCGAAATCCCGCTGATTATAGGCGGGCAGGAAGTACGTTCGGGCGATACCGGAAAGGTGGTCATGCCGCACGACCATCATCATACGCTGGCTACGTATCATAAGGCCGGGGCGAAGGAGGTGCAGGCGGCTATCAAGGCGGCAGTCAAGGCGCAAAAGGAATGGGAACGCTTTCCGTGGGTCGAGCGCGCCGCCATCAACCTGCGTATCGCCGAACTGGTATCGAAGAAATACCGCTGGCTAATGAACGCCGCTACGATGTTGGGACAAAGTAAAAACGCTTTTCAGGCGGAAATCGACTCAGCGTGCGAGAACATCGACTTCCTGCGTTTCAATGCCCACTATGCCGGCCGTATCTACGGCGAGCAGCCGCATAGCGAACCGGGCGTGATTAACCGCGTCGAATACCGTCCGCTCGAAGGGTTTGTGTTTGCGCTGACGCCATTCAACTTTACAGCTATCGCCTCGAACCTGAACATGTCGCCGGCGCTCATGGGAAATGTATGCCTGTGGAAGCCGGCTACGACGGCCATCTATTCCAATTATTTTCTGATGAAGATATTCCAGGAGGCGGGCGTTCCCGATGGCGTCATTAACTTCCTGCCCGGTTCGGGGCGTGTGATAGGCGATGTGGTGTTTGCCGACCGTCATTTTGCCGGCCTGCATTTCACCGGTTCGAGCGCTACGTTCGACCAGTTGTGGCAAACGGCAGGCCGCAACCTGTCGCGTTACCGTGCCTACCCGCGAATGGTAGGTGAAACGGGCGGCAAGGATTTTGTCATTGCCCACCCGTCGGCCGATGCGCAGACGCTGGCGGTGGCGCTGGTACGCGGGTCGTTCGAGTATCAGGGACAGAAGTGCTCGGCCTCATCGCGCGCTTATGTGCCCTCGAACCTGTGGCCGGCAGTCAGGCAACAGATGGGCGAGATGCTCGCCGAAATCAAAACCGGCGATGTCCGTGATTTTTCTAATTTCCATAATGCCGTCATTGACGAAGCATCGTTCGATAATATTATGCAATATATTGCCAAAGCCAAAGCATCGGGCGAGGCTGAGATAGTGTTCGGCGGCGTGGGCGACAAGTCGAAAGGTTATTTCATCGAACCGACCGTTATCCGGGTTACTGACCCTCATTTCGTAACGATGGAAGAGGAGATTTTCGGGCCGGCGCTGTCGGTGTTCGTTTATCCCGAAAACCGGTGGGATGAAACACTGCAACTGCTCGACGAGACATCGCCTTACGGGTTGACCGGAGCGGTATTTGCACAGGACCGCTATGTGCTTATTGATGCGGCTGCCAAATTGCGGTATGCTGCCGGCAATATTTATTTCAACGATAAATCGACCGGCGCGGTGGTCGGACAGCAGCCTTTCGGCGGGGCGCGCCGTAGCGGGACGAATGATAAGGCCGGTAGCTATCTTAATCTCATCCGTTGGGTCAGCCCGCGCGCTATCAAAGAGTCGTTGGCGCCGCCGACCGACTATCGGTATCCGTTCTTGGGTTGATGATGCAGGGCGGAATACCTGCTGCTACTGTTCCTCTTCGATAATAAAAATAACTTCGCCCGGGCCTACAAAGTAAAATTGTTCCCGGGCGATTTTTTCGAGGCTGTCGGGATTCGCGAAGGCGTTTATTTTTTGTTGGGTGCTTTGAATGTCTTGTTCTAATTGCCGTTGTTCCTGCTCCAGCCTGTTCAAACGAGTCCGTTCCGAAATCCAGTCCATTAAATTAATGGCGTCTATTAGCCAAATCCATATCACAAACCCGACCGCTGTGAGGAAATAGCGGTTCTTCAATAGCCGCGGAATGGGCATCGTTTTCAACTTTTGTATCATTTTGCGCATGGATGTGTGTAGCTTCGGTTAGAAAACAGGGGCTACGGCTTCGGGCGAGGGCGTTCCGCCGTTGATTTCAGGCCAGCCGTCGCGCCAATATACGCGTTCGAGCATTAATGTGCGGCGGCCTTTTTCGTTTGTCCTGTCATAGGAATGAAACAGTATCCAGTCGTTGCCGGCGGCGTCTTGTACGATTTCGGAATTATGCCCCGTGCCGATGAAGCGCTCGTTACCCCGTATGACGACCTCGTGATGGTTGTCGAGCATCGGTTGTCCCTGGCGGTCGAGGTAGGGGCCAAACAGGTTGTCCGAGCGACCGACGACCGTGATATACGTGCTGGTAATCCCCTCGCAGCATGTGCCGGTTGAGGCAAAAAGGTAATAATAGCCGTCGCGTTTATGAATATACGTGCCTTCGTAGATGTTTCCGGCAATATGCCGTTTTTCGGCGCCGTCGCGGATGCGCAACCCGTCGTCGGTGAGGGCTATTGCGTAGATGCCGTAAAAGCTACCCCAGAAGAGGTACTTTGTGCCATTCTCTTCGATGTAGAACTGGTCAATCGAATTATCGACGCCAATATCGTTACTGATGAACAGTGCACCCCGGTCGGTAAACGGTCCTTCGGGACGGTCGGCTACCGCTACGCCAATACCGCAAAGGCCAAGGCATCCCCATCGCGACATCGAGTAATAAAGCACGTACCGCCCGGCGATATAGTTGATGTCCGGCGCCCAGAGGCCACCTTTCGGTTCAAAAGTCGGGCGGGTGTCGTTCGTAAAGGCTGTGCCGACAAATTCCCAGTCCACTAAGTTTGTTGAACGGTGGATGGGGGTGTTGCGGATATCTTCCGTCGCATAGAGGTAGAAGTAGCCGTCGTCGGCGCGTATAATGGTGGGGTCGGGCAAACTGTAATTGACTACCGGATTGCGGTATGTTTTTCCGGGCAGCTCGTCCTGCCGCGGATTGTCGATGGCGCCGGCGGGGAAGATGACTGCTACGCTGAATAATAAAAGTGAAAATGTGCGATTCATATTGACAGATATTAAATGGATGTTTTCTTTTTAAGATTTACGCGGTTTGTAATCAATATACGTACTGTACTTTCGCCGGGTTCCATTTATCTTTTGGTCGGGCGGGTTTGGCGGGGTGGCCTATGGCAACGATATTGAGAGGGATGATATATTCTGGCAGTTGCAGGATGTGTTGTACGCTCTGTATGCGGTCTGGATAGGGATAGACGCCCGTCCATACCGCTCCAAGATTGATGGCGTGTGCCGCGAGCAGGAGGTTTTCCGTCGCCGCCGCGCAGTCCATCACCCAACTAAGGGCCGATTCTCCGGTATGTACACGGGCGTCGCCGCAGACGATAATCGCCAGCGGAGCGTCGCGCAACATGGCGGCGTAGGGTAACTCGGCGGCCAGTGTGTGCCTCGCCGCTTCCCGGTTGACGACTACAAAATACCACGGCTGTTTGTTTTTTGACGTCGGGGCAGCCATCGCCGCCCGCAGCAGGGTTTCTACGTCGCCATCCGTTATCGGTTGCGACGTGTAGACACGCACACTGGCGCGTTCGTGAATAACGGTTAATGCATCTTTCATCGTAAAATCTTTTGTGCAAATATAAACAAATCTTTGTAAATTTGTCTTTTTAACATCTCAAAATAATGCATAAAATAAACTCTTTCTATCCGACTCTTGGCCAGTCGTGGGCAGTGGTGGCTATCTTTTTAATTGCCTCGCTGGCGCTATCGTTCCTTGTGGCCATCAATCAGGCATTCTCCGGGACGTCGCCCGGGTCATGGATAATGCTTATTGGGTATATCATTCCGTTCTTCTTCGTGAACTGGTATATTCACCGGCAACAACGCAAACTCCGGCAACCTGTTTCGCCGGACGAGTATACGGTAATGGATGTGTCCCACATAACCGGTACAAGACGTAAGCTGTCGCCGATGCTGTATTTATGGTTGCTGCTGTTTACGCCCCTGCTGGCTATCGTCGTCGAACCGCTGACGGCGTGGCTGCCTATGCCCGAATATATACAGGGGCTTTTTGAAAATATATCACAGCGAAACGTCCCTACCCTGCTGATGATAGCTATCGCCGCCCCGCTGTGCGAAGAATGGATGTGCCGGGGCGTCATCGCCAAAGGGCTGCTGTGGCACATGACGCCGGCGAAGGCAATCGTGTGGTCGGCGTTTATTTTTGCGCTGATTCACCTGAACCCGTGGCAAGCTGTGCCAGCCTTTGTCTTCGGGCTGTTTCTGGGATATGTGTACTGGAAAACGCAATCGCTCTGGCCGTGTATTTTCATTCATTTCGTCAACAATGGTTTTTCGTACCTGCTGCTATACCTCTTCCCCGACATGAACGCCAGTGCCACTATGCACGATGTGGCCGGTGACGATTACTGGAAACTCTATCTCATAGCCGCCCTCGCCGCTGTCTACGTGGGCTATTTGGTAAAAAAACAATTGACCGTTGAATATTAAGTATTGTGTATCTAAAATCCAAAATGAAGGAATGATGAATGTGAATGCATGTATGTGTGTGGACGAGTTAGCGCCGGAACTGCCGGCGGTGGAATTGCCGGTGATGGCGTTTGGCGGTGAAATCATCGTGGTCGACAACCGGAAACAAGTCAATGAAGCGGTGGGCTACCTGTCGGCGCAACTGATGCTGGGTTTCGATACCGAAACAAAGCCTATGTTCGTTTCCGGTCGGCGTAATAACAATACTGTGGCGTTGCTGCAACTGACGACGGACGAACGCGCCTACCTCTTCCGTTTAAACAGAATCGGCCTGCCGCGACACATTGCAGAATTACTGGCCAATAAAAATATTCTTAAAATCGGCGCAGCCGTCCACGAAGATATGCGGCAGTTGCAGGCGGCTTACTTCTTCCGTCCGGCAGGCTTTATCGACATTCAACGTGTAGTACCCTGTTACGGCTTTGCCGAGAAGGGCGTAAAGAAATTAGCGGCGCGGATACTGCAAATCCATATCTCGAAGAACCAGCAGTTGTCGAACTGGGAGAATCCGGCGCTGAGCCCTTCGCAATGCCTGTATGCCGCTACTGATGCGTGGGTGTGCCGCGAGATATTCCTTGCACTGCAAAGAGAACGTCCGCTGACCGACGCCGAATGGAAGCAGGTGATGAAAAACCCGTTTAACCCGTCGGTCGTACGATGAGCGCGGTGATATACCTGAAAAAGGCCGCGGCGAACTGCCGGCATTAGATCTAAGTAATGAGTGATTCATCTTAGAGAAGCGTCCCCCCAAACTTTCCCCAAAATTACACAAAGAACCACGCTTCATACTTCATCGCTTTTTTTGTATCTTTGTACCACTATGCGTAAAATTTTTACACTTATTGGGCAATATCTTCTGTTGATGAAGAAAGTATTCAGGAAACCCGAACGGTCGGCGGTATTCTGGAAACAATTTGTACAAGAAATTGAAAAAACAGGCCTCTCATCCGTACCGATTGTGGGCATTGTCTCGATATTTATCGGGGCGGTCATTACGATTCAAACCTCATATAACATTAACAGCCCGCTAATCCCAAAATCCTACATCGGGTTTATGACGCGCGAAACCATGCTGCTGGAGTTCAGTTCGACGATGATAGCGCTGGTGCTTGCTGGCAAAATTGGGTCGAGTATTGCGTCGGAAATAGGCACGATGCGCATTACCGAACAAATAGACGCATTGGAAATCATGGGCGTCAATTCGGCTAATTATTTAATCCTCCCGAAAATTACGGCGGCTACGATATTCAATCCCCTGCTGATGTTGATGAGCTTTATGATCGGACTACTCGGCGGCTGGATGATGGCCCTCACGTCCGACATCGTCAACCCGTCGCAATATATTGAAGGGCTGCGGATGAACTTCCAGCCGTTCTATATCGTATACGGGTTGATAAAGATGGCGGTATTTAACTTTATTATCACCTCCATCTCGGCCTTCCACGGCTACTATGCCTCTGGCGGCTCGCGCGACGTCGGACGGTCTGCCACTAACGGCATCGTCAGTTGCAGCCTGTGCATCCTTATCTCCAATTTAATCCTTACCCACGTACTTTTATAAGCCGCCATGATTAACGCCCGACACATCTACAAATCGTTTGAAGGTAAACCGGTGTTACATGACATATCGGTATCGTTCGACGAAAACAAGACCAACCTGATTATCGGCGCCAGCGGATCGGGAAAAACAGTGCTACTCAAATGCCTTGTCGGACTTCACGAGGCCGATGCTGGCGAAATTTGGTTCGACGACGTACTGTACAACAGCCTGTCGTTTGAACAGAAAAAACGCCTGCGCCGGAAGATAGGAATGCTCTTTCAGGGCAGCGCGTTGTTCGACTTTGCCACAGTCGAAGAAAATGTTACATTCCCGATGGACATGTTCACCGACTGGTCGACCGAAGAGAAACGGGAACGGGCGAACTTCTGCCTCCAACGGGTCAAACTCGAAAACGTCAACCACCTTTACCCGTCGTCGCTCAGCGGAGGAATGCAAAAACGGGTAGGCATCGCCCGCGCCATCGCACTGAACCCGCGCTATCTCTTTTGCGACGAGCCAAACTCCGGCCTCGACCCGCGTACCTCGATCATCATCGACAACCTCATCTACGAAATTACGCACGAATTCGGCATCATCACCATCATCAACACCCATGACATGAACTCCGTGATGGAAATAGGCGAAAAGGTCGTATTTATTCACGAAGGCGCCAAATACTGGGAAGGCACAAGAGAAGAAATCCTGCATACCGACAACACCGAACTCAACCACTTCGTTTTTGCTTCTAACATGGCAAAGCAACTGAAAGCAAAAAATAAATGACGCTACGCCTCCCGCTTTCCACTCTCATGACCCGCGCACAGGCCGTGAAGACGGCGACGGTCGGCAACAGGGTTTACCTGCGCGGACTGATTGAATTTTCCAACCGTTGCCGGAAAAACTGTTACTATTGCGGCATCCGCAACGGCAACCGCACTATCGGACGCTACGAGCTGACGGACGAAGAAGTCCTCCATGCCGTCGACTTTGCATGGCGTAACCGTTACGGGTCGATCGTACTACAATCAGGCGAACGGCAATCGGCGCATTTCACCGCACGCATTACGCGGCTACTACAACAAATCAAACGGCATACGCAAGGCGAAATAGGCATCACCCTTTCGTGCGGCGAACAGTCGGCCGACGTCTACCGCCGCTGGTTCGAGGCGGGAGCGCACCGCTACCTGCTACGCATCGAAACATCCTCGCCCGCGCTATACGCCAAAATCCACCCGCGCAACCCGACGCATGATTTCGATACCCGCCTCGCCGCTCTGCATCATCTTAAAACAATTGGCTACCGCACCGGCACGGGCGTTATGATAGGCCTGCCGTTTCAAACCATCGACGACATGGAAAACGACCTGCGGTTCTTCCAACAAATGAATATCGACATGATCGGCATGGGACCCTACATAGAGCACCGCGACACCCCGCTGTACCGCTACCGCGACCTCCTGCTACCGCCCGCTCAACGGCTGGAGCTGGCATTAAAAATGGTGGCCGCCCTGCGCCTGCTGATGCCACACATCAACATCGCCGCCACCACTGCCCTGCAAACACTCCACCCAGCGGGACGCGAACAGGCCCTGCGTGCCGGCGCAAACGTCTTTATGCCCAACATCACCCCCATGAAATACCGCAACGACTACCGTCTCTACGACAATAAACCATGCCTGCACGACGCCCCCAGCCTATGCAACGACTGTACCGCCACACGCATCCAAAACGCCGGCGACAAAATAGCATACGGGGAATGGGGAGACCGATGTAACTTTGAACTTTGAGGTATGAGCTAAAGCGGACTCAAGTGTCAAAGTTCATAGTTCATCAAGTGTTCCAGCAGGATTTTTACACCGATGGCGATGAGTATGATGCCACCTATGATTTCGGCGCGTTTGCCGACGCGGGCGCCCAGCCGTCGTCCGCCTAAAAGTCCGGCTACGGCAGCGGCGGTGGTGATGGTGAGGACGAATAAGGCGGCGATGCCCATCATCGGGAGCAGGATGTGGCTACATGCTAGCGAGACGCCTACGGCAATGGCGTCGATACTGGTGGCCAGGGCGATGATGAGTAGGACGTAGTGGTTGGCAAGGTTGGTCGACGCAGGACCGGGGTTGAAGCTTTCCCGTATCATTTTGCCGCCGATGAAAGCTAGCAGTCCGAAGGCTATCCAGTGGTCGACGGGTGCGATGTAAGTGAGTGCCGCAGTACCTAATAGCCATCCTATCGTCAGCATGGCTGTTTGGGATAGTGCGAATACGGCGCTGATTTTAGCTATCCGGAGAAGGCTGTGTTTGGCGTCTATCCCGCCCGAGAGGGAGACGGCGAAGGTGTCGAAGCATAAGCCTATGGCTAATAGTAAGAGGGAGAAGGGGGTCATCGGCGGGGGGGGTGTTTGGTGTCGTGGTGTGGCAGGGTGGGCTGTTTTTGGGTGTTCCTCCCCGTCCGCCCGCGGGAATGCCGGTTTCCGGCAGGCGGGAATACCGGTTTCCCGGAGATTTGTTTATCGTCGAGGCGTTTCATTGTTCGTCGTTCGTTGTTAATAGTTCTTTGGCGTTTGCGATGGCGGCTGGTGTAATGTGTTGTCCGCTTAGCATTTTGGCGATTTCTGTGATTCGTTCGTGTGGGGAGAGTATTTTGATGCGGGTTACGGGGTGGTCGCCGGCGGTGAGTTCTTTGTAGACGAGGTAGTGTTTGTGGCCTTTGCCGGCGATTTGTGGGAGGTGTGTGATGTTGATGACTTGTATTGTTTTCGAGAGGTCGTGGATGATGGTTCCCATTTTGTCGGCTATTTCGCCGGATATGCCGGTGTCGATTTCGTCGAAGATGATGGTGGGTAGGCCAGCGCTTTTTGCGAGGAGGGATTTTAGGCAGAGCATCAGGCGGGAGATTTCGCCACCGGAGGCTACTCGTGAGATTTCTTGCGGGGGTATTTCTTTGTTGGCGGAGAAGAGGAATTGTATGGTGTCGCGTCCGGTTGGGCTGTAGTGGTCGGCGTGTGTGATGGTGATGGTGAATAGGGCGTGGGGCATGCCCAGGTTGTGTAGCATGTCGGTGATGTAGCGTGTGGTGGCGGGGGCTGTTTGTTGGCGTCCGTGTGTCAGTTTGGCGGCTTCTTTTTCGAGTTGTTTGAGGCAGGTGTCGCAGTGTGATTGTAGTTCTTCCAGGTGCCGGTCGAGGTTGTCGATGGTTTGCAGGCGTTCATTGATGTTTTCTTTTAGGGTTATCAGGGCTTCGGGGTCGTTTACGTGGTGTTTGTGTTGGAGGGAGTAGAGGGTGTTTAGTCGTTCGTCGACCCATTGTTGTCGTGCGGGGTCGTTTTCGATGCGTTCGCCGGCGTCTTCGATTTCGGCGGCGATGTCGTTCAGTTCAAGCCGGCAGGAGGCGACGCGTTCTGCCAGGGCTGCTGCCGCGGGCCATACCGGTTCGATTTTTTGTAGTCGTTGTGTTACGTCATGCAGGGTGGTGATGGCTGCCCGCTCGTCGTGGTGTAATAGTGCGGCGCTGTGCCATAGGGTTGTTTTTATTTCTCCGGCATGGGATAGTTGTTGTTGTTCTTCTTCGAGTTGTTGTTGTTCGCCGCTTTTTAGTTGCGCGGCGTGTAGTTCGTTGTATTGGAATTGCAGGTAGTCGTAGTCGGTTTTGTGGCGGTCGGCTTTGTTTTGCAGGTCTTGCAGGGCGGCGCAGGCAGCTTTGTAGTTGGCGTATGTGCGGCGATATTGTTGTAGTGTTGCGGTATGTCCTGCTTGTGCGTCCAGTACGTCCATCTGGAATGCCGGGGAGCCTACTAGTAGGTGTTGATGTTGTGAGTGGACGTCAATCAGGCGGTCGCCCAGTTCTTTTAAGATGTTCAGTGTGACGGGGAGGTCGTTGATAAATGCGCGTGATTTGCCGCCGGGCATGATTATGCGACGGATGGTTACTGTTGTTGCGTAGTCTATGTTTTTTTCGTTGAATAGGGGTTCCAGTCCGTAGCCGTCGATGGCGAATTCTCCTTCGACGATGCAGTTGCGCGTGGCGTTTTGTAGGGAGAGTGTGTCGGCGCGTTGTCCTAATATTAATGATAGTGCGCCCAGCAGGATGGATTTTCCCGCTCCTGTTTCGCCGGTGATGGTACTTAATCCTTCCGAGAATTGGATATGTAGTTTGTCTATCAGCGCGTAGTTTTCTATGGTGAGGGACTGTAACACGGGGTGGGTGGGGTATGGGGGAGATGGTAAAGGTTAAAATGGATTGACGTTTTCTTTTAGTTTCTTATATTTATTTTCGTTGGCTTTGTCGATTTCGAGGAGGGTCTGGTGGACGCGGTTTCGTTCTTGTTGTGTGGCTTCTGAGAAGATGTTGACGATTTCGTCGGCTTTGGCGTCGAAGAATATTTTCAGGAAGAACAGGTAATTGTCCGGTCGTTCGCGGTATACACGTTGGATGTCGAGGATGGCATTTAGTGTTTCTTCGCGTCCTTCGGTCATTTGTTCGCTCATGCGGTCGAGTCCTAAGCGGTGGTATTTGTAGTATGCGCCGCGTTGGGGGTTGTATTTTGTGTTGAGGATATTTTCTATCATCCAGTAACGGTTGTTGCGCGAGCCGTCGTAGGGTTTCCAGCCGGTTTCGGTGGCGTTTTGCGCAAGTAGTACAATTTGTTCGGCTTTTTTAAACCATTCTGTTCCTCCGCGTAGCGAGAATGTGTCGTAATCGAGGCCGATGATCATGTAGGCATAAAAGGCTATGAGCGAGACCAGCGAGGAGTATTGGTTTTCGTTAAATTCCAGTTTGTCGTATTCGAGGTATTGGAAGGCGATGTCGTTGTCCATAAAGTTGAATACCGGCGAGGTGTAGGCGCTGCCGTATACCGGGCGGCTCGATTGTACTTGTAGTGTGCCTTTGAAGTCGCTCGTGCCGATTTGTTCGTTAATCGTGATAAAGATGGAGCATTCGATGCGTTCGTCTTGGGCGAAGATGTTTGTTGTCCACGCTGTGGTGTTGATAAATTCGTATAAGTCCCGTTGTAGTGTGTTGAATACTGATTTATTTGTTCCTTGTATGCGAGATGAGTTGACGCTGATGTTGCAGCGCAATTCTTGCGCTTGTAAGACCGGTACGCCTACCAGTGTCCACGCCAGCCATAGTAATCCTTTTCTCATGAGTTATACTTTTAGATGCGTTACGATTTTTTCCATGGTATCGATAATGATTTCTGCTGCTGCTTGTTTGCTTTGCAGGGGGTATTCGCGCCGTCCGCCGCGCCGGTCGATGAGGGTGATTTTGTTCGTGTCTGTGCCGAATCCCGCGCCGGCGTCGTTGAGAGAGTTGAGCACGATGCAGTCCAGGTTTTTGGTTAGCAGTTTTCGTTGGGCATTGGCGGTTTCGTTGTCGGTTTCGAGGGCAAATCCGATGAGGAACTGGTCGTCCCGCTTTTGTTGTCCTAATGCTGCGGCGATGTCGACCGTAGGTTTCAGTTCGAGCGAAAGGGTGTCTGTTGTGCGTTTGATTTTTGTTGTCGCCGGCGCTGCGGGCGTATAGTCGGCTACTGCTGCGCAGAGTATCGCGCCGTCCGTTTCTGGGAAATAGTGTATGGCTGCTTCGTGCATTTCGTGTGCGGCGGTTATGCATATCCGTTCAATCCCTGCGTGTACGGGCGTCAGCGCCGTAGGGCCGCTGAGCAGGATGACCTGTACGCCGCGTTGCGCTAAGGCTTCGGCCAGTGCATAGCCCATTTTGCCGGAGGAGTGGTTGCCGATAAAGCGCACGGGGTCGATGGCTTCGTACGTGGGGCCAGCGGTTACGAGCGCCCGCTTAACCGGTGTTGATTTTTTTTTTAGTAGTCTTTGCGCGGCGACTTCGGCAATGCGCTCGGGTTCTTCCATCCGGCCTTTGCCATCGAGACCGCTGGCCAACGCGCCGTCGGTCGGTTCGATAATCTGTACGCCGCGATGTCGCAGGGTTTGCAGGTTGGCTTGTGTGGCCGGATGCCGCCACATGTCCACATCCATAGCCGGCGCAACCACTACCGGACAACGTGCCGACAAATAAGCGGTCAATAACAGGTTGTCGGCAATGCCGGCGGCCATTTTAGCCAGCGTATTCGCTGTGGCGGGCGCGACAATAAATAAATCGGCCCATAGTCCCAGGCACACATGGCTATTCCATTCCCCATTTTCGGGGTTGTAAAATTCCGTCAACACCGGATGTTTGGATAAGGTGGCCATCGTGAGCGGCGTGATGAGGTGTTTGGCGGCCGGCGTCATCAGTACCCTGACGTCCGCCCCGTTTTTGACCAGCGTCCGCACAAGCGTAGCCGCTTTGTAGGCGGCAATACCGCCCGTAACTCCTACTATTATATGTTTGCCGTGTAAGTCCACCGTGAGGATGTGTTCAGGTAAATTCGGTTGCCGGTTAGCAGCGCCGGTTGTTATTCCTTTTTATCGTCGATTTTACGATAGTAAATACGGCCTGCTTCAAATTCGCGGATAGCCACTAGCGTCGCTTTCGGCAACTTTTCGTACTGTCGTGAAAGTTCAATCTGTTCGTGGTTCTCGAAGGTTTCTTCGAGGCTGTCGGAGAATGTGGAAAATTCTTCCATCCGGTGCGCCAGTTCCTGCTTCATCTCCGCCGCTATCTGGTTCGATCGTTTGGCGATAATCATCGTGGTTTCATACACGTTGCCCGTTGGTTTGGACAGCTTACTTATGTCGCGGGTAACCGTATCGTTTGTAGAAACCCCGATGAAGTGCATTGTTTTTGATTTCGTTATGCTCATTTTACTTATTGTTTTACTCATATCGTTATTTTTTTAATTGTGGGTCGTTATTTCGGTCGGCGTATCTTTCTCTTGTCCTTTGTGTACTTGCCGTGAGGCATTCTCGAACATTCGTTCTACTTCTCTCCGATATTTCGAGTCGGGAAATTCGCTGACAAAATTGTAGTATTCATCAATGACCGCCTGATAGCGGTCTTTTTGCAGGTGCTGGTAGCTTTGTTCGGCATATTTGTATGCCGCCGCGACCATCATGTACAAAATCTCCTCGCGGAAATGGCTGTCCGGATAGTCGCGCATGGAAGTGCGCAACGCAGCGGTGGCGGCTTTATAATCTTCCGTCAGGTAATATAATTTGGCCGCTTCGTATTGTTTTTCGTCAATGCGTTGCAGCAGGTCGTCTTTCATTTCCTTGCATTGGACGGCGTATTCGCTTTTTGGGTAAGCGTAAAGAAATTCGTCGATAGCTGTGAGGGTTTTATAGCTGGGCGCTTGATCCAGTTCGTACCGGTAGGTTTGCTCGTAGAGCGATACGATTTGTAGGTAATACGCCTCTTCGATAAATGGGCTGCGTGGAAAAGCGTTGCAGAATTGTGAAAAATAATATTCCGCTGAATAAATATCTCCGTATTTGAAATAGCTTTTTGCGAGGAAGAAATTCAGGCTGTCGTCCTGTGGCAACCCGCGATAGTACATGGCCGACTGTTCGTACAATGCCGCCGCCTTCTGGTATTTGCCGGCTTCGTAGTAGGTTCCGGCCGTCCGGTATTTCAATGTGTAATCGCTACTTTTAAGCACCTTATCGTATTGCGTCGTACATGCGCCGGCAAACAGCATTGCGCAAAGCGCTGCGCTGCCGCCGTAGAATCGTAAAACCGTAAAAGCATTTTGTAAAACCATGTTTTTTGCGTTAAAATGTAAACTACTGTATTGATTATTCAGGGGCGCTCAAAAAACGTTCGGCATCAATGGCCGCCATACAGCCCGACGCAGCCGCCGTGATAGCCTGTTTATACGCGGGATCCTGCACATCGCCGGCGGCAAATACTCCGGGGACATTGGTGTGCGAAGTCTTTCCCTGCGTTACGATGTAGCCCTGTTCGTCGGTCGCGACAGCGGGTTTAAACAACTCCGAATTGGGATGATGCCCGATGGCGAGGAACAGCCCATGGATGTCGATAGTCGTTTCACTGCCGCTTTTGTGTCGCAACCGCAGGCCGGTTACGCCGTTATCATCGCCTACGACTTCCTGAGGCTGATGTTCCCACAGGATTTCGATATTCGGGTTAGACATCACCCGTTTCTGCATGGTTTTCGACGCGCGTAGCACATTGCGGCGAACAATCATATAGACCTTACGGCAAATGCCGGCCAGATAGACCGCCTCTTCGCAGGCCGTATCGCCGCCGCCGATGACCGCCACGTCGCGATTCCGGTAAAAGAACCCGTCGCAGGTAGCGCAGGCCGACACACCCTGTCCGCGGAAGCGTTGTTCCGACTCTAATCCCAAATAGCGGGCTGTGGCGCCTGTAGCGATTATCAGCGTGTCGGCTTCGATTAGATGCGTATCGTCAATCGTGATTTTAAAAGGCCGTTGCGACAAGTCGGCACGGGTAGCCATGCCGTGCCGAATATCCGCGCCGAAGCGTTCAGCCTGCGCTTTGATGTCCTCCATCATCGCCGTCCCCGACACCCCGTTGGGATAGCCCGGAAAATTCTCGACATCGGTAGTAGTAGTTAATTGCCCGCCGGGCGCCGTACCTTCATACAACACCGGCTTTAGATTTGCCCGCGACAAATAAATGGCGGCCGTATAACCGGCCGGCCCGCTCCCGATAATTAAACATGCTGTTTTTTCGACCTCTGTACTCATTTTCTATTTATTCTTTCAATCTCTTTAATGGCCTGCAAAAGTACAATTTTTTTTTTAGTTGTGAAAATGAAAAACGTAAAGCATAGTATCGACGTATTTAAATTTTGAACCGTTTGATATGGAAACCTTTGCTCCATGCAGCTTTCAGGCGTTTTGTAGGCAATGATTCTTTTCCTGTATCTTTTTGACGTCCTACACGGACGCCATTATACATTTCTCATTCCGTCGGTTAAAACCGACGGCAATAATTTTCATCATTTTTCATTGTCCCGCTGTCTATAAGGCAACAATAGCAATAGAACAAAAAAACTCCCGCCGACGAGCAGGGGCTTTTTCTTTGGAACAGTTAATTTGAATGTGGCAAAGAACTACTACCTTGCACGCAACGAAGCGGATGGCCATAATATTTAAGATGTTCTACGCGCATATTGACCGCCCAACAACAAGGAGTGTTTGGGCCGGCGCTGAAACCGTACGCCTCAGTAGTCGATGCCTCCTCAGTGCTCCAATGGTTCATGCGATAGCCGATGAGGGTTACGGTATTATTCGATGCCGAACTATCAAGTGCATCGCCGAATTGCGTAATCCAGCGATCGACGCCAACATCATTCGTAGGCGTATCACTGGAGGATAGCATACCCATGCTTACTCCTAACGCTATAAAGTCGTCGGACGTTGGCAAACGCCACGGGCTTGGGCATAATTGTTCCGCGT
>JAITKF010000089.1 GCA_031278545.1 Prevotellaceae bacterium
CACAGTACGGCGCCAATGCGCCGCTGAGTTTCCCGATTACCACTACCGGAGCGTATACGTATACGGTAGTAGCCACCGACACCGCGACGGGCTGCACGGCGGCGAGCAATGCGCAGACGATAGCGGTAGAGGCCACCCCGACCGTAACCCTCACAGCCGCCAGCGCGACGGTATGCGCCGGCACGGAGGTTACGCTGACAGCCACCCCGGGCGCTGCCTCGTATTCATTTAACAGTGGCAGCTGGCAATCGACCAACACGACCAGCGTTACCGTAACCGCCAGTAGCACCTACACCGTCAAAGCCCGCTCCGCCTTAGGCTGCGAATCGGCTGCGGTTTCGACGACGGTAATATTGACAGATTCTGCCATTTGCGCCCTTGCCGCGATACAGTGCTCTCCGGCGTCGCTTAGTTTGGGCGTTGCCGGGTTCACCAATTCGGGCGCCACCTACAACATAAACGGGCTGATTGTTTCTTCGCCGGTTACGGTTACCTACTGCAATGGCCGCACATCTTATGCGGAGAACAGCACAGCTCCATACCGGGCAGACTGTGCGAAACATTTCTCAAACACGGAGTACGGCAATCTGTTCTCGTGGTGCATGGTGATGCAATATGCCGACCAGTTATGTCCTTCCCCATGGCGCGTACCCACTATGAATGACTTTTGTCAAATAGTTAATGGTTCGCAGACGTCGTGTGGTGAGAATAGGGATATAATCGTTAATACGAACGGATGGGTATATGGGAACTACTATGCTTACTGGGGCGGCGACGCCTACATTTGTACCTGTAGCTATTACTGGTCTTCAACGATAGTAGACGAAAGTCAAGCGCGTATATTTGATCTTTCACAATGTTGTCGCTCAAAACCGGCAGGACCGCACGTGAAAGGGAGCGCCCTCTCTTTGCGGTGCGTTCAAAACCCGTAAATCAAACTACGTATCCTATTCTGAAAAGTTGACCGGTTAATACTGATTTTTATTTGTTCATTTTTTATTCTTTGCACGCCCGCAATTCGCGGGCGGCGTTTTTTCCTCCGCATGGAATAGCCCGGTTGTATTTTGCGGATGAATAGGCGAATAAGTAAATAGCTCAACGAATCGAAAAGAAATGTTATCTTTGTTCACTTATTAATAACAACGTTTTTATCCGTATTTAGTATGAAACATATTTCCCTTTTATTTTTTTGCATGGCGGCGGCATTGATAGGCTGCCGGAACGAAACGCTATTCGACGTCGTCGAGCGCCCCTGCACACAGGCGCCGAATGTGAATTATACCGGCCACCGGTCGCCGTTATTGCCGGCGGCTTTTGTGAAGCTGCCGGTAGGTAGCATCCGCCCGGGCGGGTGGGTAGAGAAATACCTCGAATTGCAACGCGACGGGCTGACCGGTCGTCTGGGGGAAATCAGCGCATGGCTCGAAAAAACGAATAACGCATGGCTTCATCCGGAAGGCATCGGCGACCACGGGTGGGAAGAAGTTCCCTACTGGCTCAAGGGTTATGGCAATATCGCATACATCCTGAACGACTCGACGATGTTGCAGGAAACCGGATTGTGGATTGAATCCGCCCTAAACAGCCGGCGCGATAACGGCTATTTCGGCCCGTGGATAGAACGGCGGGGGAACCCCGACCTGTGGGGTAATATGATTATGCTCTGGTGTCTGCAATCGTGGTACGAATATTCGGGCGACGAACGTGTGATTTCCCTGATGACCGACTATTTCCGATGGCAACATCAGTTGCCCGACTCGCTTTTTCTCGAAGATTACTGGGAAAACAGTCGTGGCGGCGATAATCTTTACAGTGTCTATTGGTTGTATAATATCACCGGCGAGGCGTTCCTGCTGGAACTGGGAGAAAAAATCCACCGGAATACCGCCGACTGGACGCAGCGCGACCGCCTGCCGAATTGGCATAATGTCAATATCGCCCAATCGTTCCGTGAGCCGGCTACGTATTATTTACAGAGCCACGATACGGCTCATTTGCAGGCGTCGTATCGCGTTTTTCATTTAATCCGTCGCCTGTATGGGCAAGCGCCGGGCGGGATGTTCGGCGCTGATGAAAATGCCCGTCCCGGCTACCACGATCCCCGTCAGGGTGTGGAAACTTGCGGGATGGTGGAGCAGATGTCATCCGACGAACTATTGCTCCGCATCACCGGCGACCCGTTTTGGGCTGATCATTGCGAGAATGTGGCGTTCAATACCTATCCGGCAGCGGTGATGCCCGATTTCAAATCCTTGCGATACATTACCGCACCCAATATGACGCTGAGCGACGATCAAAATCATCGTCCCGGCATTGACAACGGCGGGCCGTTCCTGTTGATGAACCCCTTCAGTAGCCGTTGCTGCCAGCATAACCATGCGCAAGGCTGGCCGTATTATGCCGAAAACCTGTGGTTGGCGTCGCCCGACAATGGGCTGGCGGCGGCGCTGTACGCCGAGAGTACGGTGCGGGCACAGGTCGGGAACGGGCAGACGGTCGCGCTGGAGCAACAGACGCATTATCCGTTCGATGAGACCGTCCGTATCATTGTCCGCGAATGCGACCATGTGCGGTTTCCGTTGTATCTCCGCATCCCGCAATGGTGCAACGAGGCGACGGCGCGGGTAAGCGGGGCGGGCAGGAAAACCGAAACGGCCGTCGCACCGGCGGGCGTCTACTTGCGTATCGAACGGACGTGGAAGGCAGGCGATACCGTCGAACTGGCGTTGCCGATGCACCTGTACGTGCAGACCTACGCCCAGAACGGGAACAGTGTCAGCTTGCACTATGGCCCGCTGGCATTTTCGCTACGGGTAGAAGAAGAATATATCGAGAAAAACAGCGCCCGGACGACGCAGTGGGATTCCAAATGGCAGGCGCGCGCCGACCCTGCACAATGGCCGTCATACGAAATCCGTCCTGCGTCGGCGTGGAACTATGGTCTACTGTTCAATCCCGAAGCGCTGGCGGAGTCGTTTGAGGTAGTGAAGCAGCCGTGGCCGGACGGGCGGTTTCCGTTTGCGCTGACCACCGTTCCCTGGACGATTAAGGCGAAGGGAGTAAAAATTCCCGGATGGGGCATGGACGAGTATGGCCTCTGCGCGTTTGTACCTCAAAGCCCTGTATCGTCCGACGCACCGGTCGAAGACATTACTCTCGTGCCTATGGGCGCCGCCCGCCTGCGGATTTCGGCGTTCCCCGTAATTAAAAATTAATTGGGTGTCGTCAGCTTTAGCTGACAGCAATAAAGCCGGTCACAACAACAATTTGTACTATTGATATTATTCCCCGACGGAGGATGCCCGCGCTCCCCCGCAGGCAATCCCTAATTACCAAATCGCGGCCTGCTTGTCTTCGCTCAAATACATTTTGTCGCCGGGTTGGATGTGGAATGCTTTGATAAAAGCTGCGATGTGCGGTAGTGTGCCGTTTACGCGCCAGCGACCCAGCGAATGTACATCCTGTTTGGTCAGACGCAGGATTTCCTGTTCGCGGATATGACTGGCCCATAGCGTGGCGTAGGCAATAAAGAAGCGCTGTTCGGCTGTGAAAGCGTCCAGATTGTCGGCAATTTCGCCGGCGGCCTTCGCTTTGGTCATGGCCTGGAAGGAAATTTGCAAGCCGCCGTTATCGGCAATGTTTTCACCTAAGGTATATTTACCATCGGCAAACGTGCCGGGCAAGACTTCTATCTTGTTGAAATAATCAACTAATACTTGGGCTCGTTGCTCAAAGTTTTCGGCGTCGGTAGGTTGCCACCAGTCGTGGAGGTTACCGTCTTGGTCGTACTGCCGCCCTTGATCGTCAAAACCGTGCGTCATTTCGTGCCCGATGACTACGCCGATAGCGCCGTAGTTGGCGGCATTATCGGCATCGGCCATGAAAAACGGCGGTTGCAGGATGGCCGCGGGGAAGCATATTTCGTTGGTCGTCGGGTTGTAGTATGCATTCACCGTTTGCGGCGTCATGCCCCATTCGTCAATGTCTTTTGGACGGTCGATTTTATGAAGCATATAGTCTACTTCAAAGGCGTTGGAGCGAAGGATGTTGGCAAGGTAGCTATCGTCCTTAATTTCCAGCGACGAATAATCGCGCCACTTATCGGGATAACCAATTTTGATGTGGAATGTGGCGAGCTTTTCCATCGCTTTTTCTTTGGTTTGGTTGTCCATCCACGAGGCGGCCTGTATACGTTCGCCCAATGTTTCCTGCAGGTTCTTCACCAGTTTTAACATGCGTTCTTTGGCCGCCGGCGGGAAATATTTGACCACATACAATTGCCCGACCGCTTCGCCCAACACGTTGTTTACATTATCTACGACCCGTTTCCAGCGTGGCCGCAATTCCTGCATTCCCGACATGGTGCGTCCATAGAACTCAAAATTTTCGTCAACGAAGGCATCGCTCAAATACGGCGCGCTTTCGCGAATGATATTCCACGCGAGATAGGCTTTGACGGCGTCGGGTTCTGCTGCCGCCAGAATTGTGCCGAATGCTTTGATGTAGTCGGGCTGTCCGACATTCAACGATTGTAATTCAGGCAGTCCCATCGCACGGAAATATGCGCCGAAATCGAACTCCGGCGCAAGGGCGATTACCTCGTCGATAGCCTTTTTATTAAACATTTTCTGCGGGTCGCGCAAATCGTGCCGAGTCATAAAAGCTTCGGCCAGCTGCGTCTCAAGCGACAGGACGGCTTTTGCCAGTTGCTCGGGACGGGCATTGACCAGCCGGTCGTAGGTCGACAGGCGGAACATATTTGTGAGCAGGGTGATATATCGCGTGCGAATGTCCTTTGTCTGGTCGTCGTTGTCCAGATAATAATCCCGTTCTCCCATGCCGAGACCGGCCTGAAAGAGCCATGCAATATCCATTTTGCTGTTGCTGAAATCAGCTTCGGCAAACAGACCGAAGAACGGATAAATCGCCTGTCGGTGCAAGGCGATGATTTGTTCGGCGATTTGCGCGGGCGTATTAGCCGTCGCGACTTTCTCGAGCAACGGCAATAGCGGTTCTGCGCCCTGCCGGTTGAGGGTTACGCTGTCCATACCCACATTGTAGAGGGTGGCAATTTGCGCGGCTACGCTACCGGCGGCACTGGTTTTAGCCGCAAGTTCTTGTATCAGGTCATTGACCTGTTTAGTGTTCTCGTCCCGTAGTTTATCAAAACTACCGTAGCGGGCATGCTCGGCTTTCATTGGGTTTTTAGCCATCCAGCCGCCACAGGCATACTGGAAAAAATCATCGGACGGACGGACGGTCGTGTCGATATTGCTCATATCAATCCCCGACACTTTAGGCGTGTGACTACAGGCGCTTGAAATCATAATAAAAAGACTTGTCAATAAAAGAATTTTCTTCATCATAATATTGTTTTTTAATAATATTGTTTTTTAATAATAAGGTGCAAAGGTACAAAAATAATGTGTGATGCAAGATACGTATTATCACTTTTATTTGATAGGACAACAGTCGACGCATATTATTGTACCGGGTAAAAGAGACAGGAATTACAGGGTAGAAAAGAGAATAGCAGAAGGAGATGAAATCGTCCGGATAGAGCAGCCGGAAAAACGTCCCGATTATATAAGCAGG
>JAITKF010000114.1 GCA_031278545.1 Prevotellaceae bacterium
GGCATACAGCGTCGTGTCGCTTATCGGTGTAAACGCGCCTGCCGGTATTAACCCCGCCGGTGCTACGGTTGTTTCGCTTACCGGCAACCCCGACCAGCCGGCGAATATCCAGCCGTCGCAGTTTGGCGTAGCCTCAGGCAATGTAACGCCCGCGCCAGCGGATGCTTCGGTAAGCGACGATTCGGCACAAAAGCCGCTGCCGGCGTCGAGGCTTACAGTGAAAGGATCAGGTGGCGAAGCGCTGTCGTCGTCCCATGTGAGCACAAAATTATCAATGGCCGACGACGCCCTATTATTGTTGCCTGTAGTTGCGTTTGGCGCTACTATTTCAATATATACATTGCCGATATTGTCGTCCAGTGCGGTTCCAAAATCGACTGTTATGAGTGTGTTTTTAAAGGTGCTGCCGCCGGTTGTCATATCTCCTGTGGCGGCGACAGGAGTCCAACCTGTCGATGAGCCGGAGGTGGAATACTGTACTTGCCACGTAGTTATACGGGCGGATCCTTTATCTAACGATTGTAAATAAAATTGCAATTTAAAGTTCCTCTTTTGCGAGGTGTTTGCTATGCGGAATCGGAAAGCGGCGCCGGGGTCATATGAAGAAGCTGTTTGGCGAACGCCTAAGGCCCTGTTCATGGCGTTGGGCTGTTCGCTTGTATTTGCGCCTTCCCCAATATCCGCGGATGCGTAATTTCTAAACCCGCCGGTGGTACTTGACCACACTGTTTTCTCCGTTGGGAAAGACTGGATAGTATTGCTGGTGCTTGTATGCAGGAATACAGCCCATCCTGCGGGCGCTCCGCCGCCGATGTCGTTAAAATCCTGCGTATAAGTTGTACCCGTGAGCGTGGCCGACGACGTCTGCGCCTGTGCCGCAATGCTCCCCGTCCATAACGCTACTGTAAACAGCAATGCTGTTGAAAGTGTAGTTAAATGTATTTTCATAATCGTAAATGTCCTAAGTTAAATACTCCGTTGTTTTATTTTCATTTGCCGGCGCCGCGCTTTGTGCATCGGAGGCTTCGATGATGAACAAAAATAAGGGGTAATTTTTACAGAACAGTTACAAGACAGCAACAAAATAACTACCCTTTACAACACCCTTTTATCATAAAAAATCGGTCATGCGTTCGCACATTTCCGCGTTTATCCGGCAATTCCTGTTTAGGGTAACAAATATAAATATATTTTTAAAATAGTTATTAGAAAAATACGAACAGATGCGGGGGGAAAGGGCGTAGCATAAGTAGGGGCACACCCATGTGTGCGTCTCTACGCCCCTAAATTCCTAATTCGATGGTCGCTCCTGCGAAGGCTGTGATGCCCGGCATGGGGTAGCCACGAAGGATTTCGTAGCGACGGTCGGTGAGGTTTTCTCCTTTGATGAAAAACGACAGCCTATTTAGTATGCGAAACGATACGCGGGCATTGAGCGTACCGAATGTTTCCTGAAGCGGATGGGGGTCGTCTACCGCGTCGATATACAGACCGTCGACAAAGCGGTAGTTGGCGCTGAACTGCCAGTTAGCTAACCGGTAGTTGGCCGCTATGAAAAACTGATGTTTGGGAGCGTACAGCAAGGGCGTTTTCATGTACAGGTAGGAATAATGTCCTTGCAGCCACAGGCTTTCCGAGGCATTCCAGCGCACGGCAAACTCCATTCCTCTATTCGTAAATGCGCCGGTATTCCTGTTTTTGACGTTAGGATACTGACCTTCCATTTGTATCAGGTTGAGTCCGTCGGCCACATAGCCGGTTAATTCCACATGCATCCGCCCGCTGAGCACCGATTGTTCGACGGCTATTTCGTAATGGGTCATACGTTCCGGTTGCAGGTCGGGATTGGCCGGCGCCCAGAGGAAGAGTTCCCGTATGGAAGGATTGCGAAATCCTTTGGCCACCGAGGCTTTGATGGTCGTCGTTTCCGACGGGCGGAATGCCAGTCCAGCCTGCGGCGTCCATTCGCTGCCGCAGGTTTTGTGGTATTCGTAGCGCAGGCCGGCGCTGAGGGTCAGTTTGTCGAACAGAATTTGCTGTGCATGCAGGTAGCCGGCTATACTGTACAGTGATGTGTCTTTAATGACTTCGTCGGGGCGAGGGTCGAGGAATGTATTTCGGGCATTCCCGCCGTACTTCATCATGTCGAGGCCAATGGTAATCAGGTTGCCGTCCAGCGGCTGCAGGGTTTGGTAGAGCGATGTGCCGAGATTGTAGTCGGTCGAACGGTAGCGGTAGTTGAGCGGCGATTCTCCGGGGCGATAGCCGTCGTTGATTTCATGATCGCCGAAATTATAAAACAGTTTGAACGCACCGTCGCTTTTCGTGAAGTCGTTCTGTAAGGTAAGCGACGTCATCCCGCGTAGAATATCGCCGGTATAATCGAACATGGGGTCGTCGGTGGCACCCGGGTCGTGTGCTGTATTTTTCGCTAACATCACGTCGCCCCATACATTGAAATGGTTCGACAGGCGATAGCCGGCGCGGGCATATCCGTTGGTAATCCGGAAGGCGGAGCGCTCGCGGTGCCCGTCGGTATAATCGTGGTTCAACGACACGAACGCATCGAAGTCGCCTTTCCTGATGCCGGCATTGCCCATATACTTTTGGGTGTTATAAGAGCCGTACATCACACGGGCATTCGCATGAAGACCCTCGACCGTCTGCTTGCGGGTGATGATATTGATCACGCCGCCCATCGCATTGCTTCCGTAGAGAATAGAGGCCGGGCCGCGCACCACCTCCACCTTTTCCACATCGGAACTGACATACGAGTCCGGCAGATGGTGCCCCATAATGCCCATGAACTGCGGCTGTCCGTTGACCAGCATCAGCGCCTGGGTTGTAGGCGAGCCTCCCACGCCGCGAAGCGTAATGCCCCCACCCCCGCCGGCGCCAAGGCCAAAACCGGTAACGCCCCGTTCGGTTACAAACATTCCCGGTACCCAGTCCGCTAGGCCGGACAGGATGTTCGATTCGCTGCTCTGCTCCAGTTCCTCACGACTCACTACCGAGATAGTCATCGGCACGTTGTGTCGATTGACCTCCGTCCGTGTGGCGCTCACCACCACTTCCTGCAATTTACGCCGGTTATCGGCGATAGTATCTTGCGCCTGCATTGCGGTAGAAAACAGGCATAGCGCCGGAATAACAAATAAAAAAGTACGCATAATTATATATTTTTAATTAGTACAAATGTATGAAATAATATTACTTTTTGTACAACAAATAATATTATTTTTAAGAAAAATGTAGTATCGGCGTACGAGGTTTTTGATGTTTATCACTTGCCGTAAGTCATCTGTACCCTCTGTGTAATTTTTTGGGAAGGTTATACAGAGGGGCACGCCTGTGTGCGTCTCTACGGGTGTATGTGCGCCACCGCCTCCAACCACACAAACCTTGCAAAGGCGACATATTCGTAAATAGTTACATAACTATTGGGCAAAGTTACGTAACTATTGGAAAAAATCTTGTATCTTTGCCGCCGGGATGCGCCATATTACGGATTCGCATCATTTAATGAAATAATAATCGTATATAAATAAAAGAGAAATTACAATGGCACACGCCACCCTTCAAAAGCCTGATGTCCCATTTATGGCGTTGGCAAATTCGATTTACGAAGAATGTCATGCCCATTCTGGCGATTGGTCGATAGACGCGGCGCGGCTCGCCGAGTTCTGTGCGCTGCTCGCTATCGCCTACGCCGCCAACAGCGACCGGGCAACGAAAAACGCGATTACGTCGGCCAACAAAAAAGAGGCGTTCATGAAATTGAAACGCTTCATGGGACTGTTTATCCACTATCTTATAGCGAATACTGCCGTGCCCGACGCTGCGCTGGCCGCTATGGGGTTGCGTTCGCGTCAGCGGTATGTACGCGAGCCGCTGCCAAGGCCGACGATGTCGCCTGCGCCATACGCTCTACTTCAATCAGGAAGATATGGGGAAAACGGTCATCATGGCAGCCGCATGGCTCAACGCCCGCTTCGAACAAGGCCCATGGAGCGGTGATATAACGTTGATAATCGTGTAAGACGTCGAGCGCCCCTGCCGGCAATTCCTGATTATTCCTATCTTTACACTATTATTATAGCAGGTATGCCACTCAAATTAACTATTAAAGAAGCCGCCGACTGCATGAGAGCGCAGTTAGTAAGCAGCCATGCCGCCGATGCCGCCGTGCGGACACTACTCACCGATAGCCGTTCGCTGGCCGATGTGGAAGGATGCCTTTTCTTTGCGCTCACAAGCGTACGCAACGACGGACACCGCTACGTCGAAGCACTCTATCGGCGCGGCGTGCGGCATTTTGTTGTACAACATATTCCGGATACGATGCGCGATACGCTCGACGCCAATTTTCTCCTCGTACCCGACACGCTCGATGCCCTGCAACAATTGGCCGCCGCATGGCGCCGACGCTTTACCATTCCGGTCGTCGGCATTACCGGCAGCAACGGCAAAACAATCGTCAAAGAATGGTTGGTATGGCTGACCTCCAGCGATCGCCGGACGGTCAAAAGCCCGAAAAGCTACAACAGTCAAACCGGCGTACCGCTCTCGGTATGGCAAATGCAGGCGGGCGACGAACTGGCGATATTCGAGGCCGGCATCTCCCTCCCCAACGAAATGGCTCGGCTCGAGCGAATTATCCGCCCCACGATAGGTATCTTTACGCACATCGGCACCGCGCATGACGCCAATTTCACCGACCGCCGGCAAAAAATCAATGAGAAATTAAATCTCTTCCTTCATGCGCAAACCCTCATCTACTGCGCCGACCAGCGTGAAGTGGCCGATGCCGTAGCCGAAAACAAACCGCTGGCACACCTCAAAAAAGTTACGTGGGGACGCGCGGCGGATTGCGACTTGCAACTCCTATCGACCACTGTCCGCCACGGCGAAACCACCCTCGAAGCACGCTACCGCAACGAAACGCACCGGATCATCATCCCGATGACCGATCGGGCGTCCGCCGAAAATGCGATGCACTGCTGGCTCTTCATGCTTCTCGAAGGAACGTCGCCCGACGTCATTGCCGAAAGGATGCGTCGCCTGCCGGTCATCGAAATGCGCATGGAATTGAAAGAAGCCATCAACCACTGCACGCTAATCAACGACAGCTATAGCTCGGACTTCCACTCGCTACAAGTGGCCGTCGAATTCCTTTGCCGGCAGCAGGGCGCCCGGAAAACCGTCATCCTGTCCGACATCCTGCAAAGCGGGAAAAACGAGCAAACACTCTATGCCGACGTCGCCCGACTGCTGAAAACAAAAGGCGTTCACCGGCTCATCGGCATCGGCGCCGGCATTTCGCAGCACGCGGAAATGTTCCCCCTCGAAACATCCTTCTTCCCTGATACCGACACATTTCTACAACGCTTCCCCCTCAACCATTTCCAAGAAGAAAGCATCCTGCTGAAAGGCGCGCGCATATTCGCCTTCGAGAAAATCGACCGGGCGCTGCAACAAAAAACGCATGAAACAATACTCGAAATCAACTTAAACGCCCTTGTCGATAACCTCAACTATTACCGTGCAAAGAAACGTCCCGGCGTGCGCCTGATGGCAATGGTCAAAGCCTTCTCGTACGGCAGCGGCAGCCACGAAATCGCCGGCCTGCTACAATTTCACCACGTCGACTACCTCGCTGTAGCCTACGTCGACGAAGGCGTCGAACTACGAAAAGCAGGCATTACAATGCCCATCATGGTGATGAACCCTGAACTGCAAAGCCCCGACCCCCTATTTACCTACAATCTGGAACCGGAAATATACAGCTTCCGCCTGCTGCAAATGTGGTGCAGCCAACTGACGCAACACCCGGGACAACCGGCACCGGCCGTACACATTAAGCTCGACACCGGCATGCACCGCTTAGGCTTTGAAGAACGCGAAATAGACACCCTACGCCCAATATTGCAGGAACTTCAGACGACGGAAGCGGCATTCCGGGTGGCCTCCGTCTTTTCGCACCTTTCCGGCAGCGACAACCCCACGCTCGACGCATGGACGCACCGGCAGATTGCCACCTTCCGGCGAATGAGCAAACAAATACAAAAGACATTCGACTATCCCGTCTATGCACACATCTTAAACTCGGCCGGCATCACCCGCTTTCCTGATGCGCAATTCGACATGGTGCGTCTCGGCATCGGACTGTACGGTGTCGGCGTCAACGACGAAGAACAACAACATCTCCAGCCGGTCAGCACGCTGAAAACCGTCATCTCGCAAATCAAACAAATCCCCGCCGGCGACACCGTCGGCTACGGACGCCGCCACGTGGCCTCACACGAAATGCGCGTAGGCACCATTGCCATTGGCTACGCCGACGGACTGCTCCGGCGTTTCGGAAACGGTCGCGGAACAGTATTCATCAACGGACAACTGGCACCGGTTATCGGAAATATCTGCATGGACATGTGCATGATAGACCTCACCGGTGTCGACGCCAGAGAAAACGACGAAGTCATCATCTTCGGCCACCGCCCCACCATCACCGACGTCGCCCGAACACTGGACACCATCCCCTACGAAATACTTACCGGCATCTCGCGACGAGTAAAAAGAGTATACGTAACCGAACATTAGGCGCTTTCCTCTACTCCCACTGCTTTTCGGGTGATTAAGAATATTTTTCTAACTTTGCAGCCACATTCATTTTTTTACTATGCAGAACAGAACCTTACTCTCTTTCGACTGGGCAGTGAAACGCCTCCTGCGCAACAAAGCCAACTATGTC
>JAITKF010000023.1 GCA_031278545.1 Prevotellaceae bacterium
GCGTGGGTGGACTTCACTAAGAACTAAGAACTATTCCACCCCCGCCAGCGGGGAGAGCTATGCAGCCGTGCTACGCAAAGGGTTCCCTATCTATCTACTTAAAAATTTAACTGTGTTGATCCTGAGCTTCGAGAACGCCTTTGACACATGATTTTTCTATCCCAACGGCATTTAGCGCTTAAATTTATCAAGAACATTCAATATATCATAATCTTTTCTTACCTTTGTAGATAATCTCAATAAATGATAAATTAATTACTAACCGGATACGGGGTATGAATAGACGACGATTTTGGACGGTTTTTTTACCGGTATTTGCCGCGGTCTTCGGGCTTCCGGTAGCGGTGGCGGCGCAATGTGCGTTGTCGATGCAGGCCACGGTGGTACAACATTCGGACTGCGCCGCGTCGGGTATTATTCAGGTGAATGCAACGGGTAGCGAGGAGGTTGAAATATCGGATATTATGATCACAATCACCAACTTTGCGGGCATTAATCAAATGGTGAATGAAAACCCGTATACGTTCGACAATTTGCCGGGCGGCTCTTACCGGATTATCGCCACGTCCTATTGTTTGAACCCCTACCGGGAAATAGCGGATACGGCCTACCTTACTATCAACACCAATTATATCGGGACGACGATATACGCCAGCGGCTCGCGAAGATCGTTAGGATGTCGGAACACCGGGTCGTTGTCGCTGACGATTGTCAACGGTCGCCCGCCCTATACCGTCGAAGCGACGAGCGTCCCGCCCGGCTATACGGGACAAACGGTGTGGCCGGATTTCCCTGCACATGCGGCAACGATGGATGGTCTGGCGCCCGGCACGTATTCGTTTAAAGTTACGGACGCCTGTCATTACGAGCGCTTGTATAGCTACGTTATTTTGGCGGTTCCGCAGGATTATCCGTCCAATCCCTATCAGGGTTTCTTTACAGACCTGTGCTATGGAATGGACACCGCCTGCAATCAGGTGATCGTTACGCGAAACAACGTCCTCATCGGAACCCCACTGGAGTATTACTGGAACGCTCATGGGGCGGAATATTACGAAGTGGCCTTTACGGTTAACGGCGTGATGACGGAATGGATGGCGCCCGAATACAGCCTGACCGTTACGTTGCCCTACACCTATAAGGAAATTCGCGACAACGACTACGTGGTCGACGTTCACATACGGGTTAAAGACTGTCCGGGCGAATACCTGAACGTAGAGCAGATAAGGATGAACGAATCGGCGTTTTTTTATTTTCAGCGCGACAGCGCAGGCTGTTTCGAATACAATGCTATCTTCTATCCTTCGGAGCATATGCTGTTGTGTTTCCCGTACCGTTGGGAAATGCGCGATGCGGTCAACGACACGCTGGTGGCGTCGGCCGACAGTGTTATGAATTGCGCGCAGCAATACGTCCGGGGATTGTCCTATAACCGCTTCTACAGCCTGACCATCACCGACCGCGAGGGCACGGTGTTGAAAGATTCCCTGTTTATGTACACCCACCGCCCCGACATGAACTACGCCGAGGTGGTGAACTATTGTCCGCCCGATACGTTCAACGTCTACTACTATTTCCATAGTCAATCGTCCGACATCAGTATGGAAATCCCCGCCGGCACGCGTATCCGGCAAACAGGCGGCCCAACGACGGTACCCCATCCCGATGTAACGTTAACCGAATCGCTGTGGCGCTTTTATCCCTTCTCGGACAATCCGGCGCTGAGCGAAGGCTATCATCCTCTCGCGATAGGCAGCTATACGTTTGAGGTAACGATGTGCGACAGCATATTTACCCTCGGCTTCGAGTATGGCGACTACGCTGTGGAGGATTTTACCTGCGACTCTGTGGAAACCTGCAACGGGCTGTATGTGTATCCCCGCGGACAATTCTCTTGGAATGGCGAACCGTTGAGTACGTATTACAGCATGGTAAGCGCTCCCGAAGGGGTTTCGTTGTCCTCGGTTAGCGCCGGCGGGTATTTTATATTGCGCTTATCGGGCGAGTATGTGTTTGTGATGTCGAAATCCGTCATCTGCGCGGTAGATACGCTGGTGGTAAACTACGAACGACGGGAGTTCGGACTGGCCACCTATGCCGTGTATACTTGTTACGACGGCGATATTCCCCGCTTCGATTTGAAGGCGCAAAACGGATTCCCGCCGTATACCTATACGTTGTATGAAAACAACCGGGCGGTGGCCTCCAATACGACCGGCGAGTTTGTGTACGGCAATGCCGCCAACAATTACCAGATGCGCATTACGGATGCGTGCGGCACGAATTTCACGGTGTCGCTGCTGATAGTCAATTTGGGGTCGACCAGTCAGGCCGTCAGCGGGACGGATACGATATGTGTCGGCGATACGCTTTCCCTCAGTTGCATCGGGCTGGGCGCGACGGATTTTCACTGGGAAGGCCCGCCGGCTTCCGGATTTAGTTCCAATGACCAGTTTGTAACGATTCCCAATGTAACATTAGCCCACAGCGGTGCGTACACGCTGACCTTCCAGCCGCCGGGCTGCGTCAGTCCGGTAATGCAAATATTGAATGTATTTGTATCGCCATTGCCCTATCTCGCGTTCGACGCCTCTATAGCCGACATCTGCTATGAACATTCGCCATCCTTGCAATTAAGCCGATTACAGCCGAATTACACCTACCGCATCTATGCCGATGAGCCGCTATCGTCCCTGTCGGCAGCGATAACCGGCGTGGCCGACACCCTGGTCCCGTTAACCGATGTGCTGAATAATGATACGACTTATTATGTAACCGTTACCAATCAATACGGTTGCGTGTCGACAGGCGCAAAACCGGCGCCGGTGGATGTTATCACCGTGTCCATCCTGTCGCCCGACGTCCTGCCTATCTATTATTTCAACCGTTCGTACATGGTGCAGTTTACATCCGATGCGGAGGGCGGCGTGTATACGTACACGGGGTCGTTGCCGGCAGGCTTGTCGTTCAGCGCCGGCGGACAACTGTCGGGAACCGTCCCGTATGTCAACGATGCGTCGGCGCGGACGATTACCGTTACGGTTACCGACGTCAACGGCTGCATGGCTTCCTCCACTTACCTGCTGCAACCATGCGGACTAAAGCCCGCAGTGCCGAATCACGAAATCGCGTATTGCCGGGACGATGTAGCCGCGCCGTTACAGGCCTCGTCGCCCGACGGATTCCCGCTCTACTGGTACGATGCCTCCTACACGCGGCTCGACGGCGCGCCGACGCCGGTTACCACCATTGCCGGCCAACAGATTTATTATGTGTCGCAATACAATACCCTCCTGCAATGCGAAGGCCCGTTAGATACCATTACGGTCATCATCCGCCCGCTGCCGACGTTGAATTTCGATGCATCGTCCGCTGATATTTGTTATAAAACATCGCCGACCATCCGGCTGGAACTGTTACGAAGCGATTACACCTATACCGTTTATTCGGATTCTATGCTCACCTCTCGTTTGACAGCCGTAACCGGTGTCGACGATGCATTTGTCGCGTTGACCGATGTGCTGGAATACAGCCGGAATTATTATATCACTGTAACGAACCAATACGGCTGTGTGTCGGCCACGGCCAAGAAAGTCAACGTAAATGTGATTATCTTAGATATTATGCCCGAACACCTGCCGGCATACAAGAAGTTTGAACCATACGACCTGCAATTAACCACCAATGCCGCATCGCCGTTGTTTTCGATGCCCGAAGGGTCGTTGCCGCCCGGCTTGTCGCTGCATGCATCGGGGCGGTTGTTTGGCGTAGCGCCGGCGTCGGCACCCTGCCGGTCGGCGTATTTCACTGTGCAGGTCGAAGATATTCACGGATGTACCGTAAGGCGTCCGTATATGCTGTATTGCGACTATTTCCTGCCCAAAGTCTTTACGCCTAACGGCGACGGCATCAACGATATTTTTATGATAGGCTACCGGCTTGTTATTTTCGACCGGCTGGGTATCGTCATCTTTGAAGGCGACAACGGCTGGGACGGCACATACAACAACAAACCTGCGCCGCCCGATATTTATTTCTATAAAATAGACGTCGAGAATGAAGCAGGCCTGCCGGAAATCAGAACCGGCTATATCGGATTGGAAAGAGAGCGATGAAACAGATGAAACGAATAAAACAGATGAAACGGATGAACAGGGCTCTATGTAACAGCGTTCTTTTACTGATAGGCTTCCTTGTCGCAGGCGGTCCGCTGGCGGCGCAGTCCGACTACGATCTTTCGCAACGCTGGCTCAACGAGTCAATATACAATCCGGGGGCGACAGGCAATCATTTTGTTACGGCTTTGTCGCTGCATGCCCGGATGCAATGGGTCGGCACCGACGGCGCGCCGCTTACACAAGTGGCTACATTCGACACCTATGTACAAGAAATACGGTCGGCGTTCGGTTTGCTGATTATGCACGACCAAATCGGATACCTGAATACCTACAATATCAAAGCGTCGTACGCTTACCATGTGCCGGTCGGCGATGAAAAGACGCTGTCGCTTGGCCTTTCAGCCGGGTGGCTCAACCGTAATCGGGACATCAAGGAAAACATGGCCGACGAATGGTTCGATCCGGTGCTTGCCCGTGCCCGTGGCGCCGACCACGCGCCCGAATTTGATTTTGGCGTAGAATTTCGCAGCGCTATATTTAAGGCCGGCGCGTCGGTGCGGCATTTGGGATTTTATACCAGCTCGGACTTTGCCGCCCCGCCGCTGACCCTCTGGTCGTATGCCGCCGTGCAATTGCGCGTAACGAATGGTTTCGGCCTCGAGCCCCGTGTGTCGTATAACTACCGCAACGATATTCACTATATAGAAGCCGGCGCCATCCTCCACTTCTCGCAACGCGCCAGAAACTACTACTCCTTCCGCGACCTGTTCTGGCTCGGCGCTATGTACCGCCTGCACCAACAAGTGTCCGTACATATCGGCCTCCACATTACCCCCAACATACAAGCAGGCTATTCGTTTGATTACGGCTTCGGCGACCTCGCCACCATCTCCGACAAAGGCACGCACGAATTATTCTTTACATGGCGCTTCCACCGGCTTTTCTCCAAAGACACCTGCTGCCCGGCGCTTGGCAATTGAATTTGCGAAGGGAGCTTGCCGTTGTCTGCATGCTTTAGCTTACGGATGCGTCCCGCGCCCTATTCCACTAACCACTATTTTCCTCAGGCGCATATGTTTCGGTGTAACCTCTACATATTCGTCTTCCTGGATATATTCCAGCGCCTCCTCGAGACTGAAGATAATCGGCGGCGCGATATTCGCCTTCTCGTCGGAGCCGGCGGCGCGGATGTTGGTCAATTTTTTTGTTTTGCAGAGGTTCAGCCGAAGGTCGTTAGCGCGGGTATGTTCGCCGACGACCTGTCCGGCATAGATTTCATCGCCCGGCGCCACGAAGAATTTCCCGCGATCTTGTAACTTATCCAGCGCGTAGGCGATCACCATGCCGGTTTCCATTGCGACGAGCGAACCGTTGGTACGTTGCTCAATCTCGCCTTTATAAGGTTCAAACGCCTTAAACCGATGTGCTATCACCGCCTCTCCTTGCGTGGCGGTAAGCAGGTTACTGCGCAGTCCGATAAGCCCGCGCGACGGGATGTCGAAAACAAGATGCATACGGTCGCCACGATGCTCCATGTGCAGTAGCGAACCTTTGCGGCGGGTGGTGAGCTCGATTGCTTTACCGGCCATCTCTTCCGGCAGGTCGACAGTCAGCTGTTCCACCGGTTCGCACCGGATGCCATTGATGTTTTTGTCGATGACCTTCGGCTGCCCGACCTGCAACTCGTAACCTTCGCGCCGCATGGTCTCTATCAGCACGCTCAGGTGCAGCACGCCGCGCCCGTATACAATAAACGAATCGGCCTTCGGGCCGTCCTTGACGCGCAGGGCAAGGTTTTTCTCTAGCTCGCGCTCAAGACGTTCCTTTAAGTGGCGGGAAGTAACGAATCGCCCGTCACGGCCAAAGAACGGCGAATCATTAATCGTAAACAGCATACTCATCGTCGGCTCGTCCACGTCAATAGGCGGGAGCTGTTCGGGATTATCGCTGTCGGCAATCGTATCGCCGATTTCGAACCCTTCGATGCCCACGAGCGCACAAATATCGCCGCAGCGAACCTCTTCGCGTTTCATTTTTTCGAGACCTTCAAAGGACATCAACTCTTTGATTCGGGTTCGCTCGACCGTACCGTCGCGCTTAACCAGCGAGGCGTTCATGCCCGCGCGCAACGTTCCGCGCGTAAGACGCCCGATGGCAATACGCCCTACGTAAGGCGAATATTCGAGCGACGTAATAAGCATTTGCGGCGTACCCTCCACGATAGCCGGCGCCGGTATTTCCTCGAGAATCGTGTCGAGCAACGGCGTAATATCGGTTGTTGGCTGCCGCCAGTCGACAGACATCCAACCCTGCTTAGCGCTACCGTAAATCGTTTTGAAATCAAGCTGCTCTTCGGTCGCATGCAGGGAAAACATCAGATCGAACACCTGCTCGTTGACCTCGTCGGGACGACAATTAGGCTTATCCACCTTATTGATAACCACCACTGGCTTTTTACCCAGCGCCAGCGCTTTTTGCAGCACAAACCGTGTTTGCGGCATCGTGCCCTCAAACGCATCGACCAGCAGCAGCACGCCGTCGGCCATATTAAGTACCCGCTCTACCTCGCCGCCGAAATCGGCATGGCCAGGCGTATCTATGATGTTTATTTTATGATCCCTGTACGACACCGACACATTTTTAGCAAGGATTGTGATACCGCGTTCACGTTCCAAATCGTTATTATCGAGTATCAACTCCTGATGTTTTTCATTATCGCGGAAAAGTTTTCCCTGAATAATCATGCGGTCGACCAGCGTCGTTTTCCCGTGGTCGACGTGCGCGATTATCGCGATATTCCGTATTTTTTGCATAGTCTGTTTCTAAAAAAAGAGTGCAAATATACGTATTTTTCATCACCTCTATGAAACGAAAACGTTAAATGCCATCTCCTGCGAAGGAACCAGAGGCAACGCATTTAAATTTTACGTAGATAGATAAAGGAATCTTTGCTCCAAAGGATTAACGCCCTTACAACCGTAAGCTAAAGCATACGGTTAATAAATAGAGGGTCGTCCCTGCGGGACTTCATCCCTCAAAAATTTCCTCTTTAGCGCTGTCCGTGTCTGTCGCCCTGTTTGGCACACGGCACAACAACTCTACCCCTAAAGTCTGGACGGTATGGTACACACAACGAACATGAGCAATGCCTATAAAAAACAGCGTGAAGCAAGCGGCCCGGACGCCCCACAAACTTGCAGCATGATTTTAGCAATTGCAAAAACCATAAACTGGACACCAGAGATGATTTTAGCAATTGCAAAAACCATAAACCGGAAAAAAGGGCGGATTATTAAATCACAAATAAGACAGGATGGCAGAATTTAGTTCCGGCCGCGTTCGTTTTTTTGAGGGGAGCTTGGCGATGGCGGCCTGCGTAGCTCTCCCCCGCTGGGGGCGCCCATAGGGCGGAGGTGGATGCTGGCGGGGTCGGGGGACTTCTCTTATAATTCTAAACCGACAGTTAATGAGAGAAAATGAAACGCCTTCTCCGGCAGGCGTACGGGTTGCAGGGCGTGGGTGAGTTCGTAGCGTAAGGTTACGGATACACGCAGGCCTGTGCGGATACGACGGGCGTACGACGCTTCGGCCTGTCCGCCGATGCGTGTGGCGGCGAGGTAGTCAAATTCGTGGTAGAGGTAGCCGTCGAAGTTCTTAGGCGGCTTCTGCGTCGAGGTGGGCGGGGCATATAGCCCGTCGTCTTTCGGGTTGCCACCGCCGTTGCCGTAAGCGGCGCCGAGGGTCAGGCCGACGTTGTTTGCCCGCCATTCGACCGACCGACCGGCATACAGGAAAACAGTATAGCGATGCAGTCGTTGCCGGCGGTAATAGGGGAATTGCGACACGGTTTGCGCGTAGCGGGCATAGTCGGCGCCGGCCTCAATGCGCCATGCGGGGCGGTTGCCGGCGGCGCCGAAGTCGCCTGTATAGGTCAGTTGCACGTGCTGCTGCGTGGCGTCGCGGACAATGTTCCGCCCGTAATAGACGACTTCGGAACGATTGCCTGTCGTGTTTTCTTCGCGGTATACATTTTCATAGTTTTTCAGTTGCTCCTGCCGGCAGGCGGCTTTGAGGAAGTGCTGCGCGGCGCGGCGCCGGTACGACAGCGTGCCGGAGAGGGTATATTCGTTGCCGGCATGTTCGGAATATACGGTGGTGGTGGTACTGCGTTTGCCGTATTGTCCGCTGCGGCGTTTGGCTGCGGCTTCGATAAACAGCCGCCATCGCCGGGCAATGCGCCAGCTCGCTTGTGCGGCTGTTCCGTGGTATTGATTAAAGAGGGGATTGGCGTCGGCAGTATAGCCGTTGCTGGTATTGGTGAATAATTCCGTCCGTCCGAAGAATCCGCCGAAGCTAATGAGCGAGGTGTATTGCTTGTCGGTATTGCCGTAAATGCCAAATTCGATGTCTTCCGCATTATGGCGATAGTGGTAGTTTAGTCCCAACTCAAGCGTTGTGTCGAAAGCGTAATTTGCACCCACGTTGAGCGCAAGGTCAGAATATTTGTTGATATGCCGGAGGTCGCGCGTCTTGGCGTAGTTGGCTGCTTGATAGTCGATGCGTCCGCCGAGCGACAGGCCTCGCCATACGTTTACGGCCAACGCGCCCGAAAGCCGGTAACATTCGAGGTGCTTTACGCCGCGCAGGGAGTCGAGGGATTCGACGAGATCGAATGGGGTATTGCGGGGGTCAATCCATGCCGAGCCGCCCATATTGCGACCGGTGAAGTTCGCATAATCGACCCGCCCGTAGAAGACGACGCGCGGATTGAGCCGGTAGTACGACTCGGTGCGCGCGCCGGCCTCCGTAAGGTTGTCTGATTCATAATAGTTCACGAATCCGCCGTTGCCTTTATGCAGGTAGGCTTCGATGACAGACAGGCGGACGTCGGGCAGCGATTGCAGCCATGCGGCGTTCTCGCTGCCCAGCCATGTCTCCGACTGCTGCAAATAGCTTATGTCGCCGGCGTGCGGCGCCGGCGTTTGCGCCTGTGCCTGTAGCTGTGCCACAATAATAGCCATAATGCAGTTTAGGAAGAAGATTTGAATGCGGAATGTGGAGAATATTGTTCTTTTGCTCGCACGGGCATGTATATTAATAGAAACACGGACATCGAACCTGCTATTCCCCGTGGGGGATTTACTTATTAATGCCCTACGGGCAACGGATGTGTTTTGACCTCGCATCTCTATTGATATTATTGCCCTGCGGGCAATTCAACATTCAAATTCAGTCCCTCAATGATACCTTGCTGCGTTGGTGGAAGTCGTTGGTCGTATTGTTGGTTTCTTTATAGATGATGTGCGCGCCGTTGCGGATAGAGGCTTCGGCATCAATGCCGCTGGGGTCGGTACTGTCGTCTACGCCGAGATTGTAGTTATATACCAACTTGCCGGCGTTGGCAAGGATGGCTTCGGTGGCCGTCTTGTCGACGTTGCGGTAGAGGGAGTATCCCTGGTTGTTGGTATAGGGGATATAGCCCACATTCACATCGGGCGTAAACCGTACTTTACTTCTGTCCACTGCGTCGTCCTGAAATACTTCGATGCCGTCGATGATCCATGTTCTTGGGACTTTTAAGGTCGCCTGCAGGGCGGAAGTTCCGTGCGTGGTGAGGTTATCGGGATCGCTTGTGAAATCGCTAAGCGTAATATCGGTCGGCGGTGCAAAAATATAAAATGCGGGGGAGTTTATGCTGATGGTCCACGCATTGGATGTAACGCCCGAGAGCCGGTAGGCTTTCAGGTAGTGAGAAGTCGGAATAAGCTCCGAGGGCGGTATATGATAGTTTGCGTTGTTGTATCCAGACGTCGGGTCGTAGGCCACATAATAGTCCGCATTAGCAAGGTTCACCGAATTGCTGTAAACGGGCGTGTGGTCAATAGCCTGATAGATGACAATCACCCGCTGTTCGCCCGGGGCAAGGGTATCGCTGTTGGTGATTTGCCACGCGCCGTAAACCGACGGCAGCCAGTTTTCAGCAGCATAAGTCCATGCTTCATTGACCCAGAAATAGGCCGTTGCGTGGGCATTATGCGGAAAAATAGTGCCAAACGCCAAATTGTCAATGGCCGCAGGCTGGGTGGAGTTGTTATAGATGATCACGTAGGAATCCCGCGTCCATGCGCCGCTACCGTCGTCCTTCTGGCATCCGCCGACATAGACTTCTTTGATGATGAGTTTGCCATAGGGCGACACATCGCCTTCAACCGGTTGGGCTATTGTAGTAACCGTAAGCGGTAAGTCGACCGGCGTGTTTGTCCACTGGTCGGTAACGGCGATATTACTGTTCATCCCGTTAATAAGGTAACGGTACATGTCGTCGGTGCGCTCTTCGGAGGCTGTCGCTTCGTAAATGCCCGCTACGACGGTAAACGAGGCGGCGCCTGCCGGGTCGGTCGATGCCTCGCTGACGTTGCCGTTGAGGGTGTTTCGCAGCGTCACACGTACGTCCGCCGCCGGCTCGAAGCCGTCGGGATAGTCGAGTTGGACGGTTACGTCGTAAGTTTTCACGATTTCCGGGTCTTTTTCGCAAGATGCCGAAAATACTAGCAGCGCAAAGGCTGCCACATAGTAAAGTACATTCATTTTTTTCATGTTTGTTTAATTTTTAAAGGGTGTATAATTATTTTTAATATTGATTAAGATTTGTTATCTACCATTTTATTTTTAATGATAAGCTGTAATAAAATCGCGGGATTAGGTTCCTCGCGCTGTTGTACGCGGAGAGTTGAGAGCCGGTTTCGCTCATGGTAACCTGCTGCGCGTTGTTGGTAAAGTTGGTGGCGCTGAAGGCGAGGACCGCGCGGTCGCCGAGTTCTTTCGTAACGCTCAGGTTTAGCGAATAGTAGGCCGATATTTTATTAGCGTTAAAATAGTAATCCGTGTTAGTGCGTTCTATCAGTTTGGACAGTTCGTTGTAGAGTGTCCGCGCTTCGGGGTTCGTTTCCTTGTTGGCTTTTGCCCAGAGGAAGGTTTCGGCAAAGGGGATTTTTGTTTGCATGTCGTCGTAGGTGGTATAATATAAAGGATAGACGGCTACGTAGCGGTCTGTATTGTAGCGCGATGGGTCGGCGGCGGGCGTATCGTCGGGGCGGTTGTCGACGGCAAAGCCGCGTTCGCCGCCGCTGTATTCGCTTAGGTTCTGCGTATAATTATAGAGGCAGGATTCGATGCGTAGGGAAAGTATTATTCGGATGGCCGGGATGTGTGTTGTCAGCGTCAGGTTTGTATTCACCTTTCGCGTCTCTGCGCCGTTGGCGGCGGCGGCATCGCCCACGTAGTAACCGATGTATTTGTAGGGATTGCCGTCGGCCATTGTTTGTTCGGTAGGCGAATAGGGCACAATCGTTTCTTTTACGCTCCGGTAGTGGTAGTATTGTCCGTCGAAACGCACGGCGGTTTGCAGGGGCGAGATTTTTCCGAAGTCGACGACCCATTCTACGCCGCGTCGCGCAAACGGTGTGCCGTTAGTAATCGTATTATTGTATCGGAATGTTCGGCGTTCGCGGTAAGCAAGCGTTTCGGGAGCGTGTGCGCCTGTCCGGTCGATGACGGTAACGATGCCGGTTGTCCGGTCAATATTGTATTGCCTGTCGACGGATGGGATGGCGCTTTGCTCCAGCGCCTCCTGACCGGTGAGTTTGTAGGCAAACGGCGTATATGCATTGAGAAAAATATACGGGTCGATGGTCTGATGATAAAAGAATGACAGCGAAACGTTTACCGACCATATTCGCGCTTCTATGCCCGCTTCCCACTGCTGGCTTTGTTGCCAGCGGAGGTCGGGATTGTAGGTTGTCGTATGGGGCATGATATAATAGGCGATAAACGACGTACCGTCAGCCATTGTGCCGGGTGCGAAGGAGAGAATATCCTTATAGTGTGGTCGCGGGTAGAGCGCCTCGAAGGATGGCAGCTTCACCGCCTTTCCCCAGCCGGTCGTCAACGTGAGTCGCTGCATCCATGTCGCTGTCGGACGGTCGATGAGCCGGTAGCGGATGTTGAATCGCGGCGATAGACTGCTTACCGAACCATAGCGCGACGCTTGTATCAGCGTGCGATCCGACCGTATACCGGCAACCGCCAGCAAATACGTACGGCCGATAGGCCATTGCAGTCGGTCTTCGACGTACCACGCTATATTATTCATCCACGATACGGCGTCGAACCGATAGGGACGCCAGCCGCTGGGGGCGTAGCGCAGGTCGTCGTAATAAAGACCGCATCCGAGATTACCGGCGCTTGAAAATTCTGTGCCGGCTAAGATAGTATTCCGTAAATGCCCGAATGCGCGTGTCCAATTTCCTTTCAGGTGGCCGGAAATGTCGATGGGTTTGCTGTCGGTGATGGCCGTCTGGTACCAGTAGCCCGGGGGAATGAGAACGATTGCCGCCGCCGGATTATCGTCGTAGCGTGTAGCCACGAAATAGCCTTCCTCCAGCCCGTGCACGGCAGCTACAGACGACGAACTTGACTTATTACTGCGTACCTCTTCGCGGTTATCCGCATAATAGACGGCAAACTGTCCCTCGAAGTTCGTCAGCCACCAACGGTCGGGCAGCCACGACAGGCGGACGTTTCCACGAAGTGTATTGCCCCGTACGGTTTTCCACGTATCGACAAAGGCGTCGGGGTCGCCTTCGGAGTGATAGCCACCCAGTGTTCCCGTAATGCCGGTTTCCAACGTCAGCGGCTGTCCGCGAGAGCGGTTAAAGGTATTGGAATAGCGTAGCGACAAACTTTGTCGGACGTAAGAGGTATACGGCGACGCCGGGTCGGCAATCGACCGCGTATACTCCCCCGCGACGTTGAATACACCTGCTGCATGTCCCGGCGCAAACCCTTTATGTAATGCCACTTGTTTAGTATGTGGTTTCGTTGATACATCGACCTGTAGCGGCGACTTCCCCCTGACCGTATTGATCTTCACCATCCCATTCGATAAGTCTCCGTACTGTACCGAGGGGATACCCGTAACGACCTCGATAGATTCCACATTTGTCGTAGTAATCGTACGCGTATCTATGCCATACAGGCGACTGGCCGTCGAAGCGCTGAACGTTGCATTGTGCGACAGCCGCACTCCGTCCACCTCCACTGCCGTGCCGAACGTTGGGTTGCCGTCCTCGCTGCCGGCGCTGTTGCGGACGGTTATATACTGTGCATCGCCGGTAGCCAGATGGAGGTTTTTGTTCGTCTGTCCACCCGGCAGCAAGCTCATGGCGTCTGCCACATTCAGCATCTGCAAATGTGCAAGACTGGCGCGGTCAATCACGTATGCCGTCGTCGCTTCCTCCTGATGCCGCCGTGCCGAAATAATGACCTCCTTCAACTGCAGATTATCTTCCGCCAGATAGACAATCAGCGCCGACATATCGCCGGATACCGTCCGTTTGAGCGTCTGTTTTGCATAGCCCAGACAACTTACCGTCAGCGCGATGTCGCCCGCCGGTACATTCTTTAACAGAAAGACCCCTTGCTCGTCGGTAATCGTCCATCGCTCTCCATTATCCAATATCACCGACGCAAACTCTACTGGCGCTTTTGTCCGTGCGTTGACGACCGTTCCCGACAGAGTAAAACGCCCATTAATCGTTGCCCCTGCCGCTGTTCCTCCGGTAAAACACACCGACCATGCCATAAAAATATAAATAATACATATATGCTGCAAGCCACGAAACATTGACACTCTTTTTTTAAAATAAGACTACAAAGGTATGCCCTTTATCGACATACTACAATACCGATAAATAGGTATTTTTTTGCATCGGGAAGCCTGTGGCGGGTGCAGGGTAAAAGGTGCAGGATAAAGAAGCTGCCCGCATAGCAACTTTACATCCTTCAACCTTGTATCCACCGCAGGTACGCCGTACGCATCGCGCCCGACGCCAATATTCAATTTCTTTTCGTACCTTCGCACAACCTGAAACGCAAAAAATATGGTAACAATAAAAAAAGTAACTACAAAAAAAGAATTAAAGCAGTTTGTCCGCTTCCCGTTTTCGTTGTACGCCACAGACCCCTGCTGGGTACCGCCACTCATTTCCGACGAGATAAAAACATTGAGCCGGAACATTAATCCGTCATTCGACTTTTGCGAGGCGGTTTATTTTCTGGCCTTCAAGGACGGCCAAGTGGTAGGCCGCGTGGCCGGCATCATTAATCATAAAGCCAACGAAAGGTGGAAGAACAAACTGACACGCTTTGATTGGCTCGATTTTACGGACGACGACGAAGTGTCACGGACATTGCTCGACACTGTAGAGGCGTGGGGCAAAAGCAAAGGCATGTTCGGCATCCACGGCCCGATGGGTTTTACCGACTTGGACTCCGAAGGAATGCTGGTCGAAGGATTTGGCAAGCTGCCATCTATCGTCGCCAAGTATAACTACCCATATTATCCGGTACATCTTGAAAAGCATGGATATGTAAAGTCGGTCGACTGGTTGCAACACCGCTTTCCCGCTTCGCAGCCTGTACCGGAAAAAGTCGAGCGTATCAATACATTGATCAGCCGAAAATACAACCTGCGCACGCAGGAATTTACCCGTAGCAAAGACGTGCTCCCGTACGCCGCCAAAATGTTCGATACGATCAACAAATCGTTCATCGACCTGTATGGCTACACGGAACTTTCGCCCAAGCAAATTGCGTATTACGTAAAGGCCTACTTTCCGTTTGTCCGCCCCGAATTAGTTTGTTTCATTATCGACGAAAAAGACGATGTTATCGGATTAGGGTTGAGTATGCCTACGTTATCGCGCGCATTCCAAAAAGCCAAAGGAAAACTATTCCCATTCGGCTGGTTTCATATCCTGCAAGCCTTGCGCAAGTACGATACCATTGATTTATATTTTAACGGCGTCCACCCCGACTGGCAACACCGCGGCATCCATTCGCTTTATTACGTAGCGATGAATAAAGCCTACATCCGGCGCGGCGTAAAAATCGCCATCTCGACCCCACAGTTGGAAGAAAATATTAACGCAGTCGGCATCTGGGATAATTACGAAAAAGAATTTTACATGCGGACACGATGCTATATTAAAAATTAGAAAATAGAAATTGGAAAACCATTCCTTGCCATTATGCCGCGCTCCTGTAAAGCCTTCCGAAAAAATCCTGAGTATTCAAATTGAAGAGCAACGAAACGTAGATTCAAGTAGTAAATGCAACTGAATTATTCAAGGCGGAGGAAAATACCTTCCACGGCGAGTCAAAGTTAAGTAATTTTCTTGACCTGCGATTAATTTTAGAAAGAAAAAGCAAGTAGAATAATCGTAGTCAATGGTTTCATATACAACTAAAATAAGACTTTTTTCTCCATCGTGTTTCGAGGATATCTCCGAAACATGATTTTTTCTTACCTCAGTTGCATTTACTATTTGAACTTACCGGTTTTGTAAAATATTTTTTGTCCTCACTTGTCAGCATAAGTAGAGAATAAGCTCTAAGGATAATTTAAATAACAAATATTAAGGCAATGAATGTGATATATATTGGTGCGGGAATTCTGCTCCT
>JAITKF010000037.1 GCA_031278545.1 Prevotellaceae bacterium
GCGCTTCGTCCCAAATGGCGACTTCTGCTATATCCAGTTGATTGTCTTCTCCACTGTCGTCATTAAAAAACAAAACGGCGTCAGTTCTTAGAGAGGCTCTAAAATTATCAACTGTTGAAAGGTTAGTACTTGTAAAGAATAATTCTCCATCCAAATAATACTTTACAGTATCCCCGACCTTAACGCTTACTACTAAACGATACCATCTGTTTGCTTCGATTGGGTTTGACGTTGGCGAATAAGAAAACACGCCACCTCCTATTACATTGGTATTACGAATAAAGAAATCAGCATTAGTACTGTTATCGCTGCCGTCATTACCGTCGCCAATATATGTGTTAAAGAAAGTGTAATACTTACTCAGCGCCGGCACTTTAAAATCAAACATCATGGTGTATTCATTCACCCTATTGCCGCCACCGTTAGCGGCAATGACATACTCGCATTTGAAATAGCTGTATTGAGGCACCCGTACGGCATAATCTGTAATTTTTGGGCCGGTTACTAACGACATGGGACCTCCTGTTTCGGTAGCACCGCTGGCGAGCCGCGAAGATTCGAAGATGATTAAATCTCGGCCAACTGTGGCTTTTCCAATATCGGCGGCATCCTCAAACTGCCAGCGGCCTGCCACCCCGTCGAAGGGATTTATCGCTCTTGTCTGTTTCACGGGAATGGTTACACGGAGATCTATTGCGGCATCGGTCGGTTTGATGGTAATGCTGCCATCCCGTTCTGTTTCGCCAGCCGGTAGCGGCATGGCTACAAAACCGTATAATCGCGTGCCGATAGCAGGGGTGTTATCGGCTTGCAACTGTATCCAGTCGGGCAATTCGTAAGTGAACGGGAGGTTAGCCGTAATTTGCAACGTAAATGTCAAATTGTCGTCATCTACCATCGCCAGACTCTCCCTTACCGAAATGACAGGCCCTGCACCGGTTTGTGCGACGGTAATCACCACCGCTGGTAACCCGTCAGCAGCGACGGTAACCGTCGCGGTACGCTCATTTGCCAGGTCATTTTTTTCCACGATGATAGCCAGGTTATACTCCCTGCCGCCCGGGTATACGTCGGGTACGCACCATGACTGGTCGGAGGTAGCCGTAAAATCGCCGGTAGCAACGACTGTTACATATTTGACGCCTCCGACAACGTCGAAATACTGGTTTAATTGTGTAGGCGAAACCTCTAACGCCGGGTCTTCCGTACACGCACATACACATCCTGCAAGCAGGATAACGATTGAAAGTTTATGAAAAAATGTATGCATAATTTGTTTATTTGTTTTTAGTTTAAAGTCAGGGGTTTTATTTCATCATTTCATCCATTTTCATTGTTGAAATGTTTATTCTTCCGACCATCCCGGGTTTTGGCCTAATGCGGGATTTTTTACGCGGTCGGCTTCCGGAATCGGATATAGGTATTTTCTCTCTGCCCATTCGCGTTCTCCAGGGAAGTAAATAATATCGCCCGAAGCGCCGTCGGCCAGCGTCCGGCTTTGTCCGGCGCTTACGTTAATGAAGACCGACGCCGAAGAAGACGGTCTCGTACCCTGGTAAAAACAGACGTCCATTTTCCCGTCTTCATTTAAGTCGTAGTCTCCCAAAGCGGGCACATACATGCCGTTCATCGGCGCTTCTGCAAAAAGTTCCCCGACATGCCAGCGCACCAGGTCGTCGGGACGGCGTCCTTCCAGTACCAGTTCTACCGCCCGTTCCCGGAAAATCTCCAGCAGTACGGGATCCGTAAATTTATTGAGATAGAACGATAGCATGTACGGGTCCGCTACGACAGGTACATTGGTCAATGTAGCGCCCGTAATGCCGGCACGGGCGCGAAGCGCTCCGATGGTTGCCGCCCATTCCGTATTATTCATTTCGCCCAGTTCGGCTAATGCTTCGGCTTTGTTCAGCAACACCTCCGCCCATCGCATAATGATATGCGCGTTGTCATTCAAGTTTTCATCGTCATACGGGAAACGTTCATCATAGCATCCTTTAATAATCTGGTATCCGGTGTACGATTGGTCGAGGTTGGGCGGCGCCGCCACCGGCACGCCGTTCTCCGTTCTTTTGTAATCGCCAAGGCGGATGGTTTGTTTCAAACGGGTGTCGCGGTTTTTGACTTCAGAAGCAAACGGCATTTGATAATCGGTAAACGACGTACCATCCAAATTTAAGTACGTATTCACAAAGCGTCGGGTCAGGCACGGGCGATCGCCATAGGTAGGGCTTATTGTGCTGCGGTTGATAGAGCTGTACACTTTTAAATCCGCATTCAGGGCAATACAGAGAATGGTCTCATCCGTAAAAGGAACCTTTTGAATAAACAGGTCGCGATAGGCCGAGCTACCTTGGTGCAATGAAAAACCGGTAATTTCATTGGCTGTCCTTACCACTTCGCGGTACCAGTCGTTGGCTGTGGCTTGTTGGCCGTACCTCGTGTGGTATTTCCGCAGGGATGCTTCATACAAACAAATCCTTGTTTTGTACGCCCGCGCTACATTTTTTGTAATAAGCGTTCGGGTAGGGTCGTTTGTCAAGGAAATGTTGTCAATCGCATAGTTTAAATCGGCCAGTACACGTTCCATTACCTCAAACCGGCTGTCCCGCGTTCCGTATAAAGTGGCGTCGTCATCCACTTCAATCACTTTTTCAATCCACGGCACATCGCCGAAGCGTTTTACTTTTTCGAAATAGAAATAAGCCCTGAAGAAATGCGCTAACCCGAGGTAATGGTTCTTTTCGGGGACGCTGCTTTTTTCACAATTTTCAATAAAGAAGTTGAGATTGCGCAGGTCGCCCCAAGACCAGCCACTGCTGGTGGTCGAATTTAACGCATTTGGCGAAAAACGTACATCGACCCCTTGCCGGGCGACAATATCCGAATTGTTATCCACCGCAAAGACACCGCTTCCCGGTCCCGGCAGGATGTCATAAAAAGAATTAGCGTATAATTCCAATCCCTTTGCCGATCCGAATATGGCGACACTGGAAGCCGTATCTTCCGGAAACTCATTCAAATCGCAGGCGCTATTGCAAAACAGCAGGCCGGCAATAAAAAACCATGTAAATAATATCTTTTTCATATTAAAATGTATTAGGAGTTAGTTTAAAAATGAACCGTTAATCCAAGAGAAAAGGATTTCAGCATAGGATAATTATAGCCGTCGCCTGCGCTGCCGTCCGACAAATCGCGGTCGGAACCGTAGATGCCGGTTACGTCGGTGTCGGAGGTCAGGTTATACAACGGCGACCATGTCCATATATTTTCTCCGGAGAGGTATATCTTTATATCATTTACACCGATTTTCGTCACCAGCTGTTTAGGCAACGTATAGCCTATATTCAGCGACCGCAAACGGATATACGCTACGTTTTGCAAATAGCGGTCATTCGGCACCGTGAGCGCCGCACCGGACGACTGCGCCTGATAGCCGACCAACCGGGGAAGATAAGCCTCAAAGTTTCCTAATTCCTCCCTAAATTGGTTGCTTTGTTGCCAGCGCGGGTAGGCGTTATACGGGCGGTTGTATTGTCCCCAAAAACGGGATTCGCTGGAGGGATACCAGTCCTGCTTCATGACTCCTTGAAAAAATGTATTAAAGAAGACCCCGTACCAGTCGGCTCCAATATTAATCCCATATATGTAGCGGGGTTCCGAATTACCGATAATTGTTTTGTCGCCCGAATCGCCTACACGGTTTAATCCTTGATAGATTACTTTGTCGTCATCCAGATTCTTGAATTTTAAATCGCCGACATGATTGACTCGGGACGCGGTGCTTCTTATGTTACCCTGGTAAGGCGAATTTGCAATTTCCTCGTCCGACCGGAATAAGCCTTCCACCTGATAGCCCCATATCTCCCCGATACGTTGACCTTCGTAGTAATCGCTCAAGTTTTTATCGGGGTTGTAGTATCTTGTAATAACCGATGTGTAATCCGATAAAATGAACCGCAGGTTATAGCCAAATATTTTCCCGGCCAGTGGGAATTGGTCTTCCCACTTTATGGACAGTTCCCATCCTTGCGTTTCCATATCCGCATAATTACCTTTCGGCACGTCGGCGCCGAACACGGCGGGGACGCTTGGTCCTACGGTGTACATGTCCTTTGTCCAGCGGCGGTAGATATCGCCGGTAAATTGCAGGCGGTTATTGAAGGCGACGACATCCAGCCCGATATTACCGTTGGTCGCGGTTTCCCACGTCAGGCTTGCAGGAATCACATTCGGCTGGCTGGTCTTCTGCGGACGAATATCGTTCAAGATACGCCCCGATTGCGTAATGGAGAATTTTTCGGCAAATGAGTACGAAGTAATCGCCCCGTTTCCTAACGAACCATACGAAGCGCGTACTTTCAGGTTGGAAATAATGCGGTGGTTCATCTTCCAAAACGGTTCCTCAGAAACCCGCCAACCTACCGAGGCCGACGGAAAAAAACCCCATTGCTGCGATTCGGGGAATTTCGACGAGCCGTCATAGCGTCCGTTAACTTCCAACAAATAGCGTTCTTTAAAATGATAGTTCATTCGGAAGAAGCCTCCGGCGATTTCCCATTTTTCATAACGTCCGGCAGTGGTTATATTTTCGCCCGTAGCCAGGTTAATATTCCTTGCATCGTCGGTAACAAGGCCGTTGCGGGTGGCGGTAATCCGTCCGTATTCCGACTGTTCGTAGTTAAATCCGGCAAGGAACTTAAAGGTATGGGCGTTATTAAATGTTTTCGTATAGTCGGCATATACATTGGTCGCCAGATAGTCTGTAACGCTTCGGTAAGCATAGAAATCATTGGTGTTGGTGCCGATATATTGCACGACGTCGTAGTAACGGCTATACGGGACTTGCACTTGCACGCGGTCTTGGTAGCTATCCCTGTTTCGGAATGTGAAATCGGCGCGAACGGTTAGGCTTTTATCAAGAAATTCCGCTTTGAGCTCTGTTTTATTCCTTACTTCCCGCATACGGATGTCTGTATTGTTTTTTTCATAATACTGGTCGCCTACCGTATAGGCCGCAGAAAAGCTCAGCGATCCATCGGGGTTAAGCAGCGGCGCCAACGGATGCCCCTCGTCGGCAATATTGCGCCATATCCCTCTGCCTTCGCCTACATTAAGCGGCTGGTGATAGGACATCATCGAATATTCGGTATTATTTTCCAATTGCAACCATTTGGTGATTTGTACCGTTCCCTTCGAACGTAAGTTATACATGGTATAATGATCCGTATTGTAGCGATACAACCCGTCTTCACCGTTATACCTTCCCGACACATAGAACGTCGCAATGTCGTTGCCTCCCGAAATCGCAATATTATGGTCTTGTGCAAAGAAATAGTTTTTGTATAATTCCTTATACCAGTCCGTACTATAATAATAGCGGTATTCGCCGGTAGTCGGATTGACTTCGACTTTTGGCAGGGAGGGGTCTTCGTAGTGTCTTTTTATTTCGTTCAGGTATTCCGGAGAAAATGCAATCGTTTTATTAATCGCCGTAGGCGTTGTGCCGTTATCATACCAGTTTGACCACGCCGTATTGAAGCTTTGCGCCCATGGATACGAATCGGTAATGTTATCCGGTATCGTGGTAGGTGATTTTGCGGTTACGCTGCCGGTATAGGTTACGCTTGTTTTTCCTTTAACCGGCGATTTGGTGGTAATCAGGATGACGCCGAATGCCGCCCGGGCGCCGTAAATAGACGACGAAGCGGCATCTTTTAACACAGAGATGCTTTCTACGTCATTCGGATTTAACATGGCCGGGTTTCCTTCGACGCCGTCGATTAATATCAGTGCATTGCCGCTTTGCCCGATGGATGTAGCGCCCCGGATATTGTAGTCGGGCGATTGCGTGGGTTTTCCGTCTAACAGTTTAATGTTGAGGTTTGGGACAGCTCCCACTAAACCTTGAGAAATGTTAGTAATCGGACGTTTTTCAAAAACTTCCGAAGTAATTTGGTCAACGGCCCCGGTAAGGTTTACTTTCTTTTGCACGCCATAGCCCACTACCACTACTTCCTCGAGCATCTGCGTATCCGGCGTCAGGACTATTTCTATCTCCGTACGTCCCTCCGGATTGACCGTTCGGGTAAGAAAGCCGATGAAGGATACTTCGAGCAGGGCGTCGGTAGTGGCGTTGATAGAGAAACGACCGTCGATGTCGGTGGCGGCGCCGGTACGGGTGTTTTTCACAAATACGCCGGCGCCGACTAGCGGTTGTCCCGCCTCATCGAGCACGCGGCCGCGAATAATCGTATTGGTCGCTATCGGGGGTTTGGGGATAATGGCAAACGTATTCCCTGTCCGTTTCCATGTCAGCGGCGTAGAGGCAAGCAGTCGGGCGACGACCGTCTCTATCGGCGCATCCCGAAACGACAGCGTAATGTTCGTTTCCGTCGGCAGTACGACGTCTAAGTAAGTAAACCGGTAGACGGTTTCTTTTTCAATTTTATCGAACACCGCACGCAAATTCTCGTTGCTCACCGAAATCGTTATATTAGCCGGCTGGGCGCCGGCACACGTCGGCCATGCCGCGAATACTGCGAACGCAAGGCCGCAGAGGTAAAACAAAAACAGACGCCGCTTAGTCATGCCGTTTGTTTGAAAATTAGTATCACTCATAATGTCTATGTTAAATTAATAAATTAGTCTATCGTATAGCCAGAAACAGGTTATTTAAAATGCACTTCTATTTTCTTGTCGGTCGTAGCGGTATACGTAAAATGGTAGTGCAACTGGAGGGAACGCAATACGCCGTATACATTATCTTCTTTGAAACTGCCGGTAAACCGTTCATGGTAGCTCCGGTTGCCGACGACGGTAATTGTTACGTCGTAGCGTTGTTGCAACTTATAAATAATATCGGCAAATTCGGCCGAACGAAACTGCAACTCTCCCCGTAGCCACGCGGTTTCAAAGTAGGGGTCGACGGCGGCTACTGTGAGCCGCCCGTCTCGTTTATAATAGATCGCCTTTTCGTTGGGCGACAGCTGCACAATTTGCGGATGCGCACCGCGGGTCGTCAATTTTATCGACCCGTCGACCAGCGTGGTCTCGATGAGGTCTAACTCCTCATATGACGACACGTTAAATTCCGTTCCTAACACTTCTATCAGCACCTCGCCGGCATTGACATAGAAAGGCGCCGTCGGATTGTGAACGACCTTCAGATAGGCTTCCCCACGGAGATCGACCGCCCGCCGTTTCATCCCGTAGTCGGAAGCATACGACAGCATGGTGGCGGCATTCAAGTAGACCACCGAACTGTCGGGCAAGGTAATTTCGGCCTTGTCGCCGCTTTTGACGTAGACGGAAACCTGCTTGTCGACAAACGACGCCAGCCGGCTGTTCTCTACATATAAATAGAACGTCGCGCCCAGGGCCAGCGGAATGAAGAACGCCGCTGCAATGCCGGACGCTTTGGTAAACATCCGCATCACCATCCGGCGACGTAGCGGAAGCGACGGCTGCACGTGCAATTGACGCAACAGTTTATCGACCTCCCGACGGTCGGCGGCGTCGGCAAACGTGTATTCCTCCCACACGGACGACAACAATTGTGTCAGTTCTACGTCCGAGAGTTGCAACAGCGATTGTCGCAATACCGCCCGCTCGTCTTTCCGCGCCGTACCCGCGATAAATTTACCTAAAAGTTGTTTCGTATTTTCCATGCCTTAAAAATCTCCTTACTATATATTACGAAACAACACGGAAAGTCTACCGTTAAATTTTTTTGCGTGAAAACGTAAGACCCCGTTGAGGGGAATAATAGCAATACGAATTTGCTTCCGAACCGAATGAAATGGATTAATTGAGTATAAGCAAGGCTATAAATGAGGAAAACAATATTCCATCCCTGTTAAAACACCTTCGTTAGGCCGAGTCCCCACGAGGTTTGATTGATTACCGGATTGATAACCGGCGAATACGGGCGGTTTATTTTAAAAATCCGATGCCATACCGGTAGCATCAAATACGCCAGTTCGACGCTGATTATACCAATGCCTGCACCGGCCAGCACATCGCTGAACCAGTGTTTCCGGTTGATGACGCGCATGGCGCCGGTTATCGCCGCCATGCCGTATCCTGCCATACCCATCCAGAGCGCCGTCTCCTTATATTCCCTATACAGGATATGCGCCCCAAGGAACGCCGTAGCCGTATGTCCCGAAGGAAAAGAATGTGTATTTGAGCCATCGGGACGCATAACACCTGTTAAATGTTTAGGAATTTGAACGGCGCTTGCGCAAATAATCATCGAAGCGCCAAGCACAAGTGTCCGGTCGATAAGAGTATGTTTGGCCTTTATGCCGAACAAATCCGGCGCATAAATTCCGATATAAGGCGCATACTGAAGGTAATCGTCAATGACATATCTTTGATGAATCGACTGCGAAACACGGTCGTCAATCGTTTTATCCACCTTTTGCAATGCCGGCGTAAACCGGGTAATGATCCCATAAGAAACCAATACCGACGGGATAACAAATATACAAGGGGAACGCGTTTCGGACTGCGCCGTAAAGGGTACAGTGTCGTTTTGCGCAGCAGCATGAGGGGCAATAAAAATTAAAATTAAAATTAAAACCGGCGATAGATTCATTTTTCTTCTTTTTCTGGCAAAAGTACGGGAAAAAGGAGTAACTTCCAAATACCCGAACAGAAAAAAACCCCGCTCAAAAAGTCAAGTCTGACAACGTGAGCGGGGTTTTTATTTCCCGTCGAACCTCATTCCTCGCTCCGAGTGAGGTCGTCCTCGCTTTTACTGACAAAATCCTCGCTCGGAGTGAGG
>JAITKF010000086.1 GCA_031278545.1 Prevotellaceae bacterium
TTTGATGACATCGCCAAAGACACGCTCGACGAATGGATATATTATCTGAAGAACAACAAGATTGAAGATGACTTCAAAGCGAAAGGGTTATCACAAGCACGGGAGTTATTAGATTACGACAAGTTATCGGACAAGGAGAAACAGGCTTACGACCGTGTATTGGAGAGCTGCCGCGGTGAGTGGGATGCCTTCTATACCGCCAGGATCGAAGGTCGGGCGGAAGGCGAAGCCATCGGGGTGGAAAAAGGTCGGGAAGAAGGTCTGCGAAACGTAGCGCTCAACGCGCACAGGACTGGAATACCCCTGCCGGACATTTGCACCCTTACCGGCCTCTCTAAAATAAGGTACAGGAGATCATAGATAATGGTTAATGGCAAACGCCTACACCTTCCAATAGCCAATTGACAAGGTGTATCACTTATCGGGCAATTCGGGAAGCTTCAGTAAGCACCTAACTTTGACTCGCCGTGGTGTGTATTTGCAGCCGCGTGCAATAACTCAGTTGTATTTGGCGGTTGAGTCTGTGTTTTGATTGGGGTGATTGCCGCAATTCGTAATTCTCCAAAAAATGCTTACCTTTGTGTCTTCAAATTAATCTTTAAAAAATTAAATTATGGCAAAAATTAAAGTTGGTATTAATGGTTTTGGACGCATCGGGCGTCTGGTATTCCGCGCGGCGGTAGAAGAACGTAACGACATCGAAGTGGTCGGTATCAATGATCTGATAGGAGTGGATTACATGGCTTACATGTTACGCTATGACACGATTCACGGGCAATTCAAAGGGACGATTGAAGTCGGCGACGGTCGATTGATAGTCAACGGGCAAAGTATCCGCGTAAGCGCTGAGAAAGATCCTGCCAACCTGAACTGGCGTGAAGTCGGCGCAGAATATGTCGTCGAATCAACAGGTTTGTTCCTGACAAAGGAAAAAGCCGAAGCACATCTTCGGGCTGGCGCTAAACGGGTAGTGATGTCAGCGCCGTCGAAAGACGATACGCCGATGTTTGTATGTGGCGTAAATCATCAATCCTACAAAGGAGAACAGATTGTCTCGAACGCATCGTGTACGACAAACTGTCTGGCTCCGCTGGCAAAAGTGATTCACGATAATTTCGGCCTCATCGAAGGGCTGATGACAACCGTGCATTCGACGACCGCCACGCAAAAAACCGTTGATGGGCCGTCGGTGAAAGACTGGCGCGGCGGTCGTGCGGCCTCAGGTAACATTATTCCCTCCTCGACAGGGGCGGCTAAAGCCGTCGGGAAGGTTATCCCCGAACTGAACGGCAAGCTGACCGGCATGTCCCTGCGTGTACCGACGCTGGATGTCTCGGTGGTCGACTTAACCTGCCGCATCGAAAAAGCCGCTACCTACGACGAAATCAAAGCGGCAATGAAAAAAGCCGCCGACGGCGAAATGAAAGGCATCCTGGGGTATACCGAAGATGATGTGGTATCAAGCGACTTTATACACGAGCCGCGTACCAGCGTGTTCGACGCCAAAGCAGGCATCGCGCTCAATCCGCATTTCGTAAAATTAGTCGCATGGTATGACAACGAATGGGGTTATTCCAATAAAGTATTGGATTTGATTGCACACATGGCTACCATTAACTAACGGCGGGCAATGAAATAAAAAAGATGAAAAGGGGCAGCGCCCTTTTTCATCTTTTTTATTTCTATCCGTTCATCCTTTGCAACCATGAACAAAGTTCTTATTTTTTCCGCTCCCTCCGGCTCCGGTAAAACGACGATTGTCCGCCATCTGCTGGCGCTGTTTCCCGCACTGGAATTTTCCGTATCAGTCACCAGCCGGACGCCGCGGGGCAATGAGCAACACGGCGTCGACTACTGGTTCGTTACGCCCGATATATTCCGCGAAAAAATTACCCGTAATGAATTTCTTGAATGGGAAGAAGTCTATGCCGGCCATTTTTACGGCACGCCAAACGCCGAAGCCGAACGGATATGGGCAAAAGGGCATATATTAGTATGCGACATTGACGTGAAGGGGGGCCTGCGCATCAAAGAAAAACTGGGCGCGCAAGCGCTGTCAGTATTCATCCAGCCGCCTTCGATTGAAGCTCTGCGTCAACGCCTGCAAGCCCGCCGTACCGACTCGCCCGAAGCCATTGAACGACGCCTGCAAAAAGCCGTCGAAGAACTAGAATATGCCCCGCTATTCGATAAAGTCATCATAAACCATTCCCTCCATGAAGCGCTGAAGCAAGCAGAAAGGATTGTGAGGGAATTCGTGGGGAGCGAGGGGTGATACATGATATTACTAAAAATAAATTTTGCTACATTCAAAAAATGATGTACCTTTGTACACTCAAAAAAAATCCGGTGCGGTAGTTCAGCCTGGTTAGAATACGTGCCTGTCACGCACGGGGTCGCGGGTTCGAGTCCCGTCCGCACCGCTAAAAGAGGCTGTCCCAAAAGAGGCAGCCTCTTTTAATTTTATCAGGCGGCACAATTGTAATTTTGCGTGTAAAATTTCTCATAGCAAAACAAGGAAATAGATTCTTCATCCCACTGCTGAAGCAGACGGCAATAATTCTCGACCCTCATTGTTCGCCCTTTTCTTATTGTGCCACTAACAATACACCTGACACCAACCGGGCGCGGACAAGGATTAATTTACTTGCAAAAGGGCTCTGTGAAACTCGCCATATTGCTGAGATAACACCCATGACTGCTTACTGCCCGTAGAAGAATCTGCCGTAAGGCGATGAACAGTTTTGATAGTAATAACTAATGGAATTCGTGTTAGAGGAGGTAGAATTAAATACTAAAAAAACGAAACCCCTTCGATGTCCGAGAGGCGCGAAGCAGAAATGATAGCGTGTTTTGAAGTATTCATCGTTTTCTACATTTTGAAGGCATAAAGATATATGTTTCTTAAATATTCAATTATTTTTTGACTAAAGAGTGCTTTTTCAGTGATTTCCCTCGCTTCCCTTGGAGATGAGGAGAGACGCTCACACGCTCACATCCCATACTCCGCCCCCACGACCACTTTAATGCTTTGTGGTATTAACTCGAAGGTGAATGGCGAGTAGCCCATCGCTTCACCGTCGATTTCGATGGGGCTTTCGGGGAGGGTGTCAATGTAAATCTGCTTCCCCTGCCGGGCAATGACTTTGGAGATACGATAAATTTTCCCGTTATACAATTTACGGAAGTGATACAGCACTTTTAGCGGGTTCATTTGTTTGACTATCGTAATATCGAACAGTCCGTCGTCTACCACGGCATTAGGCATTTGGTTCATCCCGCCGCCGTTGTATTTCCCGATGCCGACTGCTGCCGACAGTACATCGCCTTCAAAGACCAACTGACCGTCCACTTTCACCGTAAAACGTTTTGGGCGGTACGAGAGCAGCGTTTTAAATGTGCCGCTCAGGTACATATTTTTGCTGTATCGGCCTTCGTCCTTCAGGTGGTTGAACAGCCGGTTAACCATCGCGTCGAAGCCCATGCCCGCGACGTTGGCCATGTAGCGCTGATGTTTGATGCGTGTTTCGTAGAACGAAATCAGGCCGACGTCCTGTAAAATAGTGCGGTGGTTGACGATGGACTCTACCGCTTGGGAATATGTATCGGGAATGCCGAACATGCGTAGCCAGTCGTTGCCTGTACCGGCGGGAATCACAGCCAGCGATACCGCCGACGGTTTGACTTTTTGCTGGATAAACAGTCCGTTGACAATTTCGTTAATCGTGCCGTCGCCACCGATGGCTACCAATTTTCGGTAGCCGTCATGAATGGCTTTGACCGTCAGTTCGACGGCATGATATTTATGTTCGGTAAATACGCAACTGAAATCAACGCCGCTACGGTTCATCTGGTTGGAAATAATCGGCCAGTCCGTAAGTCCCTTGCCGCTGCCGGCCTTTGGGTTTACAATAACCATCCATGCTTCTTTGATTCGTTCTTCGCCCATTGTCGTTCGTTAATTTCCGGTCAGTCTTCTTCTTCGATTTCTACTTTGGTGGCTACTTCGGCGCCCAACATTTTGTAGGTTTCTTCCAAAATCTTATTGTCTTCGCAAATCAGCAGTAATTTGTCGCCGGTTCGCAATTCCGTACTGCCTTTCGGAATAAAATAGTTATCTTCCCGTTTAACCATTACGACTAGCGCTTTGGCATGTAGCGGGAGGTTCATCAAGTGATGCCCGTTTTGTAACATGGCGTCGGTAACGGTAATTTGCATCATCGAAGATTTCATCTCGTCGGCAAAGTCCACGTCAAAATCATCCAGTCTCCGCTTTGTTGTAACCGGTCGCGCCAGTCCAAGCAGGCGGGCAAACCACGATACGGAGGTTCCCTGCACCATCAAAGAAAGAATTGTGATGAAGAACACGATGTTGAACATTGTACGTGCATGGGGGATTTCGGCAATCATCGGGTATGTCGCAAAAATGATAGGCACTGCGCCGCGCAAGCCGATCCACGATACATACAGCCGGTCGTTGAATGTCATGTTCCGGAATGGCAACAAACTGATAAGTACTGCCGCCGGTCGCGAAAAGAGAATCATAAATACGCCGACCAAAATACCGATACCCATAATCGGCAGCAGTTCCGACGGGTTGACCAGCAAGCCCAAGGCGAGGAACATCACAATTTGAAACAGCCACGCCAGCCCGTCGAAGAATTTCAGCGTTGTGCGTTTGTGTACGAATTTACTGTTACCCATCACCAGACCGGCCACATAGACGGCCAAAAACCCGTTGCCCATCAGAAAATACGTCAGGGAAAAGACAAATAGCATACTCGACAGCAACAATATCGGGTACAGCGCGTCGTTGTCAATATTGATTTTATTGATCACCCGCACGGCCAATTTCCCCAGCAGGAATCCAAGAAACGCGCCGATTATTAACTGCGCAAAGAACATCAGCGCCACGTTGCCCCACGCGATGGTCGCTTCGGACGACACCTGCAACTGCTGGATAATCGAAATCAACGTAATGGTCAGCATATACGCCATCGGGTCGTTACTCCCGCTTTCCAGCTCCAGCAACGGGCGCAGGCGGTGGCGCAACAGCAGGCCTTTCGACCGCAGCAACGCAAAGACCGACGCCGAATCGGTCGACGACATGACCGACGCCAGCAGTAACGATTCGAGGAAGGTTAACGTAACATTGGGGAAAAACCAATTGGTCAGAAAATAAATGAAAACGCCCGTAATTAACGCCGTCAGCAGCACCCCGAGCGTAGCTAACATAACACCCTGCCGTGCGACGGGTAGAATCTCCTTATATTTCGTATCAATACCGCCCGAAAACAGGATACAGACCAGCGCTATCACTCCGATATTTTGTGCCACATGAAAATTATCAAGGCTAATAATACTAAACACTTCGGAGCCAGCCAGCGTCCCTATCATAAGGAACAGCAACAGCACAGGCACACCAAACCGGTAGCCAGTCTTACCGGCCATGATACTTAAAAAAAGTAATACGGCTGCAACTAATAAAAAATGTTCTATGGCCATAAATTGCGGGTAAATATACGACAATTTTTTTAATTAGGGAAATGGGCTTGAGCGTGAGCAGATACACAGGCGCATCCGCAAAATACAACCAGTCTATTCTACGCGGAGGAAAAAACAGCCGCCCACTTGTGCGGGCGGCTGCTATAACTAAAAATTAAAATTTAATAAGTTACAGTGACTACTTCACGCAACGCACCTGATACACATCTGACTTCTCCCATTGGTGCACGGGAGGTATACCGCTGACAACGCCCATGTAGGACAAGCCGTACGCTTGGTGGATACTGTACTCTGTAAAAGACCAATAGTAGCCCTCCACGTACAACCCGCCCTCACTATAGATATTGGAACCAATAACGTATCCGGGAAGCCTCCAAGCATTGGCTAACGCAATGGTGGAAGTGCAACCAATAAGGTACTCAAAATCAGACTTAGTCGGTACGCGACAAGGAAGAGGGCACAAAGTGGAGGCATAATCGTGAACGCACGTCCAATTGTAATAATAACCATACGAACTGGAATTACTCAGCAGGTATTGGGCGGGAGGTTGCCTGTCTGTTGATAGCGAGCTTACACCCGAACACCCGTCCGCATTGCGTAAAGCGTTACTCCAAGTCAGCGAACGGCATGTATAAAAAGAAGTGGGCGAAGCAGGTGGTGCAACAGTTAATGTATATGTGCCGGTCGAAGCAACCCACGAAGTATTACAGGTCGCATCGTGGGCGTGCCGCGTGAAGTCATAAGTACCGATAGCAGTATAATTGGATGCATCGGTACCGATAGAATAAGTCGTCGTGCTGCCGGTGGTATCCTTGCAAGCGGTCGTGCCGATTTTGCGCACCCAATAGGTGGTAGCGGCATTGAGGCTTGCCGAACGAGCATCCGGCAGCGGCAACCAGCGTAATCTCCGAACCTGCGCATGCCGTAAGGCGCGACTCCGAAAGGTTAATCTTTGTAGGTGCATCGCCTGTGCCGCTTTGTCCCCATGCAGCGGACATGGACAACGCTAAAGCTGATAGTAAAAATAGTTTCTTCATAGTAATGTTTTGTGATTTTAGTTAATTTCGTACTCGTCTATCTATTTCAATCGTTGCTATATTTCTCGATTATTAATTGTTTATTGTGAAGTCCACCCCCGCTGGCGGGGATGGAATAGTAGTTCACAGTTCTTAACTCTTAGTTCTCCGTTCCTACGGGACAGTGGCGCTCATGATATCCGACCAGGGGCCTTTTTCGCCTCGTGTATTTTCCCAGCGGAGGGCGAAGTAGACGGTTTTGCCGCAATGCTGCCCGTCGGGGTTTGCCCTTTTTGTGGCGACTTCCTTTTTCAAAGAAGTGGATTGACACCCGGCCGATTACCGACGTATCAATGTCGCAGTCGGGCGCTTCGATCGCCACAGGCGCGGGGGTGCGCGTCGTCGAGGTTCCATGCGGTGCGGTTAGTACTGGCCGTAGTGGCGATAACGTTTTGACGGACATTGAAGTCGACGTCTTTGGTGGGGATACTGCTATTCCTTGCCATAGTTTTAAAAATTTTAATTAATACTGAATGTATAATAATGAGTATAAAGGATAAATTTTCAATTTATTTTCCTGCCGGCTCGAGCAGATGGCTCGCATGTTCGAGCAGATGGCTCGCATGCTCGAGCAGATGACCCGCATGCTCGAGCAGATGACTCGCATGCTTGAGCAGATGACTCGCATGCTCGAGCAGATGACTCGCATGCTCGAGCAGATGACTCGCATGCTCGAGCAGATGGCTCGCATGCTCGAGCAGATGACTCGCATGCTCGAGCAGATGGCGCGCATGTTCGAGCAGATGGCGCGTATGAAATAGTCTACTCCCCTGCGGTACGCATGTACGATACGGCTGTTTAAGCCGGCTTTAACTAACAGGTTATCAGTGAGAGAGAGTGTGTGGAGGGGGTAGAATTAAATATCACACAACACGAAGCCCCTTCGGCGTCCCTTAGACGCGAAGCAGCAATACCCGGGTGTTTTGAAATATTCATCCTTCGGTACATTTTAGGGGTACAGAGATATGTATTTTTTTTAATATCCAAGTATTTTCTTGGGAGCACGGCGCCGGCGGCGGAATGCCCGTTGCCGGTGTTTTAATGCAGGATATGCCATTGTACATATACTATCGCTGCGAGCCAGAGTAGCCAGCAGAGTCGTTGGAGTCGTTTGTTGCGCGGCCGGGCAAAGTAGCCGGTTGCGATGGCGGCGACCGGTAATGCGCATAGCGGCATCAGGTGATAGCCGTAAGCCGGATAGAGGACGAATCCGGCAGCCAGAAGGATGAACATCCAAGTAAAAATGATGCGTATGTAAATTGTTTTTGTCCATGTGCCGGATTGTTTGGGTATGCCGTGGACTAATGCCAGCAATATGATTCCCGTCAATACGCTCCAAAGGATGAGGACGGGCGGGTCGATGTCGGGTATCGTAACGGGGAAGTCGGGTAACAGGGCGGCAATATTTTCGGTGGCGGCGGCGATGTCGTGTAGCGAAAGCCAAGAGAATAAAAGAAAGTAGGCAAAGGGTAATGCGGCGCCAATGAGCATTACTACCCAGTCGCGCCATGCCGCCGGTCGCAGGAAAAATGCTGCCGCCGGTAGTAGCATCAGTAGTAATAATCCGGGTGGGAAGCAAATAGCGGAGAGGGAAAAGCAGAAGGCGGCCGTAAAAAGGTCACTTAGTCCGGGTGTTTTTTGATAGGAGCAGAACAGGGCATTTAATCCGAATATTACCCCCGTTGCTGCCGCGTGTGCGCCGGAGAACCATTGTGTCGAGGGAATGGCGGCGGCGGTGAGGATGTAGAGTAGGGGCAATAAATACCCGTCCGACGGATAGAATAGATGCCGGTAGTTGAGGAATGAGAGTAGTAGCGCCGTAATGAATGTCAGGGCAAATGCTGTCCATGTCGATAGCGCCGGTTGAAGAAGGCCGCTTATCCATTCCGACGACGGGGCTACGGCGTGGGCGTCGTCCCACGCCGGCGCGCCGGTTGTGAGTAGCGCCTGCGGTAGCCATAATGCGAGCAGCGTCGCAAGGTAAAAACAGGTGGCAAAAAAGGTGTTCCGTTTTAGTATTTCAGCCGGCATAGGTGTGTTATTCTTCCGGTGGGGCGCTCATAGCGTGGCGCGGTTCGGCGGCAGGGGCGATGTCTAGCCCGATGTCGGTACGGTGGTGGCTATTTTTGAATTGGATGGCGGTCAACGCTGCATAGGCTTTTTCACGGGCGGCGGCGATGTTGGGCGCCAGTGCGGTAAGGGAAAGTACGCGCCCGCCGGCGGTTACCAGTTTTCCTTCGCGTATCGCTGTGCCGGCATGGAATAGCAGGCTGTCCGGCATGTCCGGCAGGATGTTTATCGGGTAGTTTTTTGCGTAGGTTCCGGGGTAGCCTCCCGATACGCATACGACGGTTACGGCGGTGTCGGGGATAATGTCGCAGGTTTTTTCGTGCAGGGTGCGGCGAGCTATGCCGTCGAAGAGGTCGAGTAAATCGGTTGACAGGCGGGGCATGACGGCTTCGGTTTCGGGGTCGCCCATGCGGACGTTGTATTCGATGACATAGGGCTGTCCGGCGACGTTCATCAGTCCGAAGAAGAGGAATCCGCGGTAGTCGATGCCTTCCTGTTGGAGGCCGCGGATGGTCGGTCGGATGATTTGCTGTTCGACTTTTTCCCGGAAATCGGGTGTTACGAATGGTACCGGCGAGACGGCGCCCATGCCGCCGGTGTTCGGTCCTGTGTCGTGATTGCCGACGCGTTTGTAGTCTTTTGCTTCGGGCAGCAGTTTATAGTGTTCGCCGTCGGTCAGTGCAAAGACGGATACTTCTGTGCCTTGCAGGAATTCTTCGATAACGACCTTGTCGCCGGCGGCGCCAAAGAGGCCTTGTAATATATGCCGCAGTTGCTGTTTTGCTTCGTCGCGTGAGTCGATGATGAGTACGCCTTTGCCGGCAGCTAGCCCGTCGGCTTTCAGGACGTAGGGGGCGGGGAGGGTGTCGAGGAATGCGTCGCCGTCGGCGAGGGTGTCGTGTGTGACGGTTTGATGCCGCGCTGTAGGGATTTGATGTCGTTGCATGAATTGTTTGGCAAAATCTTTACTTCCTTCCAGCTGCGCTCCCCGCCGGCATGGGCCGATGAGTGGTATGTGCGCCAGGGCAGGGTCGGCGGCAAACCAATCGACCAGTCCGTTGACTAACGGTTCTTCGGGGCCGACGACCACGAGGTTGATTTGTTGTGTTAGCACGGTGGTTTTCAATCCTTCAAAGTCGGTGGCAGCGACTGGAACGTTTTTGCCTATTACCGCCGTGCCGGGGTTTCCGGGGGCGGTCCATAGCTTGTCCAACTGTGGGCTTTGCGCCAGTTTCCATGCCAGCGCATGTTCCCGTCCGCCGCTTCCTATTAATAATACACGATAGTTCTTCATTTGTAATTTATAATTTTATGGCTTTGTATTTCCATCCTTTCGATTGGATAAATTGTAATACGGCCGGCAGGGCGTATTTTAAGTTCCGGAGTGTTTTTGGGGAGTCGTGGAATACGACGATGTCGCCCGGCTGGAGGTGTTTGATGACGCCGCGCACGCAGGCTTTTTCCGAGAGGTTGCGGCTGTAATCCCGGCTCAGGACGTTCCACATGATAATTTTGTATCGTTCGCTCAGCATCCGCGCCTGATTCGGCCCGATGCGTGCATAGGGCGGGCGAAACAGGTTGCCGCCGATGAAGCTGCCGGCAAAATCGACGTCGCGCAGGTAGGCGCCCGTGTCCATTCCCCAGCCTTTTAGATGGCTGTAGGAATGATTGCCTACGGCATGGCCACGACGTTTGATTTCTTCAAATACGAGGGGGTACATTTCGACGTTTTTCCCCAGACAGAAGAAGGTGGCCTTGGCGTTGTACGTGTCTAATTGCTCCAACACCCACGGCGTAATGTCGGGGTTTGGGCCGTCGTCGAAAGTCAAAAAGACCGCTTCTTTCTCGTCGGGAAAGTTCCAGATGTAAGACGGGAAAAGACGTCGAATAAATTTGGGCGGACGGATGCGCATGTTGTTGTGAAAAAAGTTTACAAAGATACGTTTTTTTTCGTGATGCGTAATGCGCTTCCTGTCCTGCAACGCTACAGGTAATGTTTGATTTATTTGATGTAGTACCGCAGGCCGATTAGCATTTCTACCCGGCTGACGCCTTCGCCGCCGTATTCGCCATCGTAAGTAACCGGAGTGATATGGCCGTTTATATTCTGTGTGGCGTTGTTTACAACGCCGCCGATGGTCGACAGGTTTAAGCCGGCGCCCCAGTGGTCGTTCCATTTATATTCGACGCCCAGCGACGATTGAAATGCGATGGTGCTTCCCGATGTGGTTATGAAGTAGTTGGAGAAGCGTATTTCGTCTTCCCAGTAAAGGTATCCTATGCCGAGAACGACGTCGAAGAGCCATTTCTTTTTTGGGCCGGCTCCCCGCAATACAAAGGCCGGGCCGACGTATTGTGTGAGCACATGGCTGTTTTGCTTGCCCGATACGATAGTCGTTCCGTCTTCTTTGCTAGTGAGTGAGGCCATGCTGCTGTACGCCGCTCGCGAGCCTTGGTATAGTAGCCGGATGCCCATTCCGTCGGAAAAGAAGTAATTGCCGTGCAGATTCCACGATGTGCCGAAGCGCAGGGAGTTGATGTGCTCTTTCCATCCGGCATCAAGGCCGGGAAAGGCTTTGTTGGTGCGCCATCCGATGCCGGCGTCGACGCCGAAGTGCCAGCGGGGAAGCTGTCGTCCGGCAGGCGCGGCGATGTAATGGACGGCGAGGGAGTCGTCCGGGTCGCTTAAAGCGGCGGCGGCCGGGTCAGCCAACCGCAGGATGGTGCCTTTAAATTGGTGGCAATTGTTGCCGAATACCGACGGTCGCCGGTGTTCTGTGATGAGTACTGCATTACCGCCAATTTTTTTCGCTTCTGCCTGTACGTGGGTTATCATGGTCAGGGAATCGCAACGGACTGTGGCGCCGCCGTCGGCTACTGTGACGGTCCCTAATGCTTCCGTGCCGTCGGGAATGGGTTGCGACGGGGTATAAATAATGACTTGCGCGTTGGCGTCCAGCGCAGGGTAGGATTTCATCACACTTGTTCCTATCCGCGGTGCACAGGCTGGGAAGAGGAGGAGACATAAGCCGCTTAGGATAAGAAAATGTTTCATGGTTGTTGATTTATTTAGTTGTTGATTTGTTTTTGTAGTCTTCTATATCACGTTTGGTAAAGGTGGTTAAGTCTTTATCGTCGGGAAATTCGGAGGCCATGAGCGCTACGGCAGTAGCCAGTTTACCGGTTTCCATGCGTATGGAATTCATCGTATGTTCGACAATCAGCATACGGTCATGAAGCGATAGCTGATAAATTTGGTTTAAAATGGTTGTGGTTTGCATAATGTTACTGTCTGATAATTTTTGTACAAAGGTAATGTTATTTTCGTGAAATATAAAGCATGCCTGCGGCAATTTTTCATTTTTCAATATCCAACTCCAATGCGCGGATGTATTCTGTTTGTACGACGTTGTTTTGGAACCGGCAGGCGTCGATGAAACCGGCCATTGCCTGACGTGCCACGGTCTGGTCGGGGCGGGCATCGCGGATTTCTTTATAGGTTGCTCGGGGGGCTTCGGCAAAAGCGATTATGGCGTCCCAGTTTGCCGGCGGAGTAATGGCAACGAACGACGAGCTGTGGAGCTTTTTGTAGGGCCAGAATGTCCATCCGATGTTGTTTTCGTTCATCGTGCGGCAGAATGCGGTCATCCATTCGGGGCGGTTGTGTCCGATTTCGCCCATGTACATCGGGCGGTTCAGGCTGTCGCGGAATTGGATGAAGTGTCGGATGGCGTCGGGCGTTGGTTCGCCGCCGTAGCGGTGGCAGGTGTACATTATGCGGTCGTCGCAGGGGGAGTGTGCGAGTGGGTGGAAGTTGCTGTTCCATTGCGCTCCGCCGAGGAGTATGAGGTGGTTGGTGTCGACTTGGCGGATGGCGTCGATGCCTTGTCGGTAGATGTCGGCAAGGCGGTCGTTGAGGCGTTGTACGGTGTCGCCGAAGTAGGGGGCGATGGGTTCGTTGAGCAGTTCGTAGCCGAGAATGACGGGTTCGTTTTTGTAGCGGTCGGCGATGCGTTGCCAGATTTCGCAATAGCGTTGTTGGCTGTCGCGGCTTTCGAAGAGCCATGGGTATCCGTAGCTGTCGTCAATGTTGTCTCCTGTTTGCCCGCCGGGGGCGTCGTGCATGTCGAGGATGAGGTATAGTCTTTCGGCGCGGCACCATTCGACGAGCGAGTCGATACGTGTAAAGCCGTCCTGCGCCGCGGTCAGTCCCATGTAGTCTTCGTCGGTAAACAGTTTGTAGTGGAACGGGAGGCGGATGGTGTTGCAGCCTGTTTGGCGGATAAACCGGATGTCGTCGTGCGTGATGTAGGCGTCTTTAAAGGCGCGCCAGAATGTTGCGGTATAGTCTGGTCCCACCAGCTGGCAGAACATTTCGTTGATGAATCGCGCCGAGTTTGCCTGCCGAAAGCCGAACATGTATCCTTCCGGGTTGAGCCAATTGCCGAGGTTGGTTCCTTTGATGTGTAGTTGTTCTCCGGCGGGCGTAATCAGGTTGGGGCCGTCGGCGCGGACAAATCCGTCTGTCGGCGTTGGGCAGCGGCAGGCGGCGGCAAGCAGGAGCAGGAGGCTGGCGGCCGTGAGTAGGCGGCGTCCGGCAATGGCGGGGGGTATGAATAAAGATTGTTTCACGTTGTGTGTTGTTTTTTAAAGGGTTTCATTATTTTGTAAATAGTCGTTTAAGTGTGCATGGGTTACTATCTGGGGTATGACCATATTACTATCTGGGGTGTGCCCGGATTACTATCTGGGGTATGCCCGGATTACTATCTGGGGTATGCCAAGATTACTATCTGGGGTGTGTCCAGATTACTGTCTCCTGTATCATGATGAGGTGAGCAAACTTTCTATCGGTCTCAAGGATGATTTGTCTATTTCCTTTTTTAGCGCAGGGTCGGGACGGAAGCGGATGTGCAGGTCTCTCAGGTTGCGAGCGGTTACTTCTTTTTTGTGTCTGAGGGGTTGGAGGTGGCGGTAATGAAGAAAGTGCCCAAGTCGTCGAGTTGGACGGTATGCCCGTCTTTCAACATGATGATTAGGGTTTTGACTAATTGATATATGGCCATTTCCGCTTCTTTAGGGTTTAGGATGGTATTTGCCGTCATTTGGCGGGCGACGTCTCGTGTGCGTGCCGTTCCGATGCTTCTTAGAAGGAGATACCATTTTTTGGGGATTTCCGGTTTCATCGGATTGCCGCGGCGGATGGTTTTATAAAATAGGGCCATGATAGATTATTTTTTATTTTTGGAATACTCGTACATAGTCGATTTCGTATCGCGCCGGGAGGGCGGCTTCGTCGACGCCTTCGGCGCCTCCCCAGTTACCGCCCCATGCGAGGTTTAGTTTGAGGTAGAAGGGGGCGTTGAAGGGCCATGTGTCTTTGTTGCCGCGTTTGTCGTTGGGGAAGTGGAAGTAGCTGAGGCCGTCGACCAGTCCGCTGATGTAGTCGGGCGTCCATTCGACGGCGTATACGTGGAAGTCTGTTTCGGCGGTGGCGACATATTTTTCGTTTCCTTTTTGTGTGCCGGCGCCGTGGTAGTATGCTTTGCAGTGGATGGTCGAGGATACGTAGTTGGGTCGGTATCCGACTTCTTCCATGATGTCGATTTCGCCGTCGTCGGGCCATGCGGTGAAGTTTTTGGGCATCATCCAGAAGGCAGGCCATGTGCCGCGTCCTCCCGGGAGTTTGAGGCGCGCTTCGAAGTATCCGTATAGCCAGCTATCGTGGGTGTTCATCCTTATGGAGAGTACTTGATTTCCTTGTTTTCGGGCGGTGATGCGCAGGATACCGTCGTAGAGGGCGGCGCAGGTGTCTCTGCCTGATATGGCGGGGATGTAGTTTTGTAGTTCGTTGTTGCCCCATCCGCCGGCGCCGGTTTCGTACCACCATTTGCTGTCGTCGGGTAGGGCGGCGGCGCCGTTGAGGTTGCGCGGGGTGTCAAATTCGTCGTGCCATACTAGGGTGTAGCCCGGCGGGGCGTCGATGTTGAGGTCTTCGCCTTCTTGTGTAACGGTGTAGGCTTGTGTGTGGGCGCCTGCGCGGAAGGTGAGGGTGGCGGTGCGGGGGCTACCGGTATAGTTGGTTTTTGTTGTTATTTTTACTGTTGTCGTGCCTGCGTACCCCATGTAGGGCATGTAGGTGCACCAGTCTTTGTCCGAGGTAACCGACCATTCGGCGTTTGCTGTAACGATGATGTTTGTGCTGCCCGCCTGAGGGAGCACGGTCAGTTGCGGGGGCGATACGGACAGTTCGCCGGCGAGTACTTCCGGCGAGTCTGTATTGCTACCGCATGATGCCGCGCTCCACAGGGCGATCAGCAGGTATAAGCATGTCGTCATTTTCATTGATCTTTGATTTTTGATAATCGTTTGCAAAGATAATTATTAAATGTCATTTATCTAAGATCTAAAGTTCAATATCTCATATCATCGGTCGAATGAAAAGTCGTCGAAGAAGAAGATGCCGGGCCCGGCATGTCCTTCTGCGCCGAATTGTACGACGATTTTGTCGTAGTCTGTCCGGGCGGCTACCGATGAGAAGTCGAAGAGTAGTTCTATCCATTTGTCTGTTTCGAGGTTTGCATGGATGATTTCGGTTTGGGTTTCCCATGCATTGCCTCCCCGTGAGCTGTCATGCAGTTTGACGGCCAGTTGCGGCAAGAGTTTTTTGTTGGTAATCCAGTCGCCGGCTACGGCATATTCGGTTGTGTAGTCGTTGTAGGAGGGGATGAATACTTTGACGCGGATTTTGTTTAGCGTTGTAAGGTCGAATAAGTAGTCGCGGGTCGTGAACGAGAGGTTGGAATAAAATTCGGTTGATTTCTGATAGAGGGCTACTTTGTTCGATGAGTTGATGGGTACGGGCGCGGGGTTTTGGTAGGGCATGGAGGTTAGGTTTCCCATACTTTCCGGTACAAATGCTATTGAGAGGTCGTCGGCTTCAAAGTCTTCGAATAAGGGCACTTCCCGTAGTTCTTTAACAATCGGCGGCGTGGGTGGTTCGGCAATGTTTAAGTCTTCGCGGCAGAAGATGAATACCCAGTCTTGATTTTCCGTTGTATTCAGCACTCGCAGGGCCATGGCTCCTTCGGTCTGATAGATGATTTCAAAGGAGTTGTTGCAGGCGTAGTAGCCGAAGATGGCATTTGCGGAGATGGTCATCATGGGGTAAGCGCCGGGGGGTTCTTCAATGGAGAAGTTGTATGTGCCTCCGGAGTAGTCAAAGACCGAATCGTCGCCATCCTGTACTGCGCCCGGTTGTCCGTTGGCGCATGCCCAGCGTCCGTAGCCTTTGTTGTTGTTTTGGATGATCAGTTGGGTGCCGGATTGCTTAAAGGTGAATTTGAATTTGTATAGTTCCGTGGCTTGTTTATCGTTCACGCCGGCGCCCCACCACGATTGGTCGTAGCCACCGGCAGGGCCTAATCCCATGTGCCCCCGGATGTCTTTTCCTAAGGCGTCGGCTACTTCCTGGGTGAAGTTATTATATTGGTCGAATACCCATGTTTTCCCGTCGGGGTTGTCGATACCGCCGGTCAGTTTGTTATAAACGGGCGAATCGACTAGCGAGAAGTCGTCGTTGGCGATAGTGAGGTTTTCGGTTTTGATCACCAGCGATCCGTCGGGGGCGTAGACGCTCATGGATACCACGTAGAGGCCTTTCATCGGATACATGCCAGTGGCGGTTTCGCCTTTGGCCGTGGCGCCGTTGCCCAAGTCCCAAAGTATGGCATGTGAGCGTTTCAGGCCGGATGTATTGGTAAAGGTAATGATATTGGGAGTGGTGGCTGACGGCGTGGCCGTGAATGATATTTGCTCCGGCGTGATGCTGTCGGGCGCTCCCATCGAATAGTCGTCAAATTCCTGCGGGCTGCAGGCGGCTACGGCACATAAGGCCAGTAGTGCAAGAAAGCTATATTTATATATTTTTTTCATGGTAGTATTGTTTTTTAAAGTAAAAGAAGTAGTTTATTGCCAATTCGCATTTTGCTTCAGTTCGTAGGCCGTACCTTTTGCTTTGTCTATTTCGCTTTGCGGGATAGGCAAGTATTTTTTCCATTCTACGAAGGTGCGGATAGAGTTGTTAGCCGGGTCGTTTTCTGTTAAAAGGCGTTCGGCGTCGCCCCATCGTATGAGGTCCCAGAATCGCATGCCTTCGCCGAGAAATTCGCGGCGGCGTTCGAGTTTGATGTTGTCGGCGGTGGGGGTCAGTGCGGGCGCGGCGCCGGTGAAGGCGCGGTTACGCAGTTTAATAAGCATCTGGTCGGCGCTTAGGCCTTGCTTTTCGCCTTGTCCGTGCATCTTCACCAGTTCGATGTAGTTCAACAGGGTTTCGGCATAGCGGAAGATACGCAGGTTGTTTGCATAATTCAGGTCTTGGTCTCCCGGCGGCGGGTTATAGTTTTCGCGGGCGGCGTATTTACGCAGAAACAGTCCGGTGTTTTGGAAGCGGATGTTATACGACCCGTCGGGCCAGGCATTGACAGAGCCTTCGCGGCGGGTGTCGCCCGGTTCGCTGTAGATGGCGTAGGCCGCAGGACGCACAGGGGCGAAGGCCCATCCGCCTTTGAATATGCTGGCAGGGTCTTGTAAGCCGTCGGGCGATATGAAGGCGGGCAGGTTGGTGCCGTAACCTTGCCATGCAGCTCCCCACGCTTTCCCTTCGGGCAACTGGTTGCTTTCAAAAATAGATTCGATGCAAAATTCATTTTCATCATCCCACATTGCGGCAAAGTCGGGGAACAGGTCGTAGGCGCCGCTTTGGATAATGGTTGCCATGTCGTTCGTAATTTCGTCGTAGCGCGACTGGTCTTTCTGGTAGAGCACGACTCTTGCTTTCAGCATCAGGGCAGCTGCACGGGAGGCGCGTCCGAGGTCGGCGCCGGTTGTTCGCATAGCCATTTTTCCTTCGGCGCCGGCCACCGCGAGGTCGTCCATGATGAAGTTGTAGATTTCATCGGCGGAATATTGCTGCGCGACAAACGGCTCTTGCAGGTGTTCCGTGAAGTAGGGGATATTCCCGAAGAGTTTCCAGAGCAGGTGAGTATAGTAGGCGCGCAGGAAAAGCGCTTCGGCGCGATATTGTTCCAATTTCTCCGGCGCGACGCCTACCGCCGCGTCGACGTTCATCAGGACGTTATTGCAACGCGCCAGCCCGCTGTAATAAATCGTCCACAGTCCGATGAGCGAGGTCGTCGGCGAGGAGGTGTACAGCGACAGGTGGTAGAGGTACAACTGGTCGTCGGCGCTGCCGCCGCCCTTGTACACGTCGTCCGACCGGAAATCAGACATCAGCACAATAGAGTTGTAGTTGAAAGCCGCGTAGCTGTCGAACAGGAGCGGCTGGTAGGCCGATGTCAGGAACGACACCAGAATGGTTTCCGTAACGGCTTCGCCCGACGCCCGCTTTTCGGACGACGACGAGGTCAGGAAATCGTCCCCGCAGGAAGATACCAAGCTGCTTCCTACGAGCGCAATGATCATCAGTAAAAATGTGTATTTTTTCATATTCGTATGTTTTTAAAAGATTAGAATGAAAGATTAAAACCGACCGAAATGGTGCGCGATTGCGGATAGACGCCGCGATCAACCCCTATCCGGGTGTACTCGCCGGTGGCTACTTCGGGGTCGAACCCATCGAAGCCCGTAAAGGTGAGTAAATTTTCAGCGGCTATAAATACCCGCAGTTGTTGGATCGATACTTTTTTCGTCAACGATGCGGGCAGTGTATAACCCAGCTGCGCGCTCTTCAGACGCATATAAGCGCCGTTTTTAATGTACAGGTCGGAAGACGCCCAGTTGGCATTGGGGTTTTCCCGCGTCATTCGTGGCAGGCGGTTTGAGGTGCCTTCGCCGTGCCAGCGTTCCAGTATCCACGTCGGACGGTTCATATCGCGAATGTCGCCGCGTTGGGCAAAATCGAATACGTCGTTTCCGACTGTTCCCTGGAAGAACAGATTTAAGTCAAAGCCCTTCCAGTCGGCGCCAAGCGTAAGGCCGAATGTCCAATCGGGCATTCCCTTGCCGATTTTCGTCCGGTCGTCGTCATTAATCGCGCCGTCGCCATTGACGTCTACAAAACGAACGTCGCCCGGGCGCGCCGCCGGTTGTAGCAGAGCGCCGTCTTTATTCACGTAGGCCCTTACTTCGTCTATGTTCTGGAAGAGGCCGTCGGTTTTATAGCCGTAGAAATACGGCCATACTTCGCCGTTCGAGCCCTTAATGAAGGCTCCGACGCCCGAAGCGCCTGCGCTTTCATAGACATTTTCACCGGAGGCATTCCCCAGATTGATCAATTTATTTTTCAGGTATGAGGCGTTCGCCGACACATAATAATTAAAATCATTGATGTTGTCTTTCCAGCCGATTTCAAATTCCAGTCCCCAGTTTTCCATTTCACCGACGTTACCGGTGGGCGCCTCCATTCCTACATAGTCGTTGATAGGTACGGCTATTAACATCTTATCGGTTTTCTTGTAGAAATAATCGGCGCTAAACGTGAGGGCGCTGTGCAGGAAGCGGGCGTCTAACCCGATATTGGTCTGTATCGACTCTTCCCACGTCAGGCCGGGATTGGGTAAGGCCGAAAGGAAACTGCCGTCGTACATCGTGCCGGTTTTGCCGGCCGATGTCACACTGTAGCCGCCGCCGAAATAGTAGTTTTGTCCGCCATTGAGGAAGGCGGCATAGCGCAGGTTGCCGATGTTTTCGTTTCCGTTTTTGCCCCAGCTGTAGCGGAGCTTTAAGGCCTCGAACCATGCAGGACGGATAGCTGCAAGATACGGCTCGTTCCAGATATTCCAGCCGAGCGAAACGGCAGGGAACAGCGCCCATTTATTATTGGGGCCGAACCGCGACGAGCCGTCGTAACGGAACGAGGCTTCCACCATATAGCGTTCATCGAAGTTATAGTCGATACGCCCGAAGTAAGAAGCCAGCGACGAGTGGTCGACATCGCCGATGCCGCCATATACTCTTTCGTCGCTACGGTCGGCGATAGCAGTGTTGATGTGGGCTTTCAACGGGTCGCGTTCCGGCAGGTCGTAGTCGCTTCCGCCCAATTGACGCGAGGTGTACCGTTGCGCCGATTGTCCGAGGATGACATTCAGGCTGTGGCTGTGGCCGGCGATGTCGAACGTATTCACATAGGACAGGAGATTTTCGAGCTGCCATTTAAAACCACGATTCATTTCGCTCCAAACGGAACTTTGTGTTACATACTTTCCTTGTGTAGCGAGGAAATAGGGGAATTGATACCCGTCGTTTCCCCAAAAAGCGAGGTCGGAGCCGAAGCTGCTTTTAAACGTCAGTCCCGGCAGCAGGCTGATTTCGCCCCAGAAGGTAGAAAGGAATTTATCGCTGTTCCCTACTTCCGAACGTGGTTGGTACAACATGGCCACCGGATTGGCAATTTCCTGAAAACCGCCCGGAGGGATACTGAATACCCGTCCGTCGGGGCCTGTTACGGCATCGGGATAGCGCTCCAGAATAGATTGCGCCGTAGCCTCGTCGGCATAGACAGGAAGCGTCGGATCGAATGCCAGCGCGCTACCAAGAATGGAGCCGTATTCGGAGTTCGGATCTACGCTGGTCGACACCACCCGCGAGTAGCCGGCATTTACGCCTACTCTTACTTTATTAAGGAACGTCCGGCCGGTTTCTTCAAATACCGTATACACGGAATTGGAACGGATACTCCAGCGTTCGTAGTTCGATTTCCCCACATTCCCGCCGATAATACCGTCCTGACTAAAATAGCCGAACGAAAGGAAGTATTGCAGCCGGTCGTTTCCGCCTTCTACCCGCACGTGGTGGTTTTGCACGGGCGCATTGTAGTTAAATGTTTCATCCTGCCAGTCTGTGCCGTTGCCGGCGGCTTCCACTTGCGCTTTAGTGTACATGGCCGCATTACCGTCGTTGATCGAGGCTTCGTTCATGATCACCATATAATCCCGCGCGTTCAACACCGATTTCTTTTTCCACGGATTTTGCCACCCGAAACTGAAATCGTAACTGACCGACGCTTTGCCGACACGACCCATTTTGGTAGTTACCAGGATAACGCCGTTCGCGCCGCGTGTACCGTAGATAGCGGCGCTGGCCGCATCCTTCAATATTTCCACCGACTGGATGTCTTCGGGGTTCAGATAGTCGATACCGCCGTCGACCGCCATTCCGTCTACAATAAATAGCGGGGCGCTGTTGTTCACCGTGCCGATACCGCGAATACGGATTTTTGAATCCGACCCGGGCTGCCCGGAACTTTGGGTAATTTGCACGCCAGACACTTTACCCTTCAACACATCTTCAATCCTCGACGGCTTAATCAGATTCAACTCATCGGAGGTTACCTTACCGATGGCGGCCGTTACCAAGCTCTTCTTCTGAATGCCGTACCCTACCACTACCACTTCGTCCAGCACCTGTTCTTCAGGGACTAAGGCAATATCCAATACGGCCCGTGTGGCCCCCACTTCTTGGGTCGCATAACCCACATAGGAAAACACCAGGATGGCGTTCGTGGGTACATTAATGGTATAACGGCCGTTGTCGTCGGTCAACGCGACGTTGTTGCTTCCTTTCTCCACAACCGCTACGCCAAACACCGCTTCTCCCGTAGAAGCATCGGTTACGACCCCCGATACGGGGATACTTTGCCCGAATGCCGGCAGCGAGAAGACAAAAAATAACGAGAGGATTAATAACTCTCTAAAACAGCATGTTTTTTTCATAGAATAACAAATTTAAAATTAATATTTAGGTGAACCGTGTATATATTTTCTTGTTTTTGCCTTATTTTCTTCCTATCTTCCGAGCGAAATTTTGATTAAATTATTTGGTTAATCAAAAAAAACTGCAACCGTTGATACATAAAGCAAAACAACACCATTCTTATGCGTAGGGGATGAATAATGGGATGAATCTTTTATACGGAGGAACGATAAAAGGCGATATAAAGAGAATGTATACTGCGAATTGTACTACGGAAACAGAAGGACGAATAGGAGTAGGAATGCAGGTGCGATTCGCACGGAGCGAAATAGTAAGATAAAGATTATACGTTTAGTACAACAATAAAGGAGAATGAAAAAGGAGCGGAATTTTAAGGGTGCACGAGACGTGAAACGAATAATGAATCAGCGAATAAGGAAGGCGCAAAGCCGGTTTTGATTAACCAAATAATTTAATCAAGAAATCGGATACAAATATACATAGAAGTTTGCTACTATTTCCAGCTATTTCACCATCGCAAATTCGGCTGATATACTGCCCCCTACAAGCCGTTTTTAGGGAGCTAACAGGGACTGTTTTCATATTACTTTTCGGGGATAAAAAAACCGCCGCTTAGCGACGCATTACTGTCGCCGCCGACCCAAACCGTGAATGCTCCCGGTTCGACTCGCCGCACCAGATCGCGGCCAAAAAAGGCCAAATCGCCGGAGGTTAACTCAAACGAAATTTCTTTCGTCTCGCCGGCTTTTAACCATACCCGTTGGAATCCCTTCAACTCCCTTACCGGACGCGCTACGGACGCCACCATGTCCCGTACATATAACTGGGCTACTTCGGTTCCATCGACATTACTGCTGTTTTTAATCGTGGCGGTGATTGTGATTGCGCCGTCGGGCGGCAGCTGTTCGGGGACGGTCAGGTTCGAGTATTCAAACGAGCTGTACGATAATCCGAACCCAAACGGGAACAGCGGGTCGCGCCCGGAGTCGAGGTAAAAAGAGGTGTTGCCCAGCGAAGTCTGTCCCGCTTCGAGCGGGATTTCGGCCAATGTCGTAACCTTCTCGGGCGCCGGACGACCGGTATTGTGGTGGTTATAATATAAAGGTATCTGCCCCACTTCACGGACGAATGTTACCGGCAGTTTGCCGCTCGGGTTTTTCCGGCCGAAAAGCAAATCGAAAATAGCGGGGCCGCCCATCGTGCCGGGGTGGAAGCTGTAAAGCACGGCATCCGCATACGGCAGATCGCGCTCGATGGTCAACGGGCGCCCGGCCATTACGACCAGCGCCACAGGCTTGCCGGCGCTTTTCACCGCCTTCAGCAGGTCGGACTGCGCGCCTATAAGATTCAGGTTCGACAACGAATGCGCCTCGCCGCTCAAGATGGCTTCTTCGCCGACAAACACTACGGCGACGTCGGCGGCCGCAGCCGCACGACGGGCTTTATCGAAATGGGCGGTATTCCCATCGCGCGAATAGCCTAACGCCGGTTCATACACATAGCGAATATGCCGGTATTCGTCCTTTAATGCGCCGACAGGCGTAACCGTATGCGTTTTATCGCCGTCGAAACACCACGTGCCCAATTGGTCGTGGGGCGCGTCGGCCATCGGGCCGATGATGGCAATCGTTTGGTTTTCGGACAGGGGAAGCAGGCGGCGGTCATTTTTTAGTAATATGGCTGATTCTACTGCCGCACGGCGGGCGAGTTTCAACGACTCTTCCGCGTAAAATGCCGGCGGCGAAGACGTGTCGGCGTATGGTTTTTCAAACAATCCCATTTGGAATTTGATGCGTAAGATATTCCGCACGGCGTTGTCAATGGCTGTTTCGGAGACCTTCTTTTCCTTGACTAATTCGGGCAGGTACAGGAAGTATGCCGGCGAGACCATTTCCATATCCACGCCGGCGTGGAGGGAACGCTGCGCGACCTCCTTCATGTCTTCGGCTACGCCGTGCGCTATCATTTCGCCCATCGAATTCCAATCGGATACGACAAAACCGTCGAAGCGCCATTCGTCGCGGAGTATGGTTTTAACCAACTCTTCATTGCCCGACGACGGGACGCCGTCATTGTCGTTGAACGAAGTCATCACGGTGGCCACGCCGGCACGAACCGCCTGCTCGAACGGGATGAGATAGACGTTCCGCCACAACAGCGGCGGGATGTTCGCACTGTTATAATCACGGCCTCCTTCGGCAGCGCCATAACCGGCGAGGTGTTTTGCGCAGGCGGCCAGCGCATATTTGTCCGACAGCCGGCCGTCGGACTGGAAGCCCCGAATAGACGCCGCGCCAAGATGGGCAACCAGATAAGGGTCTTCGCCGAAACCTTCGGCAATGCGTCCCCAACGGGCGTCGCGGGCGATGTCGAGCATCGGCGCAAACGTCCAATGTACGCCGGCCGAGCGCGCTTCGACCGCCGACATACGGGCGCAGTCATAGATTAATTGAGGGTCGAACGAAGCGGCTTGCCCCAGCGGAATCGGCGCCAGGGTTTTAAAACCATGAATCACATCCCGCCCGAACAGTATCGGGATACCCAGCCGGCTGTCCTCTACCGCTGCTTTTTGCAGTATATTGACGACAGTGGGATCGACGACATTAATGATAGAGCCCGTTTTGCCTTCGCGGATAAATTGCAGCGTTTGCTCGTTGGCCGTATTGTCGAGGCTTATTTGAAACATTTGCCCTATTTTCTCCTCTATCGTCATACGGGAAAGCAGGTCGTTTATTTTTCGTTCCGTTTCGTCGACCGGTACGGTGCAAGCGACTAATAGCGTCAGTAGGATTACTAAATATCCTTGTTTTCTCATTGCAGTAAATTTTTTACGCAAATGTAACAAAGAAGATCATTGTTTCAAAATATTTTAATACAGAAAAAATACTACATCCGGAAATTCGACTACAACATTACCCCTACAAGAAAAAAAACAGGTTTGATTAATAGGGGGTTTGGAGGCGTGAAGCAGATTTGGGGAGAGCCAAAAAAACACAGGGTACAAAGCGGCCTGCGTAGCCGCCCTGCACCCTGTATCTTGCATCTGCCGCAGGGGTCGTTCCTAATTTGTAATAGTGTTTTTTAGTATTTTATGAGTTTCCAACGGTATTGTAAAGGCTGCCGCACCCCTGTGGCGAGGTTTCCAATACCATTGGAAACAATCATTTATTTGGGCATACATCATCGTTCTCAGTTCTTAACTCTTAACTCTTAACTCTTAACTCTTAGTTCTTAGTTCGTCGTATCGACCTGCCAGCCCTTGCCGGTGGCGATGCTTTGGGTGCAGTTCACTGTACCAGTGCCGGCTCCTTTCGGGTTGTTGGAGATATAAATGGTTTTCGAGCCTGAGTTATTATGCAGCGTGCCGAACAGGGCGTTGAGCGCGGCGGCGTTGAACAGATTGCTCTGCACCCGTAAGTCGGTTAGCGCGGCGCATCCACTTACGTCTAATGCGGTCAATGAATTACTATAACAATACAAGTAGGTTAGCGCGGCGCATCCGCTTACGTCTAATGCGGTCAATGAATTACTATGACAATGCAAGTCGGTTAGCGCGGCGCATCCACTTACGTCTAATGCGGTCAATGAATTATTAAAACAACTCAAGCCGTATAGCGCGGTGTTATTCGTTACGTCTAATGCGGTCAATGAATTACTAGAACACTCCAAGAGGGTTAGCGCGGTGTTATTCGTTACGTCTAATGCGGTCAATGAATTACTATGACAATACAAGGAGGTTAGCGCGGGGTTATTCGTTACGTCTAATGAACCCAATGGATTGTTGCTACACAGCAAGGTGGTTAGCGCGGTGTTCGTCGTTACGTCCAATATATCCAATGAATTACTAGCACAATTCAAGACGGTTAGCGCGGTGTTATTCGTTACGTCTAATGAACCCAATGGATTGCTGTAACATCTCAAGACGGTTAGCGCGGTGTTATTCGTTACGTCTAATGCGGTCAATGAATTACTAGAACACTCCAAGAAGGTTAGCGCGGCGCATCCGCTTACGTCTAATGCGGTCAATGAAATATTAGAACAGTCCATGCGCGTTATTGTCTTGGCCTGCACGGTTACAGTATGGGGGGAGCTGCCGGTATAGGTATGGGTGTTAGTAGCGCCGCTTGATGTATATGAACCGATATCCCCGTCGCCCCAATCAATGTATAGCGTGCCGGTGAACTCGACACTGAGAGAAATGGCGCCGGTGGAGGTAGTAGTCATGTGGACGAGGTCGCCGGTAACGGTTACGACGCCCTGCGTGGTCGTCGTGCCACAGTTGCCGGTGGCGGTAACGGTGTAGGAGTGGGCGCCGATGACGGTCGAGGCGCCGGTGATGGTTAGCGTCTG
>JAITKF010000097.1 GCA_031278545.1 Prevotellaceae bacterium
CCACAACCCCTATAACTCCGGCAACGACGCCCCGACCGAATACGACTGCCTCTTTGAGGGCGACACCTGCGCATTTGGGGCCGACAACAGCTATACGCTTACGATGCCCGACTCGGGGAACGTAACCGTATGTGTGCGAGTCATCAATGCACACGGCTGCGTAGACAGCGCCTGCGTAACGATTGGCGTCATACAGGCGCCGCCGGCGGCGCCTGTACTTGCGGGCGGCGGGACGTATTGCGGTAATGCTTCGCTCAGTTGCTTTGGCGAAACGGGCTACAGCTACCAGTTGCAGGTCGGTTCGATGCTATCTGTCGGCGCCACACAGCACGGCGCCAATGCGCCGCTGGATTTCCCGATTACCACTACCGGAGCGTATACGTATACGGTAGTAGCCACCGACACCGCGACGGGCTGCACGGCGGTGAGCAATGCGCAGGCGCTTACGGTGAACGCCCTGCCTGCCGCGCCCACCGGCGCCAGTAACAATTCGCGCTGCGGTAGCGGGACGGTTACTTTCAGCGCTACACCGCCGACCGGATGCACCATTGACTGGTACAATGCCGCATCCGGCGGCTCCACAGTTACCGACGGCTACGGCGTATCCTCGTTTGCGTCGTCTATCACAGCAACCACCACCTACTACGCTCAAGCGCGTGATAATACCACCGGCTGCGTATCCGCTACGCGCCTGCCGGTAACGGCGACCGTGCACCCCGACGTAGCCGCTGCCGTGATATCCGGCAACGCTAGCAATACCTGCCCGGCTATCACTGTAACGCTTACTGCAACAGCTGCCGGCGCCACCACCTTTACATGGTATAGGAACGGATCACAGGTACAATCCAGTACGAGTAACGCCTATACTGCAACGTCATCGGGTAATTACACGGTACAGGGTAAGAATGCCAATTGTACCGGAAACACATCCGCGTTAAAAGTGGTAACGATAAGTGCGTGCCGTGATGTTCCGGGATGCAACGGGTTGGAGTTATACCAGACGACGTCAGCGGTAGATGGTAAAGATACATGGAGTAACGCTAATACCTATTGCACTAATAGAGGCGCGCGTTTGCCGAACCTCTCGGAACTCCGTTGTATGTGCGAAAACAAGGCAACCTTGCCGGGCGGTTACTCGTTGATTTACTACTATTGGACTAGTAATTTTTCTGGTACCACTTCTAATGGCGACCTCTATTACACCATTGGCGTCGATGTCACTGGTTGCGTTACTAACAAAGGCGCCTCCTATGGCAGCTTCAACTTCCGGTGTGTGCTGTAGCTGGGGTTTGCAGGAGCTCCTTTTATATAAAGCGCAAAGCACGCCGCCGCCCGCTTGCGCGGGCGGCGGCTATTTTCAGGCGACGCTGTTTATTATGTAGGGGTGAACCTGTGCGTTCGCCCTGTCTGCTCGCCGCGGACAATATTTCCCTGCTGCGTGGAGTAATCCGGTTGAATCGGCGGGTCGGTTAGAAACATATTTTGTAGTTTCAGAAAATAGCATTATCTTTGCAGCCCTATTTTGAGGAAAATATAATATAAAATATAGAATAACAATTCACTATGCCAACAATTCAACAACTTGTACGCAAAGGCCGCGTACAAATCGAAGAAAAAAGCAAATCACGGGCGTTGGATGCTTGTCCCCAACGTCGCGGCGTTTGCGTGCGCGTATACACCACTACGCCTAAAAAACCTAATTCGGCGATGCGTAAAGTAGCCCGTGTCAAACTGACCAGCCAGAAGGAAGTTAATGCCTATATCCCTGGCGAAGGCCACAACCTGCAGGAACACTCCATTGTGCTGGTTCGTGGCGGCCGTGTAAAGGATTTGCCGGGCGTTCGTTACCATATCCTGCGCGGCGCACTGGATACGGCCGGCGTCGAAGGTCGTACGCAAAGTCGCTCGCTGTATGGTGCAAAACGACCGAAAGCAGCCAAAAAATAGTCCTGTATAAAAAATGGATTTAATAATAAAGTAACAAAGTAAAACAACAACATGAGAAAAGCGAAGCCTAAAAAGAGGATTCTACTTCCTGATCCGAAGTACGGAGACGTGCTAGTTACACAGTTTGTAAACAACCTGATGTTAAAGGGGAAGAAGAGTATTGCCTACAGCATCTTTTATGATGCGATTGATCGGGTAGGCGAGAAGATGAAAGATTCTGATAAGGCTCCTCTCGAAATCTGGAAAGAAGCGCTGGCCAATGTTACACCGCAAGTAGAAGCCAAAAGCCGCCGCGTAGGCGGCGCCAATTTTCAGGTTCCGACAGAAGTACGCCCTGACAGGAAAGTTTCATTGAGTATTAAACACCTGATTTCATTCGCCCGCAAGCGTAACGGCCATTCGATGGCCGAAAAACTCAGCGCTGAAATTATGGCCGCGTTCAACAAAGAAGGAGGCGCGTTCAAACGGAAAGAGGATATGCACAAAATGGCTGAAGCCAACAAAGCATTTGCCCATTACAGGTTTTAGTTAAAGATTTAAATGGCGAAAGATTTACACTTTACACGCAACATTGGGATTATGGCGCACATCGATGCGGGGAAAACCACCACATCGGAGCGTATTTTGTATTACACCGGTAAAACACATAAAATCGGCGAAGTACACGAAGGCGCGGCCACCATGGACTGGATGGTACAGGAACAGGAACGAGGGATTACTATTACATCCGCCGCAACTACGGCATTCTGGAACTATAACGACAAAACATACCAAATTAACCTGATTGACACCCCGGGACATGTCGACTTCACCGTAGAAGTGGAACGCTCGTTGCGCGTGCTCGATGGTACCATTGCCACATTCTGCGCGGTAGGGCGCGTACAACCGCAATCGGAAACCGTGTGGCGGCAAGCCGATAAATACTGTGTGCCAAAAATCGCTTTCATCAATAAAATGGACCGCGTGGGCGCTGACTTCCTGGCCGTTGTCGAAGAAATTAAAACAAAATTAGGCGCTACAGCCGTACCAATCTGTTTACCCATCGGCGCGGAAGAAAAATTTGAAGGCGTCGTTGACCTCATTGCCAATAAAGCCATTTATTTTGACGGGGAAAGCAAAGAATTGCTCAACTACGAAATCAAAGATGTGCCGGCCGATATGCAGGCCGAAGTAACCGAATGGCGCGGTAAATTAGTCGAATCCATTGCGGAATACAACGATGTACTGCTGGAAAAATTCTTCGATGACCCCCATTCCATTACCGATACGGAAATCATAGAAACCTTGCGGAAAGCGACCATCGACATGGCAGTAGTGCCGGCGTGCTGCGGGTCGGCGTTCAAAAACAAAGGCGTGCAGTTTTTGTTAGACGCCGTGATGCGCTATTTGCCGTCGCCACTCGACAAAGGTTCTGTAACAGGGAAAAACCCTGACAACGACAAAGAAGAAGTACGGAACCCCGAAGTCAAAGAACCGTTCTGCGGACTGGTATTTAAAATTGCCACCGACCCGTTTGTAGGTCGCCTGGCCTTTGTCCGCGCCTATTCTGGCAAATTGGATGCAGGCACTTATGTGCTGAACACACGGTCGAGTAAAAAAGAACGGGTGGCGCGACTGTACCAAATGCACTCGAACAAACAAAACCCGATTGAATTTGTCGAAGCCGGCGATATTTGCGCCGCCGTAGGATTCAAAGACCTCCGTACCGGCGATACCATTTGCGACGAAAAGCATCCCGTTACACTGGAATCAATGACATTCCCCGACCCTGTAATCGGACTGGCGGTAGAACCGAAGACACAGAAAGATCTGGACAAATTAGGCCTTGCATTAGGTAAATTGTCGGAAGAAGACCCGACCTTTACCGTCAAAAGCGACCACGATACCGGCCAAACGATTATCAGCGGCATGGGGGAACTCCATTTAGAAATTATCGTAGACCGCCTGAGACGCGAATTTGGCGTAGAAATCAATCAAGGCGCGCCACAAGTGAACTACAAAGAAGCCATTCTCGGAATTGTTCGCGGATACCGCGAAGTATTTAAAAAACAAACCGGCGGACGCGGGAAATTTGCCGATATTATTGTCGATATTGAACCGGCCGACGAAGGCATAACCGGCTTACAGTTTGTCGACGAAGTAAAAGGCGGCAACGTCCCGCGCGAGTACATCCCGTCGGTCGAAAAAGGCTTCAGGCAAGCGATGGCCAATGGCGTATTAGCCGGCTACGAAGTACCCTCGCTGAAAGTTACGCTAAAAGACGGATCGTTCCATCCGGTAGACTCCGATTCCCTGTCGTTTGAAATTTGTGCTCGGGCAGCCTTCCGCCATGCCTTACCAAAGGCGCATCCGATACTGATGGAACCAATCATGTCGCTCGAAGTAGTTACCCCCGAAGAATACATGGGCGACGTCATCGGCGACCTGAATAAACGACGCGGACATATTACCAGCATGGACTCGAAAGCCAATTCACGCATCGTAAAAGCCAAAGTGCCCCTGTCGGAACAATTTGGATACGTAACCGTATTACGCACACTATCGTCGGGACGGGCAACCAGCACGATGGAATTTTCACACTATGCCGAATTACCGCTAAACCTCGCAAAAGAAGTCATCGAAAAAGCCGGCGGCGGACACAAAAAAGACGCCGAACTGGATGAATAAATAAGTAAACAGAAAACTATAAAATTACCAATATGAGCCAAAAAATCCGAATTAAACTAAAATCATACGACCACATGCTGGTCGACAAATCGGCTGACAAAATTGTAAGAACGGTAAAAGCTACCGGCGTAGTAGTAAGCGGGCCTATTCCGCTGCCTACCGACAAGAAAATTTTCACCGTCAACCGTTCGACGTTCGTCAATAAAAAAGCGCGCGAACAATTTGAACTCAATTCATTTCGCCGACTACTCGACATCTACAGCTCTACGCCTAAAACCGTAGATGCATTGATGAAACTTGAGTTGCCCAGCGGTGTGGAAGTAGAAATTAAAGTACTGTAAAAGCGTAACGTTAAATTTGTTTTGTACTCGATAGACCTGCCCTGCAAAGAGCAGGTCTGTTTATTTCAATCAGGAATGACCGCAAACGACGACCTTTCTTTCTTCGAACAAGTCTGGGAACTGGCAAAACTCATCCCTCGCGGACGAGTAACCAGCTACGGAGCTATTGCGCGGGCGCTGGGAACGGCGCAGTCGGCGCGCATGGTAGGCTGGGCGATGAATGCGGCGCACGGCCTGCCGGACGTCCCCGCGCACCGCGTCGTAAATCGCAACGGGCTATTGAGCGGTAAAATGCACTTCGGCGCCCCTGACGAAATGCAACGCCGCCTCGAAGCCGAAGGCGTCAAAGTGAAAAACGATAAAATACTTGAATTTGACAAATACTTCTGGGACCCGATAAAAGAACTGGGATGCCTGTGAGGATGGCTACAAAGTGCGAAATGAAGAAATAAAATCGGACAGGCTCTTCTCCTGTCGCTCCCTAAAATGCTCATATACTACATCGACAGAAAAGAACTGTTCAAAAAATTCCACCCTGCGGACAAAAAATGATGGAATATTTAGAAAAAGCGTATATCCTTGTACTTCCAAATATAAAAAAAGCAATGAACATATCAGTATATCCGACCGTCTCTGCTTCGCCTCCCACGAACGCCGAAGGAACTTCGCTTTTTTAATATTTAATTCTATCCCTGTCCCACTCACTGATGCCCTATTAGTTATATCGTCGTCCTTCCCAAAGGCCTTGCAGGGAAAAGGATGCGGTAAGGCGACGTCTACAGCCGCTTCGATGGCTTCGACACGGTTTGCGTTATCTCCAACGCACGTTCCGTTGTCCTCAACGAGAACGGCGTTGTCTTCCATACGACATATCATCAAAATTCATTACGTAGGGCGGAGGTGGACGAATGGTTATCATTTTCTATTGATGTTATTCCCCGACAGGGAATGCCTGCGGGGGAGGCCTTGAATAATCCAGTTGCATTTGCTACTTGAATCTACAGTCAACATTTTGTACAAAAATTTTTGGTGATTTTTAGAAAAATTGTACCTTTGTACCCGCAAAATTCGATTTCGCACTATTGACCTATGGTGTAATGGTAGCACAACAGATTTTGGTTCTGTTTGTATAGGTTCGAATCCTGTTAGGTCAACTTCCCCTACTGAATATTGTGGCGTTGCTTATTTGTTGAGTTGATGAAAAGATGACAAAGGATGAAAGCGTATGACATGTGCTCCGTGTCCCTCCAACTCGTATTGCGGGCATATTCGTTTTTACATACTCCTCTATGACCGCCGTCGGTATCAGTTCCGCAAAAGTCGGCAATAAATTACTGTTAAGTCGTTCCTTAAACGCTACGCTTAAAGAATAGAGATAGATTGTCTGTCATCTGTCGTTTTTGCCACAAAAGTAAGATTTTTATTTTATGTTAGCAATATTGCCCGCTGGCGGGGGTGTCCGGAGGGCTGGGATGGACGTGTGTGGGTCTGTGCCCATAAGCTAAAGCATACGGGAGATAAAGTGTCATCCCTATGGGACTTGCCTGCGGAGGCGAGGCAAAGAGCTGGATTATTAGTGATTATCTTTCCTCTCTGCACCTGTCTCTCTGCCCATATTCCCCAACTAAAAAGCAGCTACGTTATGTAACTGCTTTTTTTCTTTGTGGGCCCTGTTGGGCTTGAACCAACGACCCCTTGATTATGAGTCAAGTGCTGCTAACCAACTGAGCTAAGGGCCCTGCCTTTTTACGAAAAATGAGGTACAAAGATACGATTTTCTTGTAAGTTTGCAAAAAATTAAAAAGGAATTACGTAGCCGTAGATTCAAGTAGCAAATGCTACTTGATTATTCAAGGCCGCCCCCGCAGGCATTCCCCGACTGGGAATGCGAATGGTTTTATGTTTTATGCCTCATGGCCTCTTAAAAAAAATCCCTACCTTTGAACGCATGAAACTAAACAGACTACTGCTTCTTCTCATGGCTTCTTTTTGCGGGTATGCGCAGCCGGACGATGTTGGGTTGAAAGACAAAATCGCCCAAATGCTGCTGGTCGGTTTTCGCGGCACGGAACTGACGAACGACAATCCGATTTACCACGCGGTTAAAACCTTGCATATCGGCGGCGTCATTTTGTTTGACTACGATGTGCCGTCCAAATCGCGGCCACGCAATATTCAATCGTCCGCGCAACTCACAAAACTCATTGCCGGATTGCAGCAACTCTCGCCGGCGCCGTTGTGGGTGGCCATCGATGAGGAAGGCGGCAAGGTCAGTCGCTTGAAATCGACATACGGGTTTCCGCATACCGTATCAGCAAAGTTTCAGGGAATGAAGGACGATACGGCGATAACGGCGTTCTATGCTGCGCAAACCGCTGCTACGTTGGCGGCGTTGGGCGTTAACCTTAATTTCGCGCCTTGTGTGGATATTGATGTAAATCCCGATTGTCCGATTATTGGAAAACTGGAACGCAGTTTTTCGATCGACCCGGACAAGGTCGTCAAACATGCCGGTATTTGGATTGCCGAGCATACCAAACAATCTGTTTTGACTTGCCCAAAACATTTTCCCGGACACGGCAGCGCTACCCACGACACTCATGCCGGCAGCGTCGATGTAACCGCTACATGGCAGGAGGCAGAACTTATTCCCTATCGGAAACTGATTGCCGACAACGCCGTCCGCCTCATCATGACCTCGCATGTCTTCAACGCTCACCTCGACACCACTTATCCGGCAACCTTCTCGAAAGCAATACTTACCGGCCTGTTACGCGAGCAATTAGGATTTACCGGCATCATTCTCTCCGACGATTTGGCGATGGGCGCCATTGCCCGCCACTACCCGCTGGAAGAAGCGCTGGAAAAGGCCATCAATGCCGGCGTCGATGTTCTCTGCCTCTCGAACAACGGCGATGCCTACGACCCGCATATAGCCGACAAAGCCCTCAACATCATTTACCGGTTAGTCAGGACCGGCAAAATTACGCCGCAACGCATCGACCAATCCTACCAACGTATCCTGAGAATTAAGAATTGGAAATTGCCTGTGGAAGATACAAATTAACAACGAATCAAACCAACCATCGTGAAAGGTCTTTTTTCTACGGCTTATTGGGCTCCGGTGCAGTATTTTGCGAAGCTGGCTGTGACATCGGAAACCTTGCTTGAGCAGCACGAGCATTATAGCAAACAAACGTATCGGAATCGTTGCCGGATAGCGACGGCCAACGGCGTGCTGGCGTTAACCGTTCCGGTAATCAAAACGCACGGGGCGAAGATGCCTATCCGCGATGTGCGTATCGACTATACGGAACGATGGCAACACAACCACTGGAAGGCCATTGAGTCGGCTTACCGTTCTTCACCGTTTTTCGACTATTACGCTGGGGACATTCGTCCGTTCTATGAACGAAAAGAACCGTTTTTGTTCGACCTGAATGAACAGATTTTACACATAGCATTGGAGCTAATCGGCTTGAAAATCACGGTCGGCTATACCGACGCTTTTGTGTCCGAATATCCCGAGCATGATTTCCGCTACATCATTTCGCCCAAACGCCCGTATACGATGTACGACCCCAAATTTAAGCCGCAAATCTATTATCAGGTTTTTGCGCCTGCTAACGGATTTGCGGCTAATATGAGTATTCTCGATTTACTATACAACGAAGGAACGAATGCGCTTCAAGTGCTTCGTGCGTCTGTGGCCGACGGCGCGTATTAGAACCGCCAGCCTATCGTAATCGCTATTTTGCTGAGAAACGTACTGGTCGAAACGATATTCGGATTCCCGGCGTAGAGGTCGCGCAGTTGCGTATTGTCCGGCGAGAACGAATAAGCGCCGTCAATAAAAAAGTACTCCCCGCGGTAGCCAATGCCTACCGACCCGATTTGTATCGCTTTCATTTCCTTTCCCGGATTCTGGTAATAAGCATAGCCGGCACGCAACGCGATGGCGTTCAATCGCAATTCACCGCCTACGCGAATATTGGTCGTCGTCGAACGATAATAATCATCTAAATAACGATTGTCTCCGACAAAACTGCCGAAACTGCCATTGTCCTCCCGTAGTTTGAGGCCGCTATAACCGACGCCTTCATAATCGACGCTAATAAGCCCAATCGACCCGAACGTATAGGCCAGCCCTGCGCCCCAACGGAAAGGAGCCTGTACGCGGTAATAATAATCGCTCGGAGCTATATTGGCATCGTACTTACCGCTCTTGAGAACAGACGTCATATCTTTCGTCCAGTGCTCATGTAGAAACATCCATGTAGGCGTATGAATGTAAGCGCCTACACGCAGTCCGCCGATAGGACGGGTAATCGCGCCGAATTTCAGATTATACCCGATACCTTTTGTTTCATTGTTGTAGGTATAGATCAATCGTTGAAACCCGACGCCACCGTTGGCTTCGTCAAAGTCGGCCATATTCACGGCTTTTTCTTGATATTCTTCATACAAACTATGGTTTATTTCCTGTACGCCGAGACTTAATCCGAAATAAAACAGGTCGGATAGATTGATGCCGGTACTAAATGTGTATTCGCCTACATAGCCCGACTGGTTACGATATAACAATTGGTCAATATCGCCCATCTGGTAAATTAAGTCAAGGCTGTCCCGATATTGCGGATGAAACGCTTCTGTAGCGCCGATATAATTCCCATCATGGTTTTCAATATGTGCAAGCAAGCCTGTCGTCATAGCTAACCATTCTTCATCTGTAGCTCGTGTCTCAAAATCAGCCTCTGATATGTTATCCGTAGAAAGTCCCATGGCTAAGTGGCGCAGGTATGATAAACTCGCATCTCTGCTTGTCCGTGCACCGGCCGAAAACCGCTGCGTATTATTCTGCAATTTATTAAAACCAATACCAAAATTCACCGACATCAACCCCTCTATATTATAGGTAGGAAAAGCCGATACATACCCGATGCTGCCTAACCCGAAACGGGTTTTGGAATCGTCAATTGTATTGCCCATGTAGCCGGCCGACGTACCGGCAATGGCCAGCGCCGGCGTAAACGAAACTTCCGATGAACGGTATACCGCTACGCCTGCAGGGTTAATACTCAATGACGTGAAATCGCCGCCCAATGCGGCAAATGCGCCGCCCATAGCTTGAAATCGCGCCGTACCTTCATAAATATTTTGCGAAAATTGCAGGGCATTATCCAATTGTATACTTTGCGCTATCGATATAGTTACGCTGCAAAAGGTAAGACTAAGTATTAGTATGTATTTTTTCATGATTCAATCTAATTTAATGTTTATTACTATAACTAATTCTTTATTTTCATTTCTTATTTCTCTATTCTACCGTCTTCCTCCGGATGAACGGCTGCTGCCGCTACCACTGCTACCACTGCTACTGCCGCTACTCCGCGAACTTCCTCCCGAAGATCCGCTACTCGATGACGAGCTACGATACGTCGAATTATTGCTCGATGGCGTTGACGAACTATTGCGCGACGATGTTGACGATGATTGCGAGCGGTACGTTGAATTGGAATTGCTGCTACGCGATGTAGATGCTCCGCTACTGCGCGACGACGACGAAGGGGTATAACTATCCTGCCGACTGGTCGAGGAGCGGCTTTCCCTTGTGCTGGTCGGCGCTTGATACGTACTGCGGCTCGTATTTACGCTTGAACTCCGGCTTGTCGTACCGCCACTGCTACGGGACGAAGCGCCTTGTACATTATAACTCGAACGTCCGGCCGATTCCGGTCGCGTATAGGTTTGTACATTCCCGCTCCGCGAGGACGAGGTAGCGGTCGAGCGTGTGGTCGTTACATTGCCGGCACGCGTTTCACTTGTCCGTGTACTGCGAGTGGTAGTAGCGGTCGGAATAGCGTTGCTACTTCTGGTGGTAGCGGTTATGCCGGTTACTGCGCTGCTGCGCGACGAAACGGTACTGGTAACACCGCGGGTCGAAGTAGCGGTTGTTGTGCCGGAACTACGGGAAACGCCGCTTGTGGAGCTTCGGGTGTTGGCAATGGACGAACTACGCGAACTTCCGGCCACCTGACGCACTTCCGGCGAGCGGCTGGATGATACGGACGACGAACGGCTGCTGCTGGAACTGCGGCTATTAACGGCCGCCGGCGACCGCACGGACGAAATACCTGACGACCGCGCATATCTATTATTATAGTATCCTCCGTTATGCGCATAATAGCCGTAATGCGGGTGATAATACGACGAATAGTAGTAATGATACGGATAGCCGTAATAGCCGTAAAAACCGCCATACCACCAATTACCGTGCCACCAATAATCGTACATTCCCCAACGCAGCCACGGGTCGTAATACGAATAATAAGACCACGGACGGGAATAATAGGGATAGTACCACGAATTATACCACGGGTCGCTCCATCTCAGATTGACGGTTACCGTATAGTGCGGGTCGTCAAACATACGTAACCGGCGTTCATAGGAATCGTCATCATCAATAATAATATATTCTGCTTCTACATGAATAGAATTTGTATCGGTATTGATATACACGACATCTTCACCGGTTTCGGCAAGCGTATAGGTCGAAGGGGCCGATTGAGCGGTCGCGGCCTGTGTTTTAACTCGTAATTGCTCCAGCTCGGCGTTCGTTGCGTCATTGCCCGAAGCATCTGCCTTTTGCACGGTCGACGGGCGGTAATAAATATCGTCATTAGCAGCAGGCGCCGACGTATTTGAAACTGCGCACGCGCCCAAGAACCACATCGCCGTACTTGCGAATAATAATGTGTTAAATGTTGCTTTCATTGTATCCTCCAATTTTGGTTATTGGTTATTTTTATTTATTTTTGCACGCTAAAATGCGCAACGATAAATTAACAAGTTTTGTGCCAAACCTGCCGGTAAAATAAAAAAGGTTCGCCACAAAGGATACATACATTAAATTACATCTTATGGCAAAGGAAGTTACCTCCTACGAAGAAAATTACGCACAATGGTACAACGACCTTGTGATTAAAGCTGATTTAGCCGAAAATTCTGCAGTGCGGGGTTGCATGGTGATCAAACCTTATGGCTATGCCATTTGGGAAAAAATACAGGCGACACTCGACAAATTGTTTAAGGATACGGGACATGTGAATGCGTATTTCCCGTTGTTTATCCCAAAATCGTTTTTAAGCCAAGAAGCCGAACATGTCGAAGGATTTGCAAAGGAATGCGCGGTCGTAACGCACCACCGCCTGATGAACAGTCCTGACGGCAAAGGCGTGGTGGTTGATCCTGCGGCTAAACTGGAAGAGGAACTGATTGTGCGCCCTACGTCGGAAACGATTATTTGGAACACGTATAAAAACTGGATAAAATCGTACCGCGATCTGCCGATTCTGTGCAACCAGTGGGCGAATGTCGTGCGTTGGGAGATGCGTACGCGCCTGTTTTTGCGTACCACCGAATTTCTTTGGCAGGAAGGCCACACCGCCCATGCCACCAGAGCAGAAGCAATCGAAGAAACCCGTAGGATGGTGCATGTCTATGAAAAATTTGCCTGCGAATGGATGAGCATTCCGGTAATTGTTGGAGCAAAAACCGCCAGCGAACGTTTTGCTGGTGCGATTGACACCTTGTGTATCGAAGCGATGATGAAAGACGGAAAGGCGTTGCAGAGCGGCACATCGCATTTCTTAGGACAGAATTTTGCCAAAGCTTTCGACGTACAATTTGCTACAAAAGAAGGTAGATTGGAATATGTGTGGGCGACCTCGTGGGGCGTCTCGACCCGACTGATGGGCGCGCTCATTATGACGCACAGCGATAACAACGGACTCGTACTTCCACCGAAATTAGCGCCGATTCAGACGATACTGATACCTATACATAAAGGCGACGAAGAACTAGCGCAAATACGGGAATGCCTGCAACAATTGAAGAATGAGTTGGAGGCCAAAGGTATTTCCGCCAAAATCGACGACCGCGACAATGTGCGTTCCGGCTTTAAATTTGCCGAATGGGAACTCAAAGGCGTGCCGGTGCGTCTGGCCTTAGGGCCGCGCGACATGCAGAACCAAACCATTGAAATAGCCCGCCGCGATACGCTGGAAAAACAAGTATTGCCGCAAGCAGGCATAGCCGGATTCATCGAGGACTTGTTGCCGCAGATACAAAAAAACATCTATAAAAAAGCCTTGGACTTCCGCGAAAAGAACACCTTTATCGTGGATAGCTACGAAGAATTTAAGCAGCGCATCGAAAACGGCGGTTTCTTCCTTTGCCATTGGGACGGCACGGCAGAAACCGAAGAAAAAATCAAGGAAGAAACCAAAGCTACTATTCGCTGTATCCCCTTTGACGCGCCGGACGAGGCCGGTCGCTGTATGGTTACCGGAAAACCGTCGGCTAAACGGGTCGTATTGGCGAGAGCGTATTAATGAAGCGGAATATTGTAAAGATTGTTTGATTATCTCAGTTTTTTTTTCTATTTTCGCGTTCTTAAAAAAGAAAACGCTGACTCGAAAAACAATTAAGTATTTAATGATTAAATTATTGGACTATGTATTGGACACTTGAACTTGCATCGAAACTGGAAGATGCTCCGTGGCCTGCCACAAAAGACGAATTGATTGATTTTGCTATCCGTTCCGGTTCACCTCTGGAAGTCATTGAAAATTTACAGGAATTGGAAGACGATGGCGAGGTATATGATAGTATTGAGGATATTTGGCCGGACTATCCAAGTAAGGAAGACTTTTTCTTTAATGAAGATGAGTATTAGTAGTTCTTATGAATAATAAAATTAATTATTTGTAAGTATTTTATAATAAATTTATCTTCATTTATAATTTTAAGCGCACAACCATTTTTCCTTTCAAAATATACTGCCGTAAAGGTACTTTTTCCATTTATTTTCCAACCCGTCTCAAAGTCTTAAAAGGACATCTTTTCCCTTACCGGTGGCTTTAGCCGACGGTAATAATTCCTATACAGTGTACCGGGAAACCCTTCCGGTATACCCTTAAACACTTTCTGGTAAAGCGACGGTATATAAACGTATTGATTTGCTACATTCCCTGCCCTGCAAGGCTTTCAGTATGTAATACACTATAATTAATTGAATATCAGTATGTAGATAGGTTTGAGTAGAATCAAATATTAAAAAAAGCAAAGTTCCTTTGGCGTTCGTGGGGCGCGAAGCAGAGGCTATCGGATATATTGATGTGTCCAGCGCTTTTTTATATTTGGAAGTACAAAGGCATACATTTTTTTAAATATTCCATTATTTCTTGTCCGAAGGGTGAAATTTTTTGCATTTTCTTTGAATGTTTCTTTTCTGTCGATATAACAACAACATTCTATCGGGAACGGCTCGACAGGCCGGCAGCCTCCCGCCAGACGTATCGGTCGCCCGGAGCGTCCCCCTCCGAAAACAAAACACAATGGTGGTGATTCCTAATTTCCGGTTCAAAACCTGCCATTCTGTCATTTTTCTTCTTTTGGCAATAATTTTGTAAGGATAAAGCACGAATAAGAATAAAGTATAAAAGGAGATTGTATTATGAATTTAAACAACTACACTATTAAAGCGCAGGAAACCGTACAGGAAGCGGTGATGCTGGCGCAACACAATTCGAATCAGGCCGTTGATAACGGGCATCTGTTGCGCGTGATGCTCAACGATACGGAAGGCATTACCGGCATACTGCTGCGTAAATTGGGCGTGGTGGAAGCAACGCTTTCTGCTAAAGTGAACGACGTGATTGCCCGTTACCCGAAGGTGTCGGGAGGCAGCCCGTATTTGTCGGCCGAAGCGGCGCGTACTACGCAGAAAGCACAGGAAACGGCTACCGGCATGGGGGACCAGTTTATCTCTGTCGAACATTTACTGATAGGACTGTTGAGCGCGGGCGATCAGGTCGCACAACTGATGAAGGATACCGGAATGAACGAAAAAGACCTCAAGGCTGCTATCCTCAACATTCGCAGGGGCGCGAAAGTCAACAGCGCATCGGCCGAAGAAATGTTCGACGCTCTGAATCGTTATGCCATCAACCTGAACGACCAAGCACGCAGCGGCAAACTCGACCCGGTCATCGGGCGCGACGACGAGATACGGCGGGTACTGCAAATCCTCAGCCGTCGCACGAAAAACAACCCTATACTGGTGGGTGAACCGGGCGTCGGGAAAACAGCTATTGCCGAAGGACTGGCGCATCGTATCGTAACGGGCGACGTGCCGGAAAACTTGAAAAGCAAGCAGATTTTCTCGCTTGACATGGGGGCGTTGATTGCCGGCGCAAAATACAAGGGCGAATTCGAGGAACGTCTGAAGGCTGTCGTACGGGAAGTGGTGTCGAGCAACGGCGATATTATTCTATTTATCGACGAAATACATACGCTGGTAGGCGCCGGCAAAAGCGACGGGGCGATGGACGCCGCCAATATCCTGAAGCCGGCCTTAGCGCGCGGCGAACTGCGCGCCGTCGGAGCTACGACGCTGGACGAATACCAGAAATATTTTGAAAAAGACAAAGCGCTGGAACGCCGTTTCCAAACGGTGATGGTCGACGAACCGACGCCTGCCGACGCCGTGTCGATCCTTCGCGGACTGAAGGAACGTTATGAAAACCACCATAAGGTACGGATTAAGGACGATGCGATTATTGCCGCCGTAGAACTGTCGTCGCGCTATATCTCGTCGCGTTATTTGCCCGACAAGGCCATCGACTTAATCGACGAGGCGGCGGCCAAATTGCGGCTGGAAATGAATTCGGTGCCGCAGTCCATCGATGAACTCGACCGCAAAGTGCGCCAACTGGAGATTGAGCGCGAAGCCATCCGGCGCGAAGGCGACAAGGAAAAGGTCGCGGAACTTTCCAAAACCATCGGTAACCTTAACGAGGAACGGAATGCTCAACGGGCGCGCTGGCAGGAAGAGAAGGATTTGATAGACGCCATCCAAAAAAATAAGCAACGGATAGAAGAACTAAAATTTAAGGCGGAAGAGGCAGAACGCCGCGGCGATTACGGGGCGGTGGCCGAGTTGCGTTACGGGAAAATCCGCGAGGCCGAAATGGATATTGAACGCCTGAATAAACAAAAAGCCGAAAGCAATTTTACGTTGGTCGACGAAGAAGTCAATTCCGAAGACATTGCCGAGGTGGTAGCTAAATGGACGGGTATTCCGGTAAAGAAAATGCTGCAAAGTGAACGCGAAAAACTGTTGCACATGGAAGCTGATTTGCACCTGCGCGTCGTAGGGCAGGACGAAGCTATACAGGCGGTGTCCGACGCCGTGCGCCGTAGCCGCGCCGGTTTGCAGGACGCCAAACGCCCCATCGGGTCATTCCTTTTTATGGGGACAACCGGTGTCGGAAAAACGGAGCTGGCGAAGGCATTAGCCGAATTTCTGTTCAACGATGAAAATATGATGACGCGCATCGACATGAGCGAATATCAGGAACGGCATTCCGTTAGCCGGTTGGTGGGTGCGCCTCCGGGCTATGTGGGCTACGACGAAGGCGGGCAACTGACCGAAGCCGTGCGCCACAAACCTTATTCGGTCGTGCTGCTCGACGAAATCGAAAAAGCCCATCCCGATGTGTTCAACATCCTGCTACAGGTGCTCGACGATGGCCGGCTGACCGACAACAAAGGGCGCATAGTCAATTTCAAAAACACGATTATCATTATGACTTCAAACGTCGGCTCGCACCTGATTCAAGAAAATATGGAGCGATTGAACGACGCCAACCGCGAACAGGTGCTCGAACAGACAAGGGTACATGTGCTGGAGTTGTTAAAGCAGACGGTGCGACCGGAATTTCTTAACCGTATCGATGATATTATTATGTTCTGTCCGTTGAGCATCGACGATGTGCGGGAGATTGTCGTCATGCAGTTGGAGGCTATTCAAAAGATGTTACAGGGCGAGCATGTGCAGTTGGAGGTATCGAGCTATGCACTTGATTATCTGGTCGAACAGGGCTACGACCCGACGTATGGTGCACGACCGGTGAAACGGGTGCTGCAACGCGAGTTGGTCAATGAGTTATCGAAGCAAATATTGGCCGGCGCGATTGACAAGAATAGCGCTGTGAAAGTCGATTATTTCGGCGATGGATTGACATTTGCCAATAGTGAACCACAGGTTTAATAACAATTTAAAAATGCCTTAATGTTTTATCGGAGAATAAGCAGTATCTTTGCACTCGGAAAAATGAATAGTTTCCATGGGTTAAATTTTAAGTTAGGTTAAAGGCAAGCAGGGATGTAAATCCCTGCTTTGTTTTTATATACCATCTAAAAAATAGGTTGTACGTCCCTTAAAAAACGGCAGTAGTTCCCGGAATTTCTCAGCCTGCGCAAGTTCCCCCCCCTGTTCAAATGTATAAATCGTATATTCAAGCAATCGCAAAATCACCGTTACATTGTCGCACGGCCGGTAATAGGCCGGTCGAGACACGATACCGCGTCGCTCAAGATATGCCGTTACCGACGACTTGCCCGCCCACAGCCCGTTATTAAACGGGTTGATATAGCACATCACCTGATCATCCTCATTGGTATACGCAATCAGGAAAATATCGGGCAGGCATACACCGTGCAGCGACCAGCCGTTTTGCTGCGCTAAGTACAGGTAGAGTGTCCCCAACGAAATAGCATTGCCGTACTGCGTTTCCACCACGCGATTGATAAAACAATACAACGGATTCAGTGTATCCGAAGTTCGCTTAAAACCATGCGACAGAAAAAAAAGTTGGTTGAAAATCGTCAGTTTGTTAAGCATCGGCAGGGCGTCGTCCGCCGTACAAATAATAATATCCTTCAGGATATTGTCGAGATTCTTCTGCAATGTCTTCCATTGCAGGGCCGGGTACTGTTGCCGGGCAATCCAGTAAGCGCCTTCCAACAAATCGTGGTAAGCGCCGTCGAGCCACTGTTGCAGACCGTCTTGCACCTCTTTTGTGTGTATCTGCCGGATAAGCGTTTGAATACGGTTACGCACATATTCGTCATGGTGTTCCTCCAACACCTTTTCCAGTAGCGGAATCGTTTTACCTCCTTCTTTTAGAAAATGTTCGGCCACCGCATCAAACACTACGGTATCAGGATCATCGAGTAAATTTATTATGGTATGTAACATAGATTTTGGATTATCGACGGCTGCCTGCTGTCTACCCATTAAAGCAGGCGGCAATAATTTCTACTTCTTACTTCTTAATTTATCCAGCGCCATTTCGACCATACGGCGGACATCGGGTTGATAGTCGGGCAGGGCGGTTTTGCTAACACGGTTGGCAATGATGCAACAGATAGTGCCGGCCTCGTGGCCTAACAATTTCGACAATCCGGCTAAGGCCGAACTTTCCATCTCGAAATTGGTAATGCGCCGGTTGTGATACGTAAACGTTTCGATACGTTCGTTCATTTGCGCGTCGGCCAGCGGCAAACGGAGCACGCGGCCTTGCGGACCATAAAAACCGGGCGCCGAAATCGTAATGCCGCGAATGACGCTATCGGCAAACAGGGCTGCCAATTTGTCAGATGCCGGTATAAAATACGGTGTAGCGAGTTGCGGACTCCATTGCATGTGTTCGACAAATGCCGCTTCGTAATCCGGCAGGCACACCTCGTTGCGGCGGGCGTAGAAATTCAGCAGCCCGTCAAACCCAATGGAGATGTCGGAAAACACAAAATCGCCAACATTAATATCGGCCTGCAACGCCCCCGAAGTACCCAACCGCAGCAGGGTCAGCGCGCGGTGCAACGGCTTAATGGCGCGCGTAGCGAAATCAATATTGGCCAGCGCATCCAGCTCATTGACGACAATATCTATATTGTCCGTGCCGATGCCGGTCGAAACCACCGTCAGCGGCATCCCACGATATGCGCCCGTAACGGTTACAAACTCGCGGTTGGCCGCGCGATAATCTATACGGTCGAAATAACTCGCCACCATTTCGACTCGCCCGGGATCGCCTACCAGCAGGATAGTATCGGCCATTTCATGCGGCCGCAAATGCAAATGGAAAATACTACCGTCGCCATTAATAATTAATTCGGATGAAGGAATTCGATTCACACACATATTTTTTTGTAACAAAATTACACGAAAAACACGAGTTTTCCAAGTGCATGTAAAAAAAAGTTTTTTACAGAGGTAGGGTCGTTATTCTTCATCCGTCGGATTCAGGCGACAGCAATAATTTATCATTTTTCATTGTCCCGCTGCCCGTAAGACAACAATAGCAATAAAACAAAAAAAGCCGCCCACTTGCGCGGGCGGCTTCTGCTGTACCTGCCTGCATTTTATCCTCCAACGGGAGGCCCTCCTTATCCGGGAAGAGCCTCGAATCTATGAGCCAAAGCCTCGAGTCTTTCGAGCAAAGTCTCGAGAGGGGCGAGGATTTGATTCTGGTCTTTTATCACTATAAACATCTATTCTTCTTTATGTGTCGCCCCTGCGGATTAGAGGGGGACATTTTTTACTTATCTTACTCGTCGTACTGCAAATAAACGCGTTTTTAGAAATGCCGCATAAGCATAACCGCAATAGGCATAACCACAACTAAACCATGAGAGAGAAACACAAGTTTGCGTACCTGAAACTGAACCATTCGGATAGTTCA
>JAITKF010000107.1 GCA_031278545.1 Prevotellaceae bacterium
CCCGACCGTCGCCAGCCTGTCAGCTACCGGCACGGATATTCAATGGTACGCTGCCGCATCGGGTGGAGTACCATTAGCGGCTACGGATGCCCTGACCTCTGGCGCCACTTACTACGCCTCGCAGACAGTCGACGGCTGCGAAGGCGCGCGGGTAGAGGTTATGGTTACGGTTTACGCTACGCCTGCCGCACCGCCGGTCGCCAGCCCGCAAACGTTCTGCGCAAGCGACAGCCCGACTGTCGCCAGCCTGTCAGCTACCGGCACGGATATTCAATGGTACGCCGCTGCATCGGGTGGAGTACCATTAGTGGCTACGGGTGCCCTGACCTCTGGCGCCACGTCCTCCGCCTCGCAAACAGTCGACGGCTGCGAAAGTGCGCGGGCAGAGGTTATGGTTACGATTTACGCTACGCCTGCCGCACCGCCGGTCGCCAGCCCGCAGACGTTCTGCGCAAGCGACAGCCCGACTGTCGCCAGCCTGTCAGCTACCGGCGCAGTTATTCAATGGTACGCCGACGTATCGGGAGGAGTACCATTAGCGACTGCGACGCCCCTGACCTCCGGCGCCACTTACTACGCCTCGCAGACAGTCGACGGCTGCGAAAGTGCGCGGGCAGAGGTTATGGTTACGATTTACGCTACGCCGTCCGCGCCTATGATTATCTACACGAATGTCTGCTTCGGCGATACATTGACGTTTACGGCGCCGGATGGCTATTCCTCCTACGAATGGCGGGAGAATAACGGTAGCGGTGCGGTAGTCGACGTTTCGCCGGCGATTCGGCAAACCGTCGGCGGCGATTATACGTATGTTGTGCGGGTGCAAAATGCGGACGGCTGCTGGAGTGAGTTTGGCGCGCCGGTTACGGGAACGGTTTACGCGCTACCCGCTACGCCGGATATTAACCTTGTAGCTACTGATGTGTGCTCCGGCGACAGCCTGCTATTTATTACCAATGAAGGATACATTGCCTATGAATGGGTAGAGACCGGAACGGTGGATACGATACATACCGCCGTCGGCTACATCGTCTGCACGGACGTGGGGAGTTACAGCTACCGCGTGCGCGTTACCGACGGGCGCGGGTGCGTATCTGCCGGGTATAGTTCGGTTTTAACGGGCGAAGTGTATGCCCTGCCGGTTCTCATTCCGGCAGACGTATCGACGGATGTAGCTACATGCCCCGGAGTGGCGATTGCCGTACCGGTTTCTTACACCCTGGGCGGTAGCGCTGCCGGTTATACGGTCGTCGGGTTGCCGGCGGGCGTGACGGCTACTCATTCCGGTAACGGAATAATCATCGGCGGCGCGCCGGACGCCGGTGAACAGGGCTTGTATGAGTATCGCATCGAAACGGTCAATCCTTACGGATGCGCTAATGCTTCGGCCGGTGGACGGATTACGGTGTATGCGCCGGCATTGCCGCCCGAACTGTATGCCCTGGGCGCACGGCGCATCTGCCGTGGCGACAGCGTTACGTTAGTCGCTTCGGGAACGGACGCCCGCGCCTTCCGCTGGTCGCGCGACGGACAACCGCTCACGGGCGTAACTGGCGACCGCTATACTGCCGGCGACGGCGGCACCTATGCCGTAATCATCGAAAACAGCCGGGGCTGCCTCTCGGCGGCCAACGCGCTTACGGTAACGCTCAACGACCGGCCGGCCACGCCCGTGTTGACCACCGCTGGAGCGTCGGCGGTCATTTGCGACGGCGAAAGCCTGCTCCTCTCCGTCGATACGCCACAGGCGGGCATAACCTTCCAATGGTACTGCTACGGACGGTTACTTGCCACTGCGGACAGTACCTGCGAAGCGCGCACGGCGGGCGTCTACACGGTCGTGCCGCTCAATGCGCAGGGATGCGAAGGCGCGGAAAGCAACGCCATAACCGTAACTCTAAACCCGCGACCGGATACGCCGGCGATTACGATTACTGGCCCAACGTCATTCTGCGAAGGCGACGTCGCCGCCACCCTCCACGCAGTCGCCAACGGCGCCGCCACATTCCGCTGGTTCAACGACGACGTACTCATTCCCGACGCCACCACCGCCGCACTCTACGCCGCCGCCGCCGGACATTACGACGTCGAAGCCGTATCGGCGGAAGGTTGCACGAGTGCACGAAGCGAAAAGATAGAAATAACGACCTACAAACGTCCGTCGAATGTTCGCCTCACAGGCGCGCCGCCGGCGTTTTGCCGGGGCGATAGCGTCCGCTTAACAGCCACGAGCGACATCGGAACAACCTACCGCTGGTTCCTCAACGGCGCACCGCTGGCCTACGACGTCGATACCTATATCGCCACCCGCGCCGGCCTCTACCAGATAGAAGCCGTCAGCGGATACGGCTGCGTCTCGGCGCGAAACGAAGGCCTAACGGTCGTACTGTACGACGTGCCCAACACGCCTGTCGTCACACTGGCCGGCGCCCCCACCTTCTGCGTCGGCGACGCCGCCACCCTGATAGCCACGGCGGCGGGCGCATCCACATTCTCGTGGCTACGCGACGGCGTCCTGCTATCCACCGGCGTCGCCCACACGCTGACCGTCGCCGAACCGGGCAACTACACCGTCCGGGTGACCAATACAGCCGGATGCACATCAACAGAAAGCGCCGCGCAAAACATCACCGTCGAAGACCACCCGCCCGCCCCCCTGATAGACCACGAAACATGGCTGCGCCGGATGCGCGGCGCGGCGGTTACCCTCCGCGTTACGAATGTCAACGACGCCTGCCGCTACCAATGGTATAAAGACAACCGGGAAACAGGCATCGCCGGCGAAACAACCCTCTCCATCGCCCCGCTACGACCCTCCGACGGTGGCGTCTACAAAGTCCGTGTCGCCACCCCGCTGGCCGGATGCATCAACGAATCGCAAACGATCAACCTGATAGTAACCGACGACATCGCCGTCGGCAACATCATTACCCCCAACGGCGACGAATACAATGAATACTTTCACATCGAAAGCCTCGACACGTTTGCGGCGCACGAAATATGCATCATCAACCGCTACGGGAATGAAGTATTCCGCACCACCTCCTACCGTTCTGACCCGCAGAACGGCTGGCGCGGCGAGAACCTCCCCGACGGCGTCTACTTCTACAAAATCAGCCTCACCGACCCGGACGACGTCATAATAAGCAAAACGGGATATATCGTATTAAAACGGGAATAATAAAAAGGAACCCTACAAAAAGAGAGGAACCTCAACCACAGGTAAACATATAACATAGAAACAATAAAGACGTCGTCACAACGTTGTGACGACGTCTTTATTATTACGGGACGACATAAAAACTTTGGGACGAGTCGTCGCTCGCAGCGACACGCCGTCCCAACTTTGGGACGAGTCGTCGCTCGCAGCGACACACCGTCCCAACTTTGGGACGAGTCGTCGCTCACAGCGACACGCCGTCCCAACTTTGGGACGAGTCGTCGCTCACAGCGACACGCCGTCCCAACTTTGGGACGAGTCGTCGCTCGCAGCGACACGTCGTCCCAACTTTGGGACGAGTCGTCGCTCACATCGACACGCCGTCCCAATATTTTGACGAAGCATTAAAATATGAAAATAAAAAATAGTAATATATAATTATTAAAATAAAATAAGTAAAATGAAACTCTATTCTATTCAAACTATTATAAAAGAGTATAATAAAGATAAACATACCTCCGAATCGCGCGATGCTTAGCCCAAATCTATAAACCCACACATTCAATCCCTATACGCATCGTTCGCCACAGGCAATCCACGCCTCGCGCCACCTCCTTTCCCGCAATTCATAATAATTATGTATCTTTGCACCCATAAAAAAGAATGCTCAAAAAAAAAATAATTATAATGATGAAACAAGAACTGTTAAAAGACGTAATCCGGCATGTGGATATTACGAAAATTAATCCGACGGCAATTATCGACGCCATGCGGGAAATGTCCTTCTCCTCGCGCGACACGGCCATTGCCGCCGACATCCTGCAACGGATGATCAACGACAACGGCTGCACCAACTGGCTCATCCTGGCAGGCAGCACCAGCGCCGGCGGCTGTATGCAAGTCTACGTCGATATGATACGCTTTAATATGATCGATTGCGTAGTGGCCACCGGCGCGTCCGTCATCGACATGGACTTCTTCGAGGCGCTCGGCTACAAACACTACAAAGGCACACCATTCATCGACGATAAACAACTCCGTAAATACTATATCGACCGAATCTACGATACCTTTATCGACGAAAACGAACTGCAACACTGCGACAGCGCCATCAAAACCATTGCCGACACCCTCGAAACCCGTCCCTACTCCTCCCGCGAATTCCTCCGGGAAACCGGACACTGGCTCACCCAACACGCCGTGAAAAAAAATTCCCTGATACAAACTTGCTACGAACATAACGTGCCCATCTTCGTACCCGCATTCTCCGATTGCAGCGCCGGCTTCGGACTGGTCATGCACCAAACGGAACGTATCAAAGCGAAAAAAACCTTCCTCACCATTGATTCGGTAGCCGACTTCCGCGAACTGACGCAGATTAAACTCGCCGCCCAAACAAGCGGACTCTTCATGATTGGCGGCGGCGCGCCCAAAAACTTTGCGCAAGACACCGTCGTATGCGCCGAATGCCTCGGCTACGACGTGCCGATGCACCAATACGCCGTCCAGATTACCGTGGCCGACGCCCGCGACGGCGCCTGCTCCAGCTCGACCCTCAAAGAAGCCTCCTCGTGGGGAAAAGTCGACACCCTCTACGAACAAATGGTATACGCCGAAGCCACCACCGTCGTACCACTCATCGTCAGCTACGCCTACCATAAAGGCGACTGGCAAAAACGAAAAAAATATAACTGGTCAAACCTCTTCAATTAAACGTTCACCCTTTTTTTGTATCTTATAATGCGTATTTTAAGTAAAATAATTAATACACCTGTTATGAAATTAAAACACCCCCTATGCTTGATTGCCCTGCTGATTATTCCGGCTATCAGCGGCTTCGCACAAGACCCCACCACACCGCTGCCGGCAGAAGTAGCCCAACCGGAACTCTCCCTATGGGACCTGACAATGAAAGGCGGATGGCTGATGATTCCGCTGTTTATCCTTTCGGTACTGGCCGTTTACATCTTTATCGAACGATGGTGGCTCATACAGCAATCGACACACAGCAACCCACGTTTTATGAACGCCATTAAAGAATATATCCGTGAAAGCCGCTTCGAAGCAGCCATCGCACTATGCGAACGCGAAAATACGCCGACCGCCCGAATGATAGAAAAAGGAATCTCGCACTTAGGACGCCCCCTGGCCGATATCCGCGAAGCAATAGAAAATATCGGGAATCTCGAAATTGCCCGACTGGAACGCGGACTGCCCATCCTGGCCACCATCGCCGGCGGCGCCCCTATGATAGGCTTCCTCGGTACGGTCGTCGGAATGGTCGAAGCATTCTACAACATGGCGCAGGCTTCCGATAACATAAGCATGTCGGTACTCTCCGGCGGTATTTACGTAGCACTGGTAACCACCGTAGCCGGATTGATAGTCGGCATCATTGCCTACTTCGGCTATAATTACCTGACAACTCGTATCAAAAATTTTGTCAACAAACTGGAAAAAGACGCGATTCTGTTCACCGACATTTTGAATGAACCCGTAAAATAGTATCCCATGGCTATCCGAACAAAAGTAAACGTCGACCCTTCGTTTCCGTTGTCCTCCATGACGGACTTGGTCTTTTTGCTGCTTATCTTTTTCATGATTTCGTCTACCCTCATTAACACGAACGCCTTGAAATTACTCTTGCCCAAAAGCACCAACCAGATTTCGACAAAACCGGAAGCAGTCGTCTCTATCAAGCACCTCCTCCCGTCGAATACACTTTTATACTACGTCAACAGTACCAAAAAATCCGTAGCATTCTCCGACATCGAACGATTACTTCAACAGCAATTATCTGAAACGGACGACCCCGTCGTATCCATCTATGCCGATAAAACGGCGCCGGTAGGAATCATCGTTGATGTCATGAACATTGCCAAACGGAATAAGTACAAAGTACTGCTGGCTACATCGCCGGAATAATTTTCTATCCATGAACGAGGACATTCGTTTTAGCCATAAAAGACGTACTGCCGGCGTCGCTGTTACCATCCTTTTCCATAGCCTGATTGTAACATGGCTGCTGGTTGTAACATTACGAATAAATCCACCGGCCACCGAACTGACCGTCCTCTATGACCCGAATGACGAACCCGTACGCACCACGCCCCCTCCGACCGTCGCGGTACGTGCGCAAGAGCCCGTCGAACGACGAAATCCCGTACCGGCCGAAACGGTCAAGAAAGGCGTCCCGGCCAATCAGTCCTTGCCCGACCAAACACCGAACGACATCGCCCAAAAAACCGATCCCGGCTATGCCACCGACGCCGGCGACGTAGACCGTCTGCTTCCCGACCCGCCAAAAGAAACCATTGACCCCCGCGCCCTGTTTACAGCCGGAGGCGAGTACCCCGAACCCTCAAAAACAGGCACCGGCACGCTAAACCAAGGAAGCCGGAGCGGTAACAGCGACCACGGAGCAATGGCCACCGGCACAGGAAACGATTTTGCTTACTACCTGCAAGACCGGAAAATTGTCGGCGCCGCACCACGTCCCGAGCACTCCGAAAATATTCCAAGCCGCGAGGGCGTGGTAGTAGTAGTAGAAGTATGGGTTAATGAACAAGGCAACGTAACCCGCGCTAACGCCGGCGTATCGAACAGCAGCCATAAAACTAACACCACGAATCGCAACCTCTGGGAAGCAGCCAAAATCGCCGCCCTCAACACAAAATTTACCCCAACGAATATCCCGTCGCAATATGGCTACATCGTCTACCGGTTCCGGTGGGAGTAAACCAATATATTAAAATCACTTGATTTACACATTATAAATCTCACAGGATAGCTATAGGGACATAAAAAGGCGGCTCATAACCGCCTGATAAGTGAAAAAAATCCTACTTGTTCAACTATTTTTTTGCCTTGCCAATAGAACGTCGCCGGTGCAGAAATGATAGGCGGAGATGATTTGTGTCACCATTAGCCTTATTTTATCAACAGGCGCAGGCAAAAGAACAAATCTCTTTTTATGATATGGAACGTTTTTTTAATCAAAATTAGTAACTGACGAGCAGTGGTGTTGGTTGGTAAAGAATTTATAGTCCATTATCAATTTCCCATGTTTCCCCTTCACCCACCAGCACGACGCCATGGACTGCAGCCCCGCCTGCCTGCAGATGATTGCCAAACACTACGGCAAAAACTACAGGCTGGAACATCTGCGCGGCAACTGCTTCCGCACGCGCGAGGGGGTGTCGCTGCTGGGCATCAGCGAAGTGGCAGATAAAACAGGCTTCCGCACCACCGGCGTAAAAATCACCTTTGAGCAACTGTGCGAAACGCCGCTGCCCTGCATCGTGCACTGGAAACAGCGGCATTTTATCGTCGTATATGAGGTAAAAAGGGTGAAACCGTTGCGCGACAGGGTGAAAATAGGTGAATCCCTTTCAGTGCGCGAAGGATGTTCACCGTGCGAAACACATTTACCGTCCACTAAAATCGACTGCCGCGTAACGGCTTCACCAACTTTCATCAACCTTCACCAACAATGCCACCAACCGAAATAAATAACATTGAACTCCGCTCCGAAGAAGTGCAGGAAATCCTCGGCCGCCCGCCGCAGTGGATTATCTGGTGGGGCATTGCCGCTATTTTATTATTGTCGGCGGATTATTCGTGGAGAGTTATTTCTTCAAATATCCCGAAATCATCACCGACGACCTGCGCTTGTTGTATCGTTTCTTAAATCCCATCCGGGCATTGATTAAAAAGTAAAATGAAAAAATATGGCTAATGATACTCCACTATTCCATAAAAAAAGAACCACCATCCGGTGATTCTTCTATGAAGTAGCGGAGACAGGACTCGAACCTGTGACCTCCGGGTTATGAGCCCGACGAGCTACCAACTGCTCTACTCCGCGATTTAGTTTTGCAAAGGTAAATAATTCTTTTGAATTATACAAATAAAAAAACTTTTTTTTGAATAAATAAAAAATTTGTCCAATCCAATAAAAAAACCGTCCTTTGCAAAAAAGTAAAAACAAAAATAAAATCAGTAACATGAAAATTGAAAAAAACAAAGTAGTCTCGTTAAGCTATGTCCTCTACGTCGACAATGACGTGATAGAAACCGTAACAGCCGAAAATCCGATGAATTTTATTGTCGGAACAGGTTATTTGTTACCGAAATTTGAAAAAAATCTCTTGGACAAAGCAAGTGGCGACGCCTTTGAATTTGTATTGGATGCACCCGATGCCTACGGCGAAATTGTACCCGAAGCCATCGTCGAACTGCCCAAAAGCATCTTTGAAGTGGATGGCGTTATTGAACCCAATCTATTAGTCATCGGCAATGTACTGCCCATGTCCGATACGGACGGCAACCGCCTCAACGCCTCGATTGACGAAGTTCGCGATACAACCGTCATTATGAATTTCAATCATCCCTTAGCTGGCGACGCCTTGCATTTCAAAGGAACGGTACTGGCTGTCCGCGACGCCACCCCTGACGAACTACTCAACGGACTGTACGACGAACGAGCGCAATCCTGCGGTTCTCACTGCAACACGCACGATTGCTGCAATTGCAATTGAACATTGACTATTGAGGAAAAACAGGCAGACACACTGATGTCCATCCTGTTTTTTTTATGTTTTAGCCTCCCTAACTATGCCAATTCCTTTAACTCACAAAACTCCTTCAAAATTTGTTTTCTGCTAAAAAAAGTGTAACTTCGTTGTCAAAAAAATACATCTATTAAATTAAAAGCACAAATTACCATGAAAAAAATTACACAACTCTTGTGTGTAACGCTCATAGCAGCGTTGACCCTGTCGTCTTGCGGCAAAAGCTACAAATACGAAACCGTACCAAATGACCCATTGAATGCGCGGATTTACACGCTGGATAATGGGTTGAAAGTGTATCTATCCGTCAATAAAGCCGAACCGCGCATTCAAACCTATGTTACAGCGCGTGTCGGCGGCAAAAACGACCCAAAGGAAACAACGGGATTAGCGCACTATCTGGAACATCTGATGTTTAAAGGCACAAAACAGTTCGGCACTAAAGATTATCAAACCGAACAGGTATTACTCGACGAAATAGAAAACCTCTACGAAGTGTGCCGGACTAAAACCGACGAGGCAGAACGAAAAGCCCTTTATGCCCAAATCGACAGCCTTTCGCAGGAAGCATCGAAAATTGCCATCCCAAATGAATACGACAAACTGATGAGCGCCATCGGCTCGCAGGGAACGAATGCCTTTACATCGTTCGACGCCACATCATACATCGAAGATATTCCGGCAAACCAAATCGAAACATGGGCGAAGATTCAAAGCGACCGCTTTGCCGACCCCATCATTCGTCTATTCCATACGGAACTCGAAACCGTATACGAAGAAAAAAACATGTCGCTGACCAACGACAGCCGCAAGTCATACTTTGCGATGTTGAGCGGACTGTTCCCAAACCACCCGTACGGGCAGCAAACAGTATTGGGCACGCAAGATCATTTGAAGAACCCATCGATTCGGAATATTAAACAATACTACAAAACCTACTACGTGGCCAACAATATGGCCGTAAGCATGGCCGGAGACCTCGATCCCGATAAGACAATTGCGATTATCGACAAATACTTCGGCACGCTGCCGACGGGCGACGTGCGGCCCCTGCAGACCATCGCCGAAGAACCGATTACCGCGCCGGTCATAAAAGAAGTCTGGGGCAACGATGCCGAACACATTATGATAGGCTTCCGCCTGCCCGGAGCTAATGCCACCGACATAGAAATAGCCGAAGTAGTCGACTACCTGATGAACAACGGAAAAGCCGGACTGATTGACCTCAACCTGAATCAAAAACAAATCGTGCTTGGCGCTGGCAACTACATCTACGACATGGCCGACGGCGGAGCATATATCCTCGACGGACGCCCCAAACAGGGACAATCGCTCGACGAAGTTAAGGACCTCTTGCTCGGTCAGCTGGCGCTACTGCGTAACGGAGAATTTGATGACTGGTTAATAGAAGCCACCATCAATAACTTTAAAATGTACGAAGTGCAACAATTACAGCACAACGCATCGCGCACACAGGTGTTTATGGAAGCCTTCGTTAATCAACTACCGTGGAAAGACGTCGTTGCACGGCTCGACCGCCAGTCGAAACTGACGAAACAAGACATCGTCGATTTTGCCAATAAATATTTTGCCGGCAACAACTACGTAGCCGTCTACAAGCGAACAGGAGAAGATAAGAACATTAAGAAAATCGACAAACCACAAATAACCCCCATCGACCCTAACCGCGACGACGAAAGCGAATACCTCAAAACGGTCAAAGCCATCTCGGTTAAACCAATTGAGCCGGTATTCCTTGATTTCGATAAAGACATTACAAAATTCACGACCACCACAAATATTCCCGTACTGTATAAACAAAACAACGAAAACGGATTATTTGAACTCACCTACCTATTCGATATGGGCAGCGACAACGACAAAGCGCTAGGCACGGCCTTCTCCTATCTGAATTATTTAGGCACATCACAATATACGCCCGAAGAAATCAAAAGCGAATTTTACAAAATCGCCTGCTCATTCAACCTCCACTCGGCCAGCGACCGCGTATATGTTACCCTCAACGGCTTAGATGAAAATTTCGATAAAGCATTAACATTATTAGAATCGCTACTGGCCGACCCGCAAGTCAATCAAGCGGCATTCGACAATCTGGTTCTCGACATTAACAAATCGCGCGCCGACGCCAAACTGAACCAATCCCGTCTATTCTCCATGCTCGTCAACTACGGAATGTGGGGAGCGAAATCCTCGGCGACCAATGTACTAACAAGAAAGGAACTGGCGGAACTCAAACCCGAACAACTGACGCAGCGGATTAAAAACCTGAAACAATACAAACATCGCATATTATACTACGGGCCGCAGCCTACCGATAAACTACTAAACATCCTGTCGAACACCCATACCGTTGCCGAAACCTTGCAAGAAGTACCGCCGCCGGCCGTATTTACGCAAGCCGAAACACCCGAAAACAAAGTACTCTTCGTACCTTACAATTCCCCGCAAATCCGCCTAAGCATGTTATCGAAAGGTATCCCGTTCGACCGCGCCATAGAGCCTGTTCGCTCGCTATACAACGAATACTTTAGCGGTAGCATGAACGCCATCGTATTTCAAGAAATGCGCGAAGCAAAAGGATTAGCCTATTCGGCAAGCGCCTACTATCAAGGAGTCTCAAAACCCGACCGTTCCTATAGCTACTACGCCTTTATCGCCACACAAAACGATAAAACCGCCGACGCTATCTCGGCATTCCTCGAAATCATAAACAACATGCCGGAATCGGAAAAATCGTTTACCCTGGCCAAAGAAAATCTCATTACAACAATACGCACCGAACGAATCATCCGCTCCAATGTACTGTGGACATACGTCAGCGACCTCAAAATGGGCTACTCCTACGACGCCAGAAAAGACCGCTACGACGCCTACCCGAAGATGACAATCGACGACATCAAAAAATTTCAGGAACAATACATCAAAGGCCGTCCTTACACCTACTGCCTATTAGGCGATGAAAAAGACGCCCGTCTTATGGACGCTGCCAAACAATTCGGTCCGATACATAAACTCTCATTAGAAGAAATTTTCGGATATTAACAGAAAATAACAAACGACATATACCTAAAAAACGGCGCAGGAAATATACCCTGCGCCGTTTTATTTATACCTGATTCCTATAACATAAAACATAAAACACAAAACATCACCCCGCAAAGCCAGATATTTATCAATCCCCGCGCACTCTACCCATCACTCGTCGCAGACCACAAACACCTCTTCCGGAGCTTTCATTATTGCCCCGGCACGAAGAGCCTCCTCAAAAAAAACATCTACAGCCCGGCGACCATCATCGCCCAAATCGAGCGAATAATCGGTCACGTAGAGAGCAATATGTTGAGCAGTCACATGAGAGCTCAACTCCTGCGCATGCTGCTTCACAAAAGCAGCGCTCTCCTGCGGGTACCGGAAAGCAAAATCAATACTACGCCGCACAACCCGCGCGATACGTTGTTGAAGTGCCTCGTCTAACCTGCGGGAAACAGCAACGCAACCCAACGGGATAGCCTGTTGCGTACGCTGTTCCCACTGCTCTCCAAGATCGGCAACCAACCGCAAACCTTTATCAGCATACGTAAAACGCCCTTCATGAATAAGCGTACCGGCGTCGACCGCACCACTCACAACAGCCTTCTCGATATCCGAAAAAAGACACTCATACAAGCGGGAAACCTGCGGAAAAACAATTTTCAGCAACAACGCAGCCGTCGTATAATATCCGGGAATAGCCACAGCAACCTCCGGCAACTCAACAGGCGAAACAACACGGCGACTCACTAACAACGGCCCGTTACCATGACCCAACGCACTACCGGACGGCAAAACCTTATACCTATCTGAAACATGCGCATAAGCATGATAACTCAATTTCGTAATTACTGCCTCCCCACGCAAAGCGGCATAATTCAGCGCTTCAATATCAGCCAAACGGGGCGCAAACGAAAGCCCCTCAGTATCCACCTTATGATGCACCATCGCCTCAAACATATACGTATCATTTGGGCAAGGCGAGAAAAAAAACGGAAGTTGCAAATTCGACATCACCACAAAAAAAAACTACACAAAAAGAGAAAGCAATTTCCGAACAGCTGCTTGCAGCGAACGCATAGCAAGTGGAATATCCCATGCCGCTTTATTCCGTTCCTCCACCTTATTAGAAATAGCACGCAGAGCCACGAACGGCACATCCTCAGACAAGCAAACATAAAAAAACGCGGCCCCCTCCATCGTCTCAATATCAGGACAGAAACGCGCCTGCAACTCCTCGACACGCGCTTGGGAACCAGTAGCCATCTGCAACGTAACGCCCGTCGCCGGAGGAAACGGCAAACCGCCGGCAGAAGCCATCACCGCAGGCAGCTGATAAAAAAGCGCCCCATCAACAAAAGGAAACGTATTCGCACCAAGCAACTGCTCATCAAACAAACTACTAAAACCGGCGCGCGTCTGCACGCCGCTATCCCCAAAATACTCCTTAACCGGGCACACAACACTCCCCACCGGAAAACGCTCGGAAAAACTACCCGCAATACCCACATTCACCACCAAATCGAACGACTCGTCCAACAACCACCTCGCGGTATGATAAGCCGTAGCAACCATCCCGATACCGGTTACAGCCAACGTAACAACATGCCCCGACACAGCAGCGGCAGCCTGAGCCGTCAACAACTCACTATCAGTAGCAGCAGTAATTAGAATTTTCATCCTCCAATAAATTTTTGTAAATTTGCCATCAAAATTAAACAAATCATTTGAAATATGGAAAACAACCACACCGAAAAAATACCACAATGCAACGACGCCACCGTCGAAGCCCTAAAAAAACAATACAAAAACATCCTCTCCCTATTAGGCGAAAATGCAGACCGGGATGGCCTCCTGAAAACCCCGGAAAGAGTCGCCAAATCCATGCTATTCCTCACACAAGGATACACACAAAACCCCATAGACATCATCAACTCTGCAAAATTCAAAGAAGAATACCAACAAATCGTACTCGTCAAAGACATTGAACTATACTCCCTCTGCGAACACCACATGCTCCCATTCTTCGGAAAAGCGCACGTCGCATACATCCCAAACGGACACATCACCGGCCTCAGCAAAATTGCACGAGTCGTCGACGCCTTCGCACGACGACTACAAGTACAAGAACGACTCACCGTACAAATACGCGACTGCATACAAGAAGCCCTAAAACCACTCGGAGTAGCCGTCGTCATCGAAGCCGCACACATGTGCATGCAAATACGCGGAATACAAAAACAAAACTCCATCACCACCACCTCCGCATTCACCGGAGCCTTCATGAAAGACCTCCGCACCCGCGAAGAATTTATGCACCTAATACGCTAACATCACACACAAACCACATCACACACAAACCATTCCTCAAAAAAACGCACCCATCCCACACCACACACAAAAAAAAGAACAAAAAAAAATAAAAAAAAGAACAAAAAAAAGAACAAAATCAAAAAAAAAACACTACCTTTGCACTCGCAAAAGCAAAAAAAAGATTTAACAAAATCAAAATTTATTAACTAAAACAAAACAACCATGGCAAAAAATTACGAAACAGGCCACGTCAAAAATGTAGAAAACTTTATACGCCTACAAGAATGCATCACCAGCTTCGGTACCCGCTATGCACCGGGAGATGCACGGCTCAAACTCCCTAACGTAGAAACCATCAAACAAAACAGCCTCGACGCCATATCAGCCGTCAACATGGCCATACCACCATACCTCCAAGCCATCAGCCGTCGCGAAAACGCCTTCACAGGAATACCCCAATTAGCCTCACGAGTACTACTCCTTGCCGAAACCCTCAATATCGACAAAGCCACAACCAACGCCGTCAAAGAACTCGTACGCAAACTCTACGGACGTCGAGCCACCCCTAAAAGAAACACCGAAACCCCCACCGAAGGAGAAAACACACCCATACAAGAACACAAAAACATCTCCGTATCACAACTCAGCTTCGACCAACGAATCTCCCACTTCAACCAAATAATCATCCTGCTCGACGCCGAAACAGCCTACCAACCCGCAGAAACAGACCTCAGCATCGCAGGGCTCACCACGCGCCTCACCGAAATGCAAACATCCAACAACCTCGTCACACAAACCAGCATCCCGCCCGTCACAGCACGCAGCACACGCAACACCGTACTATACACCCCCATCACCGGTTTAGTAGACGTCGCCATGAGCATCAAAAAATACATCCGAGCCGCCTTTGGCCCAGACTCCGGAGAATACAAAAGAGTCAAAGAACTAAAATTTACAAAAATAAAAGTCTGACACACCACACAAAAAAGTGTAAAACGCAACTTGACAAGTGCAGAACGCAACTTGACAAGTGCAAAATACAACTTGATAAGTGTAAAACATAACCCGGAAAGCATAACGCGCAACTCAAGAAGTGTAGAACGCAACCCGGAAAGTGCAACATGCAACCCGGAAAGTGCAAAACGTAACTTGATAAGTGCAGAATACAACTCAACAAGTGTAACACCCCCCACACACTACTTTACAAAAAACTTCTTTACCTGTTCCTTCTTAAAAGAACGATTTACGACATACCTAATAAGCACATTTATACTAATACAAAAAACGACTATTAACAACAACAGCAAATCGTCCAGAAGATACTTACTAGCATACAAAATCAACCCGGCGATAATAAGATAGCCGACAATTATTAGCCGCACCGCCTTAGCATGTGTCTGCACCAAATGCAGAATAACATGATGCACATGTTGCTTATCAGGCAAGAACGGCGAACGCCGCTGGCGCAAACGCAACAAAAACACACGGATAGTATCAAAAGCAGGCAAGAGCACAACAGCCAAACCCGCGCTCAACACCGCAGGAAACTTATAATACGACACATCAGGCAAGCTACCGTTAATCCGGATAAACGACAGCGTACTCACCGACAACATAAAACCGATAACCAACGAACCCGTGTCACCCATAAACAAAGACGCCGGTTGCCAGTTATAATACAAGAAACCGAGCACCGCGCCAATCATACAAGCTATCCGCATAGCCTCCGAATCATTCCCGGCACCATAAAACCAGCAACAAAGAAACGAAAAAGAGAACACCGCCAGCGTACCCGCCAACCCGTCGAGACCATCAATAAGATTAAAAGCATTAGTTATAAATATCACAAACACAATACTACCGCAATAACTTAACCACATCGGCAACTCCTCGATACCCCACAACCCGTAAAGCGAACTTATACGAATATCACCGGCAACGACAACCATACCCGCAGCGATAACCTGCACAACCAACTTATGCATCGGCCGCAAAGGCTCGATATCATCGCGGATACCGGCGAAAAAGACCAATATCAGGGCAGCCAGCTCAAAGCGCCGGTGCAACACAACCTCAATAGGCTCCCACAACAACGTAGCAAGCAAAAAAGCAAGGAAAATAATAATACCGCCCATCGACGGAATAAATCCTTTATGTATTTTCCGGTGTCCTCCTTCGTCCAACACCCGCCTGCGGCGCAAGAATTGCACCAATAAGGGCGTTAATAGAAAACTAAGCAATAACGAAGTAGCAGCTGCATAAAAAAAATCACTCATAAAGTAAAAAATAGTAGAATAAACAAAAATAGTTAAACTTTTCTACGCTTTTGGTATCTTATATACGAATAGTTTTTCATAGGTTTAGGTTAGGCAGAAGCGAGCATCCGAAAAGATGCTCGCTTTTGCTTACGACACATTAATTTTATACGACAATCCTTCCGCATGAAGGAAATCAAGAAAATCCTGAGACAAGAAAATACGGTATTTACGCGACGATGTTTCCACATATAACTTCCTGTCCTGCTGGGTGAGCAAAAACATCAACTTTGTTTTCCCCTTATTCTCGTCTACCTTTCCCGCAGTTTCCGTGACGACCATAAATCGATCAATGAACTCCGTCGTCAAATTCTCGACAGGCAAGGTGATACGGATATTCCGCACCTTATCGCGCAAATCACCCAAAAGTTCGATAGACCGTATCTGCACCTTCCACTCGGGTTGTTTATTATCAGGCATATCCCAGCCCCTTCCCCGCTGTATAAACTGGAACCGGATAAGCACTGCATGGTCTACGTCGATATATTGCTTGAAATTATCATAATCTTTCGAGAATAGCGAAAATTGATACTTACCACTCGAGTCTTCGACCTTAAAATGCATATAAAGTTTCTGGTCTCTTTTCGTTTCTCGCACGATTTTATCCGTTATAATGCCGCTGACACTAAATACGGCGCTTTGCAACGCCGTACTGGCCGGGACCTGTTCGAGCAAAGCTTGTATATCGGCCAGATTATGCGTTACGAAATGCTCTAATTCAAACTGGTATTTTGCCAGTGGATGCGAAGAGAGGAACATGCCGGTTACGTCTTTCTCACGTTTCAATATATCGAGGGTAGTCCATTCCTCGACGTCGGTAGGTGGTTTCGGTTTGAGTATACTTACTTCGTGTTGGCCGCCAAAAAGCGAATTTGTGTTCAGTATTTTATCGGATTGTATTTTATTTCCATAACGAATCAGGCTATCGACAAACACTTCGTCTTTACTACTTTTCCCGAAGAATTGGGGACGAGTGATTGTGCCGAATTCGTCGAATGCGCCGGCCAGTACTAAGGCCTCAATCGTCCGGCGGTTGACGATGTTGAGCGGCACGCGCTCCACAAAATCATAGACGCCGTGAAACAATCCGTTGGTGCGACGTTCCTTCACAATTGTTTCGACCGCCAGCGAGCCGACGCCCTTGATGGCCCCCATACCGAAACGAATATGTCCGGCAGCGTTAACGGTAAATTTGCTATAACTTTCGTTGACGGAAGCCTCCATCACTTTGATGCCTATACGTCGGCATTCGTCCATGAATTTGCTGATTTCGTCGATATCATTCAAATTGCGGCTTAGTGCAGCAGCCATATATTCGGCCGGATAGTTGGCCTTTAAATAGGCGGTCTGGTAGCCCAATAGCGCATAACAGGTAGAATGTGATTTGTTGAATGCGTATTCGGCAAATGATTCCCATCCTCGCCAAATCTCGTTACAGATTTCTTCGCTATGTCCGTTTTGTATTGCGCCGGCGAGGAAGTCGTTTTTCATTTTTGCCAGCGTTTTCTTTTGTTTTTTTCCCATTGCTTTACGCAATGTATCGGCCTGTCCGCCGGTGAATCCTGCTAATTTTTGTGATAGCAACATGACTTGTTCTTGATAGACTGTGATGCCATAAGTGTCGCTCAGGATTTCCGCCGTTTCGGGCAATTCATAGGTAATTTTTTCTAATCCATGCTTACGGTTGATGAAGCTTGGGATGTTGCTCATCGGGCCGGGACGATAGAGCGCATTCATGGCAATCAAATCCTCGAAGCGCGTCGGTTTTAGTTCACGCAACCATTTACGCATTCCGTCCGATTCGTATTGGAACGTGCCGACCGTTTCGCCGCGGCTGAATAGTTCGTAGGTTTTGGCGTCGTCCATTGGGATATGCGTCAAATCGACGTCGATGCCGCGCCGGAGTTTGATATTCTCGATGGCATCGCGCAAAATCGACAGGGTTTTCAGTCCGAGGAAGTCCATTTTCAACATGCCTACATCTTCGATATGCGCGCCTTCATATTGCGACACCCATAAGTCCTCGCCTGTTTCCTTGTCTTTGGCAATGGAAATAGGGATATGTTCCATTAGGTTATTCCGCCCGATGATAATCGCGCAGGCATGCACGCCGGTGTTGCGAATCGAGTTTTCGAGTTGCATAGCGAATTTTATGGTTGTTTGCAAGAGCGGGTTTTCGTCGTCATGGAGGGCGCGCTGTAACTCCGGGACGTATTGCACGCAATTTTCCAGCGTGATGGGCATGTCTTCCATTTCCGGTTTTCCCTGTTCGTCCATAATCGGGAGCCTGTTCTTGTCCTTCTTCGGCTGCTTTCTGTCCCAACGCATGGGGATGGCTTTGGCTAATCTGTCAGCGGCGGAGAGTTCTAATTTTTGTACCCGCGCGACGTCGCGAATAGCCGACCGCGCCGCCATTGTGCCGAAGGTTATGACGTGCGAGACATGGTCTTTCCCGTATTTATCCTCTACGTATTTTAATACTTTAGCGCGTCCGTCGTCGTCAAAATCAATATCAATATCGGGCATGGAAATGCGTTCGGGGTTGAGAAAACGTTCAAATAGTAAATCGTATTTCAATGGGTCGATGTCCGTAATGCCCAAACAGTAGGCTACCACCGAACCGGCTGCCGACCCGCGCCCCGGGCCTACCCATACGCCCATCGCCCGCGCTGCCGCAATGAAATCCTGTACTATCAAAAAGTAATCGGGATAGCCCATGCGTTTAATCGTAGATAATTCAAAGTCGATACGTTCGCGTATGGTATCGGTCAGGTCGCCATAGCGTGCCGCCGCTCCTTTGAGGGTCAGATGCCGCAGGTATTCGTCGGAATCGGTATAATCGCCGGGGATTGGGAAATAGGGCATAATCGGCTTGTTGTCGATGCTGTATGGCTCTATTTTCGCGGCTATTTCCAATGTCGTTTCAAGGGCTTCTGGAAGGTCGGCAAATAAGGCGGCCATTTCGGCGGCGGTTTTCATCCATTCCTGTTTGGTGTAGCGCATACGTGCGGGGTCGTCCACTTCGGAGTTGGTATTGACGCAAATCAGGCGGTCGTGCGCGTCGGCGTCTTCGGCGTTGATAAAATGGACGTCGTTCGTCGCGATGATTTTGATATTATGCTTGCGTGCCAGCGCCAATAGGTGCACTCCGACTTTCTGCTGGGCGGGGAATACGTTTTGGTCGGCTCGCGGGTCATGTGTCTCGTGACGTTGCAATTCGAGGTAATAATCGTCACCAAACAGCTGTTTATACCACAGTACGATTTTTTCTGCTTCTTCCACATTCCCGTTTAGGATAGCGCGCGGCGCTTCGCCCGCCAGGCAAGCCGAACAGGCAATCAGGTCGTCGTGGTATTGTGTCAGCAGTTCATGGTCGATGCGCGGCTTATAATAAAATCCTTCGATGTAGGCGCGCGATACTAATTTGACGAGATTATAGTATCCGTTCAGGTTTTTAGCCAGCAGAATCAGGTGATTGCTGCTTTGGTCTTCCCTTCCGCGTCGCATCGAACGGCCTTCGGGCGATACGTATACTTCGCACCCGACGATAGGTTTAACGTCCGGAAATTTGCGGGCGGTATTAAGAAACTCTTTTACGCCGAACATATTTCCGTGGTCGGTGATAGCCAGCGCCGTTTGCCCGTCGGCCTGCGCTTTCCCGAACAGCCCTTCAATGGACGACATGCCGTCAAGAATGGAATATTGCGTGTGAACGTGTAGATGTATAAATGATGCCATATCGTAAATTTTTCGCTTACAAAAGTAGTAAAAAATACGGCGATAATGAAAGGTTGTTGATAAGTAACGGCGCGTATTGAGTGTTGGATGATGAGCGCTGAAGAGGGGTTATTCTTCCTATTTCCGGCTGTTTTTTGCAAAATGTTGTTGTCTTAGCTATGATTTTTAACAAATCCATTCTATCCATTTGTTCCTGAGGAAAAAGGGAGGATTGTCCCCCCCGTATAATGCAGAACCGTTCTGTTTCCTGCGGGGGATCGACGCCTTAACAGGACATCTATCAACAAGACCATAATTATTTTTCGTACTTTTGTAGTAGCAAACGTTAAAATCCCATTTATGAACAGTAAAAAAAGAATCCCTTACCTGTTGGCGTCGTTGGTCAGTTTGACGGCTTGCGTATGCGCTTGCGAACGGGTGGAGTTATTGAGCGATGCGGCGGAGGTTGTCCTTTTTCGTATTGACGATTCGTCGCCGGCGACGATTGAACTGGCCACGCCGGAAATAGACCACGCCGACGGCTTGATTACGATTCCGGTGCTCTATGGAAAACACGATTTCCCATTGCACATCCGCGCGTCCGTAACCTTGTCGGAAGGGGCGGCGAAGGTGTTGCATGTGGATTTTAACGAGGAAATCGTATTTCATACGGTCGACAGCGAGCGGTCGTTTTATGTCGTGGCGGCCAGCGGTAAAGTGAAGCAGTGGACGCTTCGGCTGCGGGAGGTGGTGTTGGACGAGCAAACGCAAATCGACGGTTTCGATATTCTTTCCTGCACGCCCGGTACGGCGTTGGTTGCCCGACAGGCGAAGATAGCGCATATTCCCTCGCGGGTGAATGTGTTGGCCATTCCGGGCAACGCTCCGTCGGCCATTGTGCCGGCCATTGCCTGTCCCGAAAAGACGACACTCGCGGGCTATACGGAAGGAGAGCCGATGACGTTCGGCGTCCCTGCGGCGGATGTGCCCCTGACGCTCACGGCCGAGAGCGGGAAGACGCAAGTATGGACTGTCAGCCTTGTCGAATGCCGCGATGTGCATAGCTTGCCGGATATCTCGCCGGAACTGAAAAAACGACTGGATCTATCTGCTGCATCCTTAACATGGAGGCTTTCCGACGGTATGGAACTGATGCGCCTGTCGGCGGATTTTGCGACGGGCACAATTGAGATAGCGGCACGGGGAACGGCTTTCCCCGCAACGGTCGCCGGTACGATCCCCATCATGGAAAATACGCAACCGGTCGGGCGCGCGGTCGACGCTCCCTTTGTGTTTACGCAGTTTGGCGATGCGCATATCTTTTATATCATCGACAATGCTTCGCAAAGCTATATCCGATGGACGGTGCGGCTGACGGAATGGAAAAATCCGGCGGCCGACATCATGGGCTTTGCTGTGATGTATTCCGCTCCGTCGTCGATAGCGCTTCGGGCGCCGGTGGGTATCGACCCCCTGCGCGGCGTGGTCAATATTACAGTAACGGCGGGCATGACGCATTTCCCGTTGTTCGTTACACCCTACATCACCCTCGCGTCGGGCGCGCAGTTTGACTCGCCACTGCCGTCGGAATTGATATTCGTTACGCCGGACAAGGTACACGAATTAGTAGTGGTGGCGGAAAGCGGCGCGAGGAGGACATGGCGGGTGAAGATTGTCGATGAAGACCCTGTAACGCCCGCCGCTACCGGCGTCGAGGTGCTTTCCTATACCGTGATTCGCTATTCATCGTCCGAAAACCCGTTGACCGGAAGTAAGACGACAATTGACCCGGCGGCCGTCGTCGATTCCGACAACCGTATTATCCGGTTTTCGATTACCGACTGGAAAAAATATTTCCCGTTGAAGATACAGGCTGTAGCCGAACTGTCGGCCGGCGCTACGATTACGACCAACGGCTTTGATGACGCCGGAGAAATTGTGTTTACGCATTGGACGGAGACAAAAACCTTCGTCGTACAAGCCGAAAACCCGGCATATACCGCCGAATGGACGATTCAATTAGTCGATCGCGAGCCGGCCAAAAGCGCTGGGACCGAGGTTACCGGTTTTTCCATCGCCTCAGCCGTTTCCACAGGCAGTGCGGTCGATGTGGGGTACATCGAACCGGCGAAGAGACAGGTCACCATCCTGCTGTCGGAAGCCGTCCTGCCGGTGCGCATCAATCCGACGATTAGCGTCTCGCCGGGCGCTTGCGTGCTGGATTTACCGGCGGGCGACGAACTGCTGTTTACCACGTTCGAGACCGTGAAAACATTCCGCGTGATGGCCGAAGACGAAACGACCATCCGGCAATGGACAATCGTCCTCGTACACGCGCCGCAACTGCCCAACGGGACGCTCGACCAATGGACGTCCGACAGCCGGAACGCCCTCGGATGGTCGAACCCGAACGCGACGGGCATCGTCGTTGTCTCGCCCCTGTCGCCCGGATTCGGCAATACCGGCTTAGCGGCGCAACTGACCTCGCGGACAGCCACCATCCTCAGTTTAAATATCACGGCTTCCGGCTCGCTCTTTTTAGGAGAATTTCGCTATAATATTGCCAATGCCGACAAGCCTAAGCTCATGACGTGGTTCGGCATCCCCTGGAATGGCCGTCCGACGGCGCTCGAGGCGGATTACGCCTACCAGCGCGGAACGACGCTGGTCAACGCTAACCATGAGGTTGTACCGGGGCAGGACTACGGCTCGGCTACCATTGAACTGCTGCATTGGGACGGCACGAGCGCCTTTGAGTACCATAGCCTCCACGGACACGAAGGCTATGGTACGGTACCGGCCAATATTACTGTTACCGCTCGCGGCATCAATGAAACTATCGAGAACACGACCGGCTGGCGTAAACTCCACATCGACCTCGTCCCGCTCAATACGACCAAAACGCCGAATCACCTGCATATTACTTTCGCTTCGAGTTGGCAGGGCGACCTGCAAATAGGCGCGCATGGCAGTACCCTGCAATTGGATAATATCCGGTTGATTTATTATACGCCGGAAACCGGAGCGGAAACAATAGAACAATAAATAACGAATAATGAATAATCATCAAACATCAAGTGCCAATACTCAATTGTTCTACGCTCCGGACGTTTGCAGCGAGCGGGCGACGTTGTCGGAGGAGGAATCGAAACATTGTATACGTGCGCTTCGGCTATCGGTCGGCGATACCATACACCTGACCGACGGTCGCGGCACATTATACGAAGCGCGTATCATATCGACCGACTTCAAGCGCTGCGAAGTCGCGATTACCGCCACGCATCCTACCGCCGGGGCACGTCCTTACTACCTGCATCTGGCCGTAGCGCCGACAAAGAACATCGACCGCTACGAGCAATTGCTCGAAAAGGCGACAGAAACAGGCGTCGACGAAATCACACCCCTGCTATGCGCACATTCCGAACGCCGGACGCTCAACCACACGCGTATCGAGAAATGTTTGGTAGCCGCCATGAAACAATCACTCAAAACGGTTTTACCCCTATTGAATCCCCTCACGCCCTTCGCCGAATTTATCCGGCGACCGTTCGACGGCCACAAATACATCGGATGCTGCAAAGAACACATCCCGCGTACGCTGTTCCGGACAGCCCTCTCGCCACACAGCCGGATGCTAGCGCTCATCGGTCCCGAAGGCGATTTCTCCGACGAGGAAATGCAACAAGCCATACAAGCCTCATTTCGTCCCGTAACATTTGGCCCCAGTCGATTCCGCGTCGAAACCGCCGGAATGCTGGTATGTATGACCGCTTATATAATGAACCATTAAATCACCATTCAGACAATCACCAATATTCCATCGCCACATGGATATATCCGTAATAACGCTGGGGTGCTCGAAAAATCTGGTTGACTCGGAGCGGCTGATGAAGCAACTGCAAGCGGCGGGGCACCGTGTAACACACGACGACGCCACCGGCGCAGACACCGTGTTTATCAACACCTGCGGCTTTATCGAAGCCGCCAAAGAAGAATCCATTGCGATGATACTATCGTTCGTTGAGGCCAAACGGCGCGGCGACATCAAGCGGCTCTACGTCGTCGGATGCCTTTCGCAACGGTACCGACGTGATTTGCAGAAGGAAATACCGGAGGTGGACGCGTTTTTCGGCGTTGAGGAATGGGATAGGTTACTGGCTGTCGTCGGCGGCGCTCCGCAACCGCAACTGTTCGCCCGGCGCCTGCAAACCACGCCGCGCCATTTTGCATGGCTTAAAATAGCCGAAGGTTGTAACTGGCGCTGCGCCTATTGCGCCATTCCCCCCATTCGGGGAAAATACCGTTCGACCCCCTTCGAACAATTGCTCTTAGAAGCTACGATACTGGCGGCGAGCGGAGTGAAAGAACTGCTCATTACTGCACAAGACACCACCTACTATGGCCTCGACCTGTATGGACGCCGTCGTCTGGCGGAACTGCTTCGCGCACTGGCCGACATTAAAGGCGTCGAATGGATTCGCCTCCACTATGCCTACCCCGCCCAATTCCCTCCCGACCTGATAGCAGAACTGCGCGATAACCCCAAGTTATGCAAATACCTCGACATACCACTGCAACATATCGCCGACAAGGTATTAAAGAACATGCGGCGCGGCATCGACGGTGCACAAACGCGTGCGCTGCTGGCGCAACTTCGCAACACCGTCCCCGACATCGCCATCCGTACCACCCTGATAGTCGGACACCCGGGTGAAGACGATGCGGCATTCGCCGAACTGCTGCATTTTGTCGAAGAAATGCGTTTCGAGCGGCTCGGCGTCTTCCCCTACTCCGAAGAAGAAGGAACTTACGCCGCCCAACATCTCCCGGACGTCATCCCCCGCCGTGAAAAGCAACGACGCTACGAGGAGGTGATGTCCTTACAGTCCCGCATCTCGCAGGAATTGAACAACCGCATGACAGGCCGCCGCCTCCGTGTCCTCATCGACCGGCGCGAAGGCGACTGCCACATTGCCCGCACCGAATACGACTCCCCCGAAGTAGACAACGAAGTAATCATCCCTGCCGGCGCCACGCCACGTCGACCGGGGCAATTCTGCGAAGTTACAATCACCGCCGCCGAAGAGTACGATTTGTGGGGACGTGAAGCACTCCCCGACGGGGCAGAAATTAATAGGCAAAGTCCTAAATATTTATAACTTGTTAAGAATAATAATTCGTAATAATTATACATTGTTTTGTGATTTTTTCATCAAAAGACATTACAAATAATTGTTAAACTATTAAATACATTGGTGCATGAAAAGAATTAAATTGATTTTCACTTTTGCAGGACTGAGTCAATTTTCGCCTCGTTTATTGCCTTCTATATTACCCATAAATAAAGACCTCGTTGAAAATCAACGAGGTCTTTATTTTAATAGTGCCCAGAACAAGATTCGAACTTGCACACCGTAACCGGCGCTACCCCCTCAAAGTAGTGTGTCTACCAATTCCACCATCTGGGCAAAGGTTGTACAAAGGTAGTATTATTTTTTGGAATTAGGAACGATGAATGATTCACAATTCATCATTCGTTACTTACATGTTCATGCCGCCGCACACAGGGATTACTTGGCCGCTTACATACGACGACAGGTCGGAGGCAAGGAATAAGGCCACATTCGCTACATCTTCGGGCGTGCCGCCACGACGCAGGGGAATCGCTTCCATCCATTTTGCGCGTACTTCGTCGGACAGTTGGTGTGTCATTTCGGTAATGATAAAGCCGGGGGCAATGGCATTGCAGCGAATGCCGCGCGAGCCTAATTCTTTCGCGACCGATTTCGCCAACCCTATCATGCCCGCTTTGGACGCCGAATAGTTCGCTTGCGCCACATTGCCCGATATGCCTACGACGGAACTCATATTAACAATGCTACCCGCTCTCTGGCGCATCATCGTCGGGACGACGGCGCGAGTGAAGTTGAACGCCGACTTCAAGTTGACGGTAATAACCAAGTCCCATTGTTCTTCGCTCATGCGCATCAACAGGCCGTCGCGGGTGATGCCGGCATTGTTAACCAGCACATCTATGCGTCCGAACTCTTTGACTATCGTGTCTACCACTTGAATAGTTTCGTCAAACTTCGCGGCGTTGGCCGCATAGCCTTTGGCTTTCACACCGAAGGCCATCAATTCGACTTCGGTACATTGGACGTTGTCGTCAATCGCCAAATCGGTGAAGGCAATATTGCAGCCTTCCTGCGCTAAACGGAGCGCGACAGCCTTGCCTATACCGCGTGCTGCACCGGTAACAATAGCCGTCTTTCCTTCCAGTAATTTCATATTGATATAATGTTTAATAATTTTACGGCTGCAAAGGTATAAAAAATTAATTAAGCGTGCAGCATGCCTCTATCTAATGGTTGGTAACTACCGCCCCCCATAGTGGACTTCCCGCGCCAAGTTGGATGTCATGCACGGTATACGCGAAAAAGCCCGCTCCGAAGAGCAGGCTTTCTCTGACTGCAATTAAAACATTTAGCACAATCAGAAATATCTCGGCGTACTGTATTTGCGTTTGGCGCCCGTCAGGTAATACCC
>JAITKF010000112.1 GCA_031278545.1 Prevotellaceae bacterium
GAAGGAGACATTATCTCGGTCGATTGCGGTACGTACTACAAAGGTTATTATGGAGATTCGGCTTACACATTTGCCGTAGGCGAAGTAGACGCCGCCGCCCGGCAACTGATGCGCGTAACCAAAGAATCGCTGTTCAAAGGAATTGAACAAGCAATTGTTGGAAACCGAATCGGCGATATTTCGTCTGCGGTGCAAAGCCACGTAGAGCAGTTCCATTACGGGGTGGTGCGCGAAATGACAGGACACGCCTTAGGCCGCCGACTACACGAAAAACCCGACGTGCCCAACTATGGCCACCGCGGTAACGGCAAACGCTTGCAAAACGGTATGGTGATTTGCATTGAACCGATGATTAACGAAGGAACGCAAGAGGTATTTATCGATAAGGACGGATGGACACTGCATACCAAAGACGGTAAGCGGTCGGCGCATTACGAATTAACGGTAGCAGTGAGAAAAGGACAAGCAGAAGTACTCTCTACATTTGCGTTTATTGAACAAGAAATGGCCGAAGAGCGTCCGTCGGTCGAATAAAAAGGGAAACTATATTTTTAATATAAACAAAGTAAAAAGAGAATAATACAATACATGGCAAAACAAGTAGCCATAGAAAAAGACGGAACGATAATCGAAGCCTTGTCGAATGCGATGTTTCGCGTAGAACTCGACAACGGGCATGTGATTATAGCACACATCTCGGGAAAGATGCGGATGCACTATATCCGTATCCTGCCGGGCGATAGAGTGCGCGTTGAAATGTCAATGTACGATTTATCGAAAGGACGGATTTCGTTCCGTTATAAATAAAAGAGTATTAAAACAACAAGGTATAATTAGAGAATAAAAAATAAAAGCTATGAAAGTAAAAGCATCCATCAAAAAACGCAGCGAAAATTGCAAAATTGTGAAGCGCAAAGGCCGCTTATATGTGATATGCAAAAAAACGCCGAAGTTCAAAATGCGCCAAGGCTAGAATTTTTAAATTTTTAAATCATTAAATTTTGAATACATATGGCACGTATAGCCGGAGTTGATTTACCAAAAAACAAACGCGGAGAAATCGGGTTGACCTATATCTACGGCATTGGCCGCAGTACGGCGCAGCAGATTCTTTCGCAGGCGAGTATTGATTTCAATACCAAAGTAAAGGATTGGAACGACGAACAAATAACCGCCATTCGTTCTATTATCCAGCAAGGCGGGTATAAAATTGAAGGCGAGTTGCGATCGAGCATTCAGTTAAACATCAAACGCCTGATGGATATCGGGTGCTATCGCGGCATCCGGCATCGCTTGGGACTGCCTGTACGCGGACAAACAACCAAAAATAACGCCCGTACCCGCAAAGGAAGAAAGAAAACAGTGGCAAACAAAAAGAAAGCAACTAAATAATAAGTAACTATGGCAAAAAAGACAACAAATACCAACAAGAAAAAAGTGGTAAAAGTAGATGCAAACGGACAATTGCATGTACATTCTACCTTCAATAATGTGATTGTAACCCTCGCCAACAGTGATGGGCAAGTAATCAGTTGGTCGTCGGCAGGCAAGATGGGATTCCGCGGTTCGAAAAAGAACACGCCCTATGCCGCTCAAACCGCCGCCGAAGATTGTGCAAAAGTGGCTTTCGATTTAGGATTGCGTAAAGTAAAAGCATATGTGAAAGGTCCCGGATCGGGTCGCGAAGCAGCTATCCGGACGATAAACGGCGCAGGAATTGAAGTTACAGAAATTATAGATGTTACCCCTTTGCCGCACAACGGCTGCCGTCCGAAAGGACGTCGTAGAGTATAAGCAGTACGCAGTAGCAGTATGCAGTACACCATCAACGGACAACTGCCCCTATGCACTGCCTGCTAAAACTCAAAGGTTAAAGCATTAGCTTACTAAAATAACCCCGGCGGCAACGGGTTACCAGCGGCAACAAATTATGGCAAGATATACAGGACCAACAACAAAAATTGCGCGTAAATTCGGCGAACCGATTTACGGCGCAGACAAAAATTATGAACGCAAAACCTACCCTCCGGGGCAACATGGTTTGGGCAAAAGACGTAAAAAAGTATCGGAATACGGGATACAGTTACAGGAAAAACAGAAAGCGAAGTACACCTACGGATTGCTCGAACGTCAATTTCGTAACTTATACGACAAGGCGTCGCGCATGAAAGGCCGTAAAGGGGAGAACTTGCTATTTCTGCTCGAAAGCCGGTTAGACAACATCGTCTATCGCTTAGGCATTGCGCCCACCCGCGCGGCCGCCCGCCAACTGGTAACCCACCGGCACATTGTGCTCAACGGGAAAATTTGCAACATCCCCTCAAGCCTTGTAAAACCGGGCGATGCAGTCAGCGTACGCGAACGCTCGAAAGCATTGGAGGTCATTCAAGACAATGTCAATACGGGATGTAAATATCCCTGGTTGGAATGGGATATCACATCCCTGTCGGGGAAGTTCCTCAGCCGTCCCGACCGGACGGAAATACCCGAAAACATCAAGGAACAATTAATCGTAGAATTGTACTCTAAATAATTTATATAATGGCAACTATAGCATTTCAAAAACCAGATAAAGTAATTATGCTCGAATCGACCGAAACGTTCGGACGGTTTGAATTCCGCCCGCTTGAACCGGGGTACGGAATCACGGTAGGCAATGCCTTGCGCCGCATTCTCCTTTCATCGTTGGAAGGATTTGCTATTACGACAGTCAAAATAGCCGGCGTAGATCACGAATTCGCAACCATCCCGGGAGTGATTGAAAACATGGTGGATATTATTCTCAATCTTAAACAAATCCGCTTTAAACAAATGGTGGACGGCATAGATGGAGAAAAAATTCAAATAACCGTTATGGGGCGCGATAAATTAACAGCAGGCGATTTGGCAAAACACCTCTCGTCGTTTAAAGTATTAAATCCCGATTTATTGGTGTGCCAGTTAGACCCGACCATAAAATTGCAAGTCGATTTGACCATAGGCAAAGGCCGCGGCTATGTGCCGGCCGAAGAAAATAAGCCGGAAGACGCTCCGTTCGGATTAATCCCAATAGACAGCCTGTTTACACCCATCAAAAATGTAAAATATTCGGTAGAAAACTGGCGCGTAGAACAGAAAACCGACTACGAAAAATTGACAGTGGAAATCACTACCGATGGCTCTATCCATCCGGCGGAAGCCTTAAAAAACGCCGCAAAGATTCTGATACTCCATTTTATGCTCTTCTCCGATGAACGGATTACACTCGACGCGATGGAAGAACACAGGTCGCATGTATTCGACGAAGAAACCCTTCGTATGCGGACATTATTAAAGACCAAGTTGGCAGACCTTGAACTGTCCGTACGCGCGTTAAATTGCTTGAAAACCGCCGAAATCGAAACATTAGGCGAATTGGCCAAGCTGGAGCGCAACGATCTGCTGAAGTTTCGGAATTTCGGACGCAAATCCTTAACCGAATTAGATGCATTGCTCGATCGCCTCAAACTGGCGTTCGGAATGGATGTGGAAAGATACCAGTTAGATAAAGACTAAGTAATTATGAGACATAATAAAAAAGTAAACCATTTAAGTAGAAAATCAGGACACCGGCACGCATTGCTGTCAAACATGGCGTCGTCGTTGATTCAGCACAAACGTATTGTGACCACCGAAGCCAAAGCCAAAGCCTTGCGCGTGTACGTAGAGCCGCTTATTACCAAATCAAAGTTCGATACCACGCATTCGCGCCGCGTTGTATTCAGTTATTTGAAAGATAAGAACGCTGTAACGGAATTGTTCCGTACCATTGCGCCTCGCGTGGCCGACCGTCCGGGAGGATATACCCGCGTCCTTAAAATCGGCTTCCGGCAAGGCGATGCCGCCGACATGGCGCTGATAGAACTGGTTGATTTCAACGAAGCAGCATTGGCCGGAGACAAGAAGGCTGCGAAAAAATCAACGCGCCGCAGTCGCTCGAAAAAGGAAAAAACCGGACAGGCCTCTGACGCCCATGTAGCCACCGTCGAATCTGTCGTTGAACCCGAAACGCCAGTGCAATCCGAAACACTGGTGCAACCGGAAGTGGAATCCGACACGGGAGAAGAGGCAAAAGTATAGAATAAGGGCTTAACCGTTCGATTGTAGAATGTAATTTTATCATATGAATCGCCCCCCGTTCGCCGAAATGTCGAACGGGGGGCTTTTTGTACGGTTACACCCGACGAGGATGAGCTATCCCATCTCCCCGGAGATCTTCTCTGCACCCGCCGCAGGCCTCGCAGAGCTCCCAAATTGACCCTAACAAGGACAAAATTGATTCTAAAAGCGCGACGCGCCGTGCTCTGAGCGCGACATTCCGCGTTCCGAGCGCGGCGTGTCATGCTCCGAGTTCCTAAATTGACCTTAACAAGGACAAAATTGATTCTAAGAGCGCGGCGTGCCGTGCTCGGAAGGCGACACGTCGCACTTTTAGCGACAATTTGGCAGCTTTGATGACGGATTGGCAGGCGCAGGAACATAAAAAACCGCGCGGTTTTCCCTGTATTCGCAAAGAGCCGGCATTAATCCGGCTTTGCCTGACTCTTTTTAGGCCTGTGGAAGCGTTTTTTAACTCTTCGTACACCGCCTTCGTGCCGGGTATGATGTTTATATTTTAATCATTATTAATTAGGACCCCACTATTTCCCGGGGGACAAGGGGTTTATTTAGTGTTTATCAGTATCTTTAAATCCTAATTCCATTAGCGCTATTCATAATTCTTAGTTCGTATTGACCGTCCAGCCCTTGTCGATGGCGATGTCTTTGTTGCAGTTTTGTGTACCAGAGTTGTCTCCTTTCGGGTTATTATAGATATAAAAGGTCTTTGTGCCGGAATTGTTGTGCAGCGTATTGAACAGGGCGTTGAGCCCGTCGGTGGTGAACAGGTTGCTCCGCACCCACAAGTTGGTGAGCGCGGTGTTTTTCGTTACATCTAATGTACTCAATGAATTACTACTGCAATTCAAGAAGGTGAGCGCGGTGCATTCGGTTACGTCTAATTCTATCAACGGATTGTTTTGACACTGTAGCGTTGTAATTGTGCGAGCCTGTCCGGTTACGGTGTAGAGCGGCGAGCCGCCGGCGAAAAAGTGTTTTTTCCAGCCGTTGCCGGTCAAAAGGGTATTTGTTTCATCGCCCCAGTCAATGTACATGGTGCCGGTGAAACCGACATCGATATAAATGCTGTCGCAGTGGCTGCCGGCCGCGTTGTCATTGCCGGTGAGGTAGGGGTTATGGCTCGCGCCAACCCATATCTGCCGGAAGCAATACGATTCGCCGCCGGTAGCCTTAATCGTAAACGCGCTGCCGGCGCAGTAGGTCGCCGGCGGGTTGATGAACTCCGGCACGGGCAGCGGGTATACCGTAATCGTTACAGGCGCGGTAGTAGCCGTGCAACTGTTGGCTGTTTTTACGTATATAGTATAGGTAGCGTTGGGCGGATAGTCGGTTACATAGGCGCCGTGTTCCAATACACCTCGAAGGTAATGGTGGTCGGCGCGACGTCGTAATTGGCGCCGACGTTGTGAACTTCTACTACGCGGGTATCCTGACCCCACGCTGTCGACACGGACAACGCTAAAACCGATGCTAAAATTAGTCTATTCATTGTAATGTTTTGTTATTTTAGTTAATTTTGTACTCGTATATCTATTTTAATAGTTGCCGTTTTTATTGATTAAATTAGTTAGTTAATCAAAAAGAAATGCAACAGCTGAAAATCAGAAGAAAAGAGGACAGTTTTTACGGAAGGAGACGAATTTGGGGAAGAATCGAGGGGCAAATGAGTTTGTTTAGGCAGCCCTAATAGAGATGAAAACAGAGCGTTGAAAGGCAAAAGGCGGGGGACGAATTAGGGGAAGACGGGTTGTCTTTTAGAGAAAAAGGCAAAGAGTAAACAAAAGGGCATAAGGATTTTATAAAGATACAATAGATGAAAGTAGCGCCGGAGAAAAATGGGGCGCC
>JAITKF010000113.1 GCA_031278545.1 Prevotellaceae bacterium
GAGCATGTATTGCGGGTTGGTCGAGGGGCCGGTAACCGTCCAACTGGCTGCGCCGGTGGGTTTGGTTAGCGTGCTTCCCGATACCGACGTGGCGCCTTGCTGGATGTTCGTGTATGTCGCTTTGATTATGATGTAGGCGACGGATCTGTTGGCGCTGATTTGTGCATTGGTGGCTGCAACGACGCCGACGGGCAGGGCGTAGTCGCCTACACCCAGCGCCGCGAGTTCGCTGGTCGTTAGCCACACCGTAACGCTGTCCGAGACGATGGTTCCGGCGGGAATCGTTACTTCCGATTTATTTTTGTTCAGGCGGATGCTTTCGGGGAGTGTGGTCATTCCGTCGGGAAGCAGTGTGTTATTTGTACCGATTGTGATGCTAATCGGCGTTTCGGCCGGGCGTGTACATTGTACGACGAAGGTCAGGCTGATGCTGTCGCTGCCTGTTATTATTGAGCCGGCCGGTGTGTTGGTTACATTGAATGAAATCCCGTTGTTCGGTACGCTGTTGGGCGACGATGTCCATGTATTGATGTATACTTTATTCGTTGTGTCTCCCGTTACGTCGAATGTTGTTTCGTTTTCACACGCAAGCAGGACGGGGGTTAGCGCTGCGAGTAGGTGGATGAGTTTATAGATAGTTGTTTTCATTTTGTTTTGCTGTATAAAATGAGTAATGAAGGATACCTCGTGTTAAGGGCATCTCACGCCTTGTGCCCATGTGATATTACGGTTGGCCACGGCGGTGTGTCCGTGCCCGGTCAGGTCAAGGACATTGCGGTCTTCGGCGCTGTTGAACCGCCAGTAGGCAATCAGCCCGTCCGATGTGGGGTCGACAGCACAGAGGTTCTCTTGGAGCTGACTTGTCGTAAGCGCTTTGCTCCACAGTCGGGCTTCGCTTACATAGCCGTCGAGCATACGCCCGTCGGCCGAGTAGCCGATGTGGAAGCCGCCAGCCCAGTCCCAACTCATATCAATGATGCCTTGTGCGGCGTCGGTTGAAGCGGCGAGGCGCCCGTCGATGTATAGGTTCATCGCAAAACCGGTGTATACGGCCGCTACATGGTACCAGCGTCCGACGACGAATTTGTCGGGCGCCGCCAGTTGATATTTTCCTTTAGTAATGCCGACGGTTACTTCGCCGCCGGCGAGCATTATTTCGTCGCGTGCAATACTTACGTCGCCAAACCGTAGCAGGAACTTTTCTTCAATCCCGATAATCGAGCTGATGTACGGGTTGGAAGCATGGAAGCTGTTGGCCAGTACGCGGCATTCCATCGTTAGTTGGGATAGACCTTGTACATCGGGGTTGGCTAGGAATGAGGGCACGGTAAAATATGTGTTCTTCCCCAGGTTGACCGCTTGCGTGATAATCGTTTTCCGGATTGCTATAAATATTGTCCGCGAGGCTTCGAGGATGGGCATCGCGCCGTCGGATCCTGTGATGCTGACAGGTACACAGTAGTTCGCTCCTTCTTCAAAGTCGTCGACCGACGTAATGAAGAGTTCCGTCTGGTCTGATACGTATTGACCGGCGCGGATTGTAACCGCATCGGACGACAGCCGATACATTCCTTCGGGGAGCATTACATAGTTTCTTCCTGTTTGTCGGTTCAGTTCGGCCACTAGTTCCGGGTTTATTTTTAGCGTTACGCGCGTATCGGTCGGCACCAAATCTGTGGCCGTTACCGTGAGTCCCATTGATGTCGGTCCTTCAACGGCAAGGCTTACTGTGTTGTTTTCTTCTGTCCCCGTTATCAGAATCACATCGGGGTACTCCGCTTCGTCCTTGCAGCTTATGCTGCAAATGGTCAGCGCCGCGGCTAAAATCATGTAAAAATGTTTCATTGTTTTCATTGTTTTCATTGTTTTTCATTGTTAGTTTACGGCAGGGTTTTGTGCCTGTATTCCCCTGCGAAGATATTTATAAGGCGGGTTGGAACTGTAGTCGCGCTGGCAAAAGAACGCGCCGAAGCCGCCTTTTCGCCCCTGCGTGGGGTTCCAGCGCGCCATGCCTTCGAGTGAATAAAGGCGTTCACCGTCGGACGCCAGCGTGTTGCCGTCGGCTTCGGTAAACGGACTGCCGCCGGTACGCCAATGGTCGCCGATGTTTTCGGTGACGATAAATTTCCATGTTGGGCAAAATGACGCTGCACTATTGTAGTAGGTTTGAAGCCGTGTTGCATTATGTTCCGTGAAACCCTGCGTGTAGGCCTGCCGGACAAAATAATTCGCGTAGGGGCCTGTCGAGGCTGGTGGATAGTTGCCGTAAAAGTCAATAATCAGCAGTTTCTCCGGGTGGTCGGACATCGGCCCTATCTTCGAGCCTAAGTATTCCACAAAATAGCTCATGTTAGTGCCGGACAGGCGGTCGCCTTCCGGCTCATAGTCTAAGTCTACCCCGTCGAGGTCGTTCTCCCATATCGGCTCCAGCAGGTAGTCGGCATACATTTCCAGCGCGCGATTCCGTTTCTCTTGTCGCTCTTCATCTGTACCCATAGAGGTGTCATAGCTTTCTTTAAAGAGTTTGTGAAACTCCTCGTCCTTGTAGGCCACTGCGTCTTCGATACGGATAATCGTGGGGACGACTAATTTCATGCCCTTCACTTTTTGTACGAACCGCATCTCTTCGTACGCTACCGTGTTGTTTTCGGGCGACGGGATGCCTCCCCAGAGGCTGACGATGTCGACGCTGTCAGGCAATCCGAAAAAGCGGTTGGCAAGGCTGGTCGCTCTGTTATAGTCGGAGAACCATACAAAGGCGATGGGATGCACGCTCTGTTTATACAATCGAAGGTTCTCGTAGTAGGCCTCATCGTACGTATAAGGTTTTTGAATTTCTTGCGGTTCGGGTTCTACATCGCAGGCAGGCATAAATACCATTGCCCCGATAGTCAAAATACACATTAGTGTTGTTTTTACTTTCTTATTCATAATGTCTGATTTTTATCATTCTTAATTCTTCTTGTCCCACCACAGTTTGGTGCCTCCGTGGTCGGCTCCGCCTAACAAGGATACGGCCTGCGGCATATTTTCGCTATTGTCGCGGTATTCGGTAGAGGGAAACGGCAGGCGACGCACCTGTTCGGCAGTGTTTATTCTGCCGCCGCTGTTATTCACCACTACGGGGAATATTTTGGGGTAGCTTGTCCGGCGAAACTCGCTCCATGCTTCCTGCCCGTCGGGATACATGGCTATCCATTTCTGCGTAATGATGCGTTCCTGCTTCTGTTCCGTGGTGGCCGCATCGTCCCACTTGATGGTGACTGTTCCTAACGCGGCGCTGTTGTTACTGGTGCGTACCGGGTCGGTATATGCAGCCGGCACATTCGTTGCATTATTGAGGTAGGCGTCGGCGCCGCTCAGCCCACAATAGCTGAATGACGTGCGAATGCCGGATTCATAGAGTTCTTGTGGTGTTCCGCCCATATCCCATCCGTTCAGGGCGCCTTCGGCACGGAGGAACCATGATTCTGCCGGGTTCATCCATACTACCGGCGTTTCGGGCGTTACATTCAATCCCGAAAACGGCCCCTGTGCATATACCGACTTATCGGTTATCGTAATCCCCGTGCGAATGCCCCGGTAGAGGCCGTTGATAGGGTCGCGGTTAAAATAGTTGCTGATACGGGGGTCGCCGTACCCGTTAAGATACGAGTCCATCGTAGCGCCCATTTTTACATCTGTAAATTCATAACAGATTACATACAACGGATGTCTGTACGATAGGCGGTTTGATTTGTTCAGTACCGCCGCATCGCCCGACAGCGTCATCACGCCTACAGGATGGTGTACCGCCGCCTCCGCTTCTTCTTTCGCCTTCGCCGGGTTGACATATGATATCCGGATGGCCAGCCGTAGCCGCAGGGTGTTCGCAAACTTAATCCAACTTAACGTATTTCCGCTGTATATAAAGTCATAATCGTCCGACAGCGCTCGTGCATTTGGGCTCTGCGAGTAAAACTCCATCAGAATTGCTATCGCCTCATCCAGTTCCCGAAAGAATGACATATATATTTCTTCCTGACTGTCGTACGGATTTTTCAATGCCCCGCTGCCGAAGTTCGTATAGGGCAACGGGCCGTACATGTCGGTAATCCGGTGCATCCCTGCCACCTTTACAATCGTGGCCAGCGCATATTTCTGCGGGAACTCTTCCTGCGTATATTGTTTGATGGAAGCCCATGGCGCCATCACATTCTCAAACGAATAGTTAAACGCCGCGTCATACCAGTCCGATATAAGGTTATAGGTCGTATGGTTCGAGTTGGAGTGCCAAAGCCCGCTGGAACCCATGTAGCCGGAGAAGATGTCTCCGGCCAGGTTCTGCGTAATTTGGTAATCGGCATCAAAGCCTTCGCCCACGATAAACACGTTCCGTAGCATCTGTGAGAAAAACGAGCCTACCCGGAGGTCGTCACGATCCATCATTTCGTCGGTGGCTTCATTCGGGTTCACATTTTCGTCCATACAACCGCCGCCGATAGCGATAAACGCTATAAGTGTAATTAGTGCTAAATAGCTGTTAAATATTTTTCTTTTCATGATAATAAAATTTAATGGTTAGAAGCGAATGTTCACAGCAAATCCAAGGTTACGCAAACTTGGCGGCATGAAATAATCGATTCCTTGATAATAAGTTCCTGTACTGGCTGTCAGTTCCGGGTCAAAGGGCGCTTTATTGTAGAACATAAACAGGTTGCGACCGATAAACGACACACTTAATCCTTTGATGACCGGCACAAGTTTAGTAATGGGCACCTCGTATCCGATGCTCAGTTCGCCCAGACGCACGTTAGTGGCGCTGTATACATACATCGAACCCACGCCGGACGTTCCGCCGCCTATCACCTGATAATATTCCTTCGCCGGGATGCGTTGCCCGTTGACCGTGGCGCCGCCGTTATCGCGGGCTTTGGCCGAGGCCGTTGAAACGCCGTAAGCATCCATCAAGGCTTGCGTAACCGAAACCACCTGGCCCCCCACACGGGCGTTAATCATAAAGCCGACGCTGATACCGTTCCATTCAAAACTGTTGCGGAAGCCGATATTATATAATGGGTTCACATTACCGCCGTAGACAAACTTATTGGCATCGGAACTGACCGTTTGCGCCGACTGGTCAACGATAATATAGCCGTGCTCGTCCGTTTTCATCGTATTGACATAGAAGTCGCCCATCGAGCCGCCTTCTGTCAGCATCATCCGGTAACTGGCCGTACCGCCCATATTTAATTCATTCAGGGAAACCACTTCGCCGTTGGGTGCAGTATAATTCGGCAACAGTTGTATAATCTTGTTCTGGTTCAACGAATAAATCAGGTTTGACGTCCAGCGCACCGGTCCGATAGGTTGGTTGAGCTCTATAGACAACTCTACCCCCTTGTTTTCAATCTTCCCTGCATTCACATAGAAGCTACTGTATCCGGATGAAGATGATAAGGTCGGATTAAACAATTGGTTTTCGGTGGATGACTTGTACAGCGTAACGTCCAGTTTAAGTTTTTTGCTCCATAACAGGACATTCAGTCCTGTTTCCCACGATTTTGTCCGTTCCGGTTGCAAATTATCGTTAAACAAAAACGTAATCGTTTGCGGATATCCGTTGACTAATTCATAAGTTGGCGTGGTGATATGCCGTGGCGGGGCGTTCCCTACTTCGCTGTACGAAATGCGTGCTTTCAAAAACGACAATATGCTCGACTTTATCCCGAAGATATCAGTTATAATGGCCGATAATCCGATGGAAGGATAGAATATGGATTTCGTTTTGGTATTGGTTAGCGCATTTGTCCAATCATTACGGGCGGTAACGTCGAGGTAAGCTATACTCTTATAGCCTACCTGCGCCGTGCCGAATATCCCCTGAAGCTGGTCGTGATAGCTTAGTATATCATCCCCTACTTCAAATTGCGAAACATTCAGGTTTCGGAGTGAAAAGAGGTTGGCAACGCTCATTAAGTCTCCGCCGAGATAATCATAGCTATACTTCACGTCGGAGGCGCTTGTTCCTAAAATAGCAGACAACGAAAAATCGCCGATATACTTATTGATATTTACCATTAAATCGGCGTACAGCTGTTTCGTCTTTTGATTGCCTTCGTAATAGGCGCCATATTTGCCGGCAAATATACCGTCGGTAGAGGCATAATATTTACGTTGATGGTCGGAACGGTTTACATCCATTTTAACACGACCCGTAATATTGATCCATTCGGCAATATCGTACTTCAATCCTCCGCTCATCATGTAGCGGTTCTTATCATTCTCAAACTTATCGCGATTGATAATCCAGTAGGGATTTTGCATGCCGACGCCCATATTGCCGTAAGGCCAGTACTGTGTTTTGAAATTCCGTTCCACATTATAACGCTCATACGTTCTGTACTTCTCTATATGATCCGCACGGGGGAACAAATAAATCGGGATAAGCGGGTTAAAGTACTGCCCTTGCGCCAACATGTTCTGCTCTTTGACCGAGATAAACGTAGCGCTTACATCCAAATTCAGTTTGTCGTTCAGAAAACGGCTGGTATTACGGATTCCAACATTATACCGGTTTACCGTATTATTGGGAATGATGCCTTCCGCCGTCAACGCCGACGCGGACACATACGTTTGATTTTTATCAGTACCCGTGGAAAGGCTAATGGAGTTAAACACATTGTAGCCTGTTCTGAAGAAATCGGCCGGGTCGTAAGAACTAGGTGTTGCCAATTTTTCACCCCAGCTATAATAGCTACCGGCATCAGAACCGTAGGTATTTTGAAATTCGGGCATAACAAAAGGTGATAGGAACAACGTACTATTCGATACCTGAACAGCTAGATGATCCGCTTGTCCTTTTTTGGTTGTTATAAGTACCACGCCATTGGCGGCATCACTGCCATAAAGCACCGCCGCTGCCGGCCCGCTTAAAATAGACAGCGATTCGATATCATCGGGATTAATATTCGACAGCCCGTCGCCCGATTGTCCCATCCCTGTAAATAAATCTTCCGGCTGTTCCGACTGTAACGAGGGCATGGGAATACCGTCAATCACGTACAGAGCGTTGTTATTGCCTGCGATGGATTTGGTACCGCGCATGACAACTTTACTGCTTCCTCCGATGCCCGCCGAACTACTGTTAATCGTAACCCCTGCGACTTTTCCTGCCAAACTGTTGATAAAATTAGCATCGCTAACCTTTAATATATCTATCGCTTGCAGTTGTTGAATATGATAAGCAAGCGCCTTTTCCTCTTTCTTAATCCCCAATGCAGTAACGACTACGTCGCTGAGTATAATCGTATCTTCTTCCAGCACGATTTGCAACAGCGAGGTGTTGACTATCCGAATAGACTGGTC
>JAITKF010000034.1 GCA_031278545.1 Prevotellaceae bacterium
TCTGTTTTTCCATTCTCTGTAAAGTTTTCGTACTCCGTGAAATCGTAGTCGTGGCACCGGTAGAAGACGACTACCCCGCCGTGTTGCCGCTGGTATTGCTTTGCTAACGCCAGCACCCTGTCGCGTTTCGCGTCCTTTTCTTTGTTTCGACCACATCCGCAACCCATGACTTATTCCCCGAAAAGATGTTTGCGTACCGCCGCCGAGAACTCCTTCCGGAAGAACTCCCGCAGGATATACTCGACGCCCTGCAGGTTGAGTCCGAAAAGGTCGCCGTACTTCTTCTCCATTTGAAGACCAAATTCCGTGCCTATACGAAGGTCTTTGCCCGATTTGAATACACGTATGTTATCCCAGACTATTACGTCTGAGGTGTATATCAGGTTGGCGATGCCATACGGACGGAGTCCAAAGTGCGGGTCGTCTAATATAGGGTCGGCGAGAGTAGCGCCCCTTTCAAATCGCGCCCCGCCCACAGCTGCGACTTCTGCACGGCTTCCAACTCAAACTGGTATGTATACAATATGTCAAAGGCAATTTGATACACGTCGAGCGTCTTCAACCGTTCTGTCATCCCTGCAATAGTCATTCCCTTACAAATTATGATAGAAGTAAAAAAGGGGGCTATGCATCCCCCTGATTCTTGTCCGTAGGCTTTCCCGATTCATCTACAGGCTTGTCGTCTTCAACCGGTTTCCCGTTTAAGATTTTGTGAGCCTTCGACAGTTCGGCCTTCCGCTTCGGTTCGGGCAAATCCTGCCAAATAAGCGGCAGGAAATGTCTTATAAATTCCGTTTCCTTTACCGTTTTCGCCCACTGCTGGTTGAAATCTACCGGCGGGCCGGCGCTGTTTGACGCATGTAGTTTCATACGCTAAAATGGAACGGTGACCAGAAAGCTCTCGTAGCCAGTGATGCCCGCGTTAGCTAATGCCGCGATGTCCGTAAGCGACAAAATCACCGCGCCCGAGGGGGAAGGATTTGTGAAATTCATTTGTAATTTGAGTGAAGTTTGTACGGAGTTCGTTAAAAATTCGTACTTTTGTTTATTATTTATTTGCATAGCGTATGGATGTTTTCTATATAGGTTCGGGAGAATTGACGATTGCACAGTTGCAGACGTTGTCGTGCAGGCCACATCAACTGCGACTGTCGGCGGCGGCGCAGGAGCGTGTCGTGGCGTGCAGGAAATACCTCGATAGCAAATCACAGGCGACAGACACGCCTATTTACGGTGTAACTACCGGCTTCGGCTCTTTACATAATAAAACTATCCGCCGCGAGGCGCTGGGAAAATTGCAGGAAAATCTGGTGATGTCGCATGCGTGCAGCGTGGGTGATGCAGTATCGCCTGAGATTATACGGCTGATGTTGCTGTTGAAAGCGCAGACGCTGTCGGCAGGTTACAGTGGAGCGCAGGTGAGTACGGTGGAACGTATTCTGGATTTCTATAATCACGGTATCATACCGGTGGTGTATGATTGCGGGTCGCTGGGGGCAAGCGGGGATTTGGCGCCGCTGGCCAACTTGTTTTTGCCGCTTATCGGGCAGGGGGAAGTGATCTACGAGGGACGTAAACAGGGAGCGGTGGCAGTGTTGTCGCAGTTCGGGTGGGGTCCTCAACAATTGCAATCAAAAGAGGGCCTGGCGTTGCTTAATGGCACACAGTTTATGAGCGCATGCGGGATTAGCGCATTGTTTCGTGTGTTCCGTTTGCTTCGGCTGGCCGATGTGATCGGGGCATTGTCGCTCGAGGCCTTCGATGGACGTATCGAACCGTTTGATTCGCGGCTTCACGATATACGTCCGCATCGTGGACAGGCAGAGACAGCGCGTGCTTTCCGTCGGTTGCTCAAGGGAAGCGAGTTGATAGGGCGGCAGAAGAAGCATGTGCAGGATCCGTATTCGTTTCGCTGTATACCACAGGTGCACGGGGCGGTGAAGGATTGCGCCGACTATGTGTCAAACGTTGTGCAGGTCGAAATCAATTCCGTAACCGATAACCCGACTATTTTCGCGGATAGCGACGAGGTGATTTCGGGCGGTAACTTCCATGGACAACCACTGGCGCTAGCATACGATTTTATGGCGATTGCGCTGACGCAGTTGGGAAATATATCGGAACGCCGCACGGCGCAACTGATTTTGGGATTGCGGGATTTGCCCGAATATCTGATAGCACAGTCGGGCTTAAATTCCGGCTTTATGATTCCACAGTACGTGGCGGCAGCATTGGTGAATTTGAATAAGACATACAGTCATCCGTCATCGGTCGATTCAATTGTGTCGTCGAACGGGCAGGAAGATCATGTGAGTATGGGCGGCAACGCGGCAACGAAATTGCTGAAGGTGGTCGATAATGTGGAACGGATTTTAGCTATCGAATTGATGAATGCCGCGCAGGCAATCGAGTTCCGGCGTCCGGTAAAGACGTCTCCAGTACTGGAAAAACTGCTGGGTGATTTCCGTAAAGAAGTGTCCTTCCTGTCGGAGGATCGGGTGATGTATGTGGATATACAAAAGGCGACAGAGTTTATCAAGCGCGTAGACATTGGATTTTTAGATAAAATAAATGAAAAATAATGAGAGCGAGAAGAACAAAAATTGAGGCTCTTTTGAAGAGCGGCGCTATCGGAGATGAAGTTACCGTTAAAGGATGGACGCGGACTAAACGGGGTAATAAAAACGTTGCGTTCATAGCGCTTAACGACGGCTCGACGATACACAGTATCCAGTTGGTCGTGAATGTGGCGTCGTTTCCCGAAGAGCTATTGAAGCGTATTTCGACGGGCGTCTGCTTGCGGGCGACAGGACAACTAGCCGCTTCCCAAGGTAGCGGCCAGTCGGTGGAAATACAGGTGCGGGAGTTAGAGATCTACGGTACGGCCGAGGACTATCCACTGCAAAAGAAAGGGCATACGCTGGAGTTTCTGCGGGAGATAGCACATCTCCGCCCGCGGACGAATACGTTCGGGGCAGTGCTTCGTATCCGCCATGCGATGGCGTACGCGATTCATCATTATTTCAACGAGCGAGGTTTTGTATACCTGCATACGCCGCTGATCACGGCTTCCGACGCTGAGGGCGCCGGGGCGATGTTTCAGGTTACGACGCTCGATCTACAAAACCTGCCGCGCAACGAACGGGGGGAGATTGATTTTACGCAGGATTTTTTCGGTCGCCCCACCTGCTTGACCGTAAGCGGCCAACTCGAAGGCGAATTGGGTGCGATGGCGTTGGGAGAGGTCTATACGTTCGGTCCAACATTCCGCGCCGAAAACAGTAACACGCCGCGCCATCTGGCCGAGTTCTGGATGATAGAACCCGAAATGGCGTTCTATGATATTACCGATAATATGAACCTCTCCGAAGACTTTATCAAATACCTGCTCCGTTACGCACTCGAACATTGCGCCGACGATCTGCAATTTCTGAATGATATGTACGACAACGGGCTCATCGAGCGGTTAAAGGGCGTATCGCAGACCGATTTTGTACGCCTGAGCTATACCGAAGGAGTCGACATCCTCCTGCGATCGGGACAAAGGTTCGAGTTCCCGGTGTCGTGGGGCGTGGATTTGCAAAGCGAACACGAACGCTATCTGGTCGAAAAGCATTTCCAAAAACCGGTCATCCTTACCGATTATCCGAAGGAAATAAAAGCATTCTATATGAAACAAAATGCGGACGGGAAAACCGTCCGCGCAATGGACGTGCTGTTCCCAAAAATTGGGGAAATCATCGGCGGGTCGCAGCGCGAGGAAAATTTGGAGAAACTGCAGGCGCGTATCGCCGAAATGGGTATGAGCGCCGAAAACTTGTGGTGGTATCTTGATACGCGCCGGTTCGGGACAGCCGAACATAGCGGCTTCGGCTTAGGCTTCGAGCGGCTACTGTTGTTTGTGACCGGTATGGCTAATATCCGCGACGTTATCCCATTCCCGCGTACGCCGAATAATGCGGAGTTTTAAGAATTAGAAATTAGTATACGATGATGACGGATGAATATAATGAGAATCTGAGCGCACTTGCGCATATTATGGAAACATTTACTTTAACCGAACAATACGTTCGATTTGCGTTGGATACACAATAAAAAATATATACAATGAGAAATACAGTACTGAAAAGCGGATTGCTAATTGTGATATGGATGGCCGCCGGACTTTCGGCAAATGGACAAAACCAGCCGCCAACCTTCGTGAAGTTCATGCGCGGAGGCGTAGAGATAACCGATTTACATCTTGAGATGAAAGAGGGCACGCTGGATACCATCCAACTGTTTGCGCACGACCCCGACGAAGAGCCGGCCTATATCATGGCGACCCGTTTGCCGGATACATGGGCGTATTTCATGAACGACCACACTGCCGGCTCCGCTACCCTCGTGCTTGCCCCCGACGACGATGCGCAAGGCGACTACGAAATGAACTTCGCAACGTTCGACAATGATATGTCGCTTGCGCCGTCAACGGTTACGATAGCCATGCATATCATTGACCGTAATGCGTTAACGCCGGAAGACACGAAGGTCGTCATCATCAATTATCCGAATCCCGTAAGCACGACCACGACGTTAGAGTTTGTCGTGCCGGTCGCCGGATATACGACACTAAAAATTTATACCCAGACCGGACGCGAAGTGTTGTCGGTTGTAGATGCGTCGATGGCGGCCAAACGGTATTTCCGAAAGGTAAATATGTCGACGTATCCGGCAGGCACCTATATCTATCATCTGGAAGTAAAAGGCGTCGGCAGTGCGTCGGGACGCCTGATAAAATTGTAATCATCGTTTATAGTAATCATCGTTTATTTTATAGTTTATTATCGTTATGAATAAAAAAGCGCTTATACTCCTTGTGGCTGGCAGCATCCTTTGGCCGGCAGCGCCCGTGCGGGCGCAATTCGCCAATCAGGCGCTCTTGGAAATTATTACGCCCGACGCCCGCTCGGCAGGCATGGCCGACATCGGCTCCGCTACCGCGCCCGATGTGTTTTCACAACACTGGAACGTGGCCAAATACGCCTTTGTCATTGATACCGGCGCGGTAGGCCTGTCGTACACGCCGTGGCTGGGCACGACGAATAATTACGCATCGCATTTGGCATATGTGGCCGGCTACTACAAATTCGGCAAACATGTTGTCAGCGCCAGCGTGCGGTATATGACCGACGGCGAAATCGACAATAGAGATCTTTCGGGACAGTTGTACGGGACGTCGTCGCCAGCGCAATTTTCGATTGATGCCGGCTATTCGCACCCGTTGGGGAAGTACTTTTCTATCGGGGCGGTCGTCCGTTACTTGTCGCTGCCGCAATTCGTGGAGACGGGCGCAGGCCGGTATGCCGACGGGCGCACTGGCGCATTTGCCGCCGACTTGGGAGTGTATTTTCGGTATCCATCCCTTGCCAAAAACGAATTTGCCTTAGGACTGGCCATAAAAAACATGGGAAGTAAGGTCGAATTTTCCGACGGCAACAAGCAATTCCTGCCGATGGCCATGTACTTAGGCAGTCGCTATTCGTGCTTCTTTGCCGAAAAACACGGACTGGCATTTGCGGTCGAAATAAACAAGCCACTCGTACCCGAAGACCAAACAAAAAGTCTGTTCGGCGGGTTATTCAACTCGTTTGAGAATAATATTAAGGAATGGGGGATTTCGTTAGGTGCGGAATATTCCTATACCGAACATGCGTTCCTGCGCACGGGCTATCATTTCGGGAGCGCCGAATACCTGTATGCAGCCGGCTCTTATGTATCGGTCGGCGCAGGCGTGATGTGGCATCGCCTTACATTGGATCTCTCGTATCAGCTAAATACAAGCGGCATAAGATCGACTACCAATATCATACGCGCCTCGTTGCAGTACAGATTTTAGTCAATATGCAATAGCCCCTCTCCTCCGCAGGCAGGCTTTACATCAACGGTCAATATGCAAACATCTCATTCCTCCACCGGCCACACACCTGCTGCATCTCTGTCGAGCGCAAAAGCGATTATCGGCATGGCTGCCGACCATGCCGGCGTAGCGCTAAAGGCATTCTTAAAGGAATGGCTCGAAACGCAAGGGTACGCAGTGCGCGATTTTGGAACCTACACCGCCGAGAGTGTCGATTATCCCGACTATGTCCGCCCGCTGGCCGAGGCGCTGCTGCGCGAGGAGGTCAACGCCGGCCTCTCTATTTGCGGCACAGGTAACGGAGTAAGCATGATGCTTAACCGCTATCGCGGCATCCGCGCCGCCCTCTGCTGGCTACCGGAAATTGCCCGCCTGTCGCGGGCACACAATAATGCCAATGTTTGCTCGCTGCCGGCACGCTTTATAACCACCGACACCGCACAAGCCGTCGTCGCAGTATTCCTTACCACTACATTTGAAGGCGGAAGGCATCAACGAAGGATAGAGAAAATAGACGCTTTACGTTCTACCCCTCACAGCAATCACAAAAATCATCTTTTAGATAATGACCGCTTATAGCGCCCTGTTCCCCACAGGCGCGTCTAACCTCCTCCGTGTACATTAAATTACACCCGCGCAGGTCGCTTTGTTCGTAGCGGCCAGTGATTTCAAAAGTGCCGTCGGCATGACGCCGGCCCAAGTCCTGCGTTTCGATAAAGGCACAGGAGTAGATATTCGCCAAATCAATAATGTTGACGCCGCCGGTAACGCCGTCGGGCGCGGGGGCAAAGGGGTCATAGCGGTCGCGGATACATACCTGCATCCACGGCGGGGAGTGAAAAAGACCGTCGCCGGCAGAGTAGGCCTGCGAAAGCAGTTCCGTCATTCCATATTCCGAATGGATTTTAGTTACGCCGAACCCACTGCATAGCCGTCGATGCAGCTCGTCGCGCAGGAGCTCGTCCCGTTTGCCTTTCATACCGCCGGTTTCCATCACCGTCAGCGCCGGGAAATCGCACGGATATTGTTCGGCAAAATCGAGCAACGCATAGGTTACGCCGATGAGTATCGTACGCTGCCCGCGCTGCTGGAGATTATGCAATGAGCGGGACAGCGCCGCGAAATCGTGCATAAAAAAGCCGTTGTCGGGGCAACCGCTTTGCCGCATCAGATGCTCGACCATATAGACCAGCGACGAGCCTTGCCGTTCAAGGTACGAGGGCAGCAGCGCCAGTATTGTATAATCGGACGGCGAGCCGTAGAACAGGGTAAAACCATCCGAAAAACTACGACGGTACACCCGCAGGTCGAGCACATGATGCTGCGACGGCTGCGCGCCGGTCGTTCCGCTGCTACTAAACACCGCCTGCGCCGCATCTGACGCCCCGCTTATGACGGTATGTGTTTTAAAAAACGAAATGGGGAGGAACGGAATCTCGTGAAGGCTGCACACCTGCGACGGATGCAGGTCGAGCAAATCCATGTAAGTTCGATACACTGCGCAATGTTCGGCTTGCCGGTGGAACACCGCCATGCAGCGCCGCTGAAACGCTTCCGGCGTACGGACGGCAAACAGGCTGTCGAGAGGATAGCCGGACATCGCTATTCCGCTTCGTCGTACGCCACACCGAATTTATAGACGCACGTATGCGAGTATACGTCGCCCGGGTCGAGGCGGGTCGAGGGGAAATTGGGATGATTGGGACTGTCGGGGAAATGCTGCGTTTCGAGCGCAAACGCTTCGCGGAAGCCAATAGGACGACCGTATTTGCCGTTGGTTTTACCGTCGAAGAAATTACCGCTGTAGAACTGTAGCCCCGGCTGGTCGGTATAGACCTCCAACGTCCGTCCGCTAACGGGTTCATAGACGGTAGCCGCTAAGAAGACGCGGCCGTCCGTCCGCCATTGTGCATCGGGCGTAATGGCGTGCCCCAGTACCCAGTTATGATCATAGCCCCGTCCGTTCTTCAGTTGCGGATGGTCGTCGTCGATACGGTCGCCGATGCGGACAGGCGTAAAGAAATCGAACGGAGTGCCGTCCACCGGCATGATGCTGCCGGTAGGTATCAGCACACTGTCGACCGGCGTTATCGCGGCGGCGTTAATCGTCAGCAGATGGTCGGTGATGGGGCCATTGCCTTCGCCTTTAAGATTGAAGAACGCATGGTTCGAGAGGTTAATCACCGTTGGTTTGTCGGTTTCCGCGCGATAGGTAATCTCGAACGCATTGTCGGGGGTCAATACATAATCGACGGTAATATGCAGCATACCGGGGAATCCGTCGTCGCCGTCGGGCGACACATAAGTAAACCGGATAGCGTTCTCCGTTACGCGTTCCACATCCCACACCACCATATCGAGGCCTTTAAGGCCGCCGTGCAGGGTTTGGCCATTGTTGTTCTGCGGCAGGCGGTAGTCTAAGCCGGCAAGCGTAAACACCCCGCCGGCAATCCGGTTGGCATATCGCCCGACGATCGGCCCTAAGAACCGTTCGCCGTCGTTGTGGATATAGCGCTCGATGCGCTCGTACCCCACCGCCACATCGTCGTACTTCCCATACCGGTCGGCCGTCCATATTGATACTACACGCAGCCCGAAGTTGGTTACCTGCATGATCAGTCCTTTGCCCGACGTCAAGGTATAAAGCGCTACCGGTTTACCGGCCAGCGTCGTATCGAAAGCCGCCCTGTCGAGCAATACTACCGCCGGATGACGGCCGCTCTGCATACAGGCGGACAAAAGCGTCCCGACGATTAAAACGAAAGAATAAAGTATTATTTTCATAAAAAATGGAATTTGAGGAACAAAGATAATACTTTTTACCGTTTCGTAGGTGCATTTACTATTTGAACTTATCTTTGAACTGACTTTTCCGTGTTCTTTTTCCTTATTATTCCGCGACGTAGTCGTTGCGGATAACTTGCATTTCGGTACGACGGTTTAGTGCATGGCAAATTTCCTGCTGCGATTCGTCGCGGAGGGAGTTAATAAATTTTTCGTCCAATTTCTGTCCAGCGCGCAGGAATGTATGTTGCCGGACTAATGTTTCATCGACCGTTTTGGGTTCCGATTCTCCAAAGCCGACGGCTTCCAGTCGCCCTTCGTCAATGCCGTTTTGTATTAAGTAATCAACGACTGCCTGTGCCCGGCGTTGGGATAAGTCCATATTGACCGCGTCGCTGCCGCGGTTGTCGGTGTGTGCGCGCAGTTCGACGATAATTCGTTCGTTGTCTTTCATAATTGTTACCAGCGAGTCGAGCGATGTGCGCGAAGCATCGCTCAGTGTGGCTTTGCCGAAATCGAAAAAGATGTTGGGGATTTCGATAGGACGGTCGGTTGATGTAAGGTTGAAGGTGTCGCGATGTGTATGGCCGTTTTCCCATTCCCGGCTGGAGAAACGTAATTTGCCGTTCAGGAAACCTTGTAGTGAAGAAATGGCGATGTAATCCAATCCGGCATTTACGCGAAAGCGGACGATACCGTCGGCTTCGGTACGTTTGCGCAAGATAGCGCCGTTGCTGCCTATCAGACGAATTTCGGCATTGCCTAATACGCCGCCTGTGCGGCCGTTTCTGACAATTCCCTCGAAGAAGTATTCGATGGGTTTGACATCGCGGGCAAAGCGGAAGATGTCGTCTCCTCCAAGTGTTTTTCCTCGTTCTGTGCGGCGGGAAGTAAAATAGCCGCGTTCGTTGTCGCGTTCGAAGATGATAGCAAAGTCATCGGCCGAGGAGTTGAGAGGCTGTCCGACGTTTTCGATTTTCCATCCGGCAAGGCTGTCGGGGATCGCTCGGAAAATATCGAGCCCTCCGAAGCCGGGATGTCCATCGGAGGCAAAGTATAGTGTTCCGTTGGCGTGTGCAAAGGGATACATTTCGTTTCCCTGTGTGTTAATTTGAGAGCCTATGTTAATTGGTTCGCCCCAGTCGTCAGAAGGTCCGTTGCGTGTTACTTTCCAGATGTCCATTTTCCCCATTCCGGGTAAGTCGGAGACGAAATATAATGTTAGGTCGTCGGCTGAGAGGGAGGGGTGTGCCGCTGTGAGACTGTCGGGTACGAGTTTGAGGTTTTCTGGTTCACTCCATTCGTCGGCTGTTCGTTGTGCGATGTAAATTTGACATCCGGCTTTTTCGCGGCGGACTTTTATGCATCGAGTGAAGAATAAAGTGGTGTAACTACTGTTAAAAACAGCGGCTCCGTCATCAAATTTTGTATTTATTTCTTTACCTATGTTACGGGGCTTATCCCATCGTCCGTTGCGGGCGAGGCGTGTGAAATAAATGTCGGAGTATAGCGTGCCTGTGATATCAGAATTTTTTTTGCCGGTATTATCAGTTTTGCGGGTGGAGGTAAATAGTAGTGTTTCGTAATCATCTGCTCCGAAGGCGGGTGCAAAATCGTTAGCGGTTTGATTAAATGCGGATACTGGTTCAACTGTGTATGTGAGTGAATCGGTCGGATAGTTTTTAATCCATTCTAATGATGTTAGTGCTACGTCAGCTTGCGGGTCGTCGGGGCGTTCTTGTTTGTAACGTTCAAATTGTGAGAGAGCCTGATCGTATTTTCCGTTTGACATTAAGATTTGTCCATAGCGAAGGTAGAGTTCTGGATTGTCGATTGTTTTATATCGGCGAAAGAAGGTGTTATATGCTATTTCGGCATCGCGTGGTTTTCCTGTTCGCCGGTAACATTCGGTGTAGTTGAAGTATGCCGGTTCTATTCGCGTAGGAGGTACTTTTTTGGATCTTACTACTTTTTTGTAAATGCCGGCTGCTTTTGTATAGCCGCCTTCTTCAAAAATCTTATCGGCTTTATTTAGACGGTTTACTACGCTGCAAGAGGTCAATAGTAAGCCAATAAATAAAAAATATATGCTTCTCTTTTTTAACATAATTCTTTTTAATAGATTATAAAGGTATGAAAAAACTTGGAATTGTATTTGTATGGATTGTGTGGCGAATGAAAAGAAAATTGCGAATGAAGTATGTAGAGCAGGTATGAGTTTTCATGTGGTTATGGTATTAAATATTCTGATGATGATGAATATTATATTATTTACTTTATGAGTTATAGTATTTACTATTCGAATTATTGTATCTACTATGCAGGTTATAGTATTTACTATGCAAATTCTGATATTTACCATGTGAATTTTAGTGTTTACTATGTGATTTTTTGTATTTGCTATGTATATTTTAGTGTTTACTATGTGAATTTTGATGTTTACTATGTAAGTTGCAGTGTTTACTATGTAAATTTTGATGTTTGGTTTTATTTTTTTTTAGTTTTTCCTAAATTGTAGTCCTTTTATGGAGAGGTATTCGGGACTTTTGTCGCCAAATGCAGCACGGATGTATTTTTTTATGTCTAAAGCTACATCGACCAGTCCGGTGACAGGAGGATAAAGGATTGCATTACGAGTATTGCGGGCTTTTGTAAGGGTGATAATGGTAGGGGTAACCGCTTTGTTGGATGCCCGCATTTCGTCGAGACGTTCGATTAGTCCATTGACGCTTAAATCGGTTTCGACGGGTTGATATGTAGTCTCTGCTTTGAGGATTTCTATGAATTGGGAAAAATGTTCTATGCGTTGGTCGAAACTTAGTTGAGAAACAGAGATGTAACGGTGTTCTTGTTCGGTTGTTTCGGTATTGGCGTTATGATTAGGTTGGGTAATTTTTTTAGGAACTGCACGACGTCCGTATAGTTTTCGAACAAGTTCTTTAAGTGCTCTTATTGTAGCGACATCGAGGTGAAGGATTTCGGCAATTTTTAGGGCACGAGATGCGGTGCTTGCCAGATTGGTAAAGGCCGCTTCACGCCTGCCGATAGCTTGTAGGTATGGTGGGTTTGCCGCTGCAAGTTGTGCTAAAGCATTTGTGGCAGATTGTTTGATATTGTCGATATTGAGTTGTTGTAGTCGTGAATCGCTGGGCGCATATCGATTGCCAAAGCTGGTAATTCGGTCGTCGAGTTTATAAAAGTTTTCGACATTTTTTGCATGTCCTGTTTCATATGTTTTTGCCATAGTTGGTTTTTTTAAATTTTAAATTTTTGTTTTTAAATTTCGGTTGATTGTCTTTTGACAATGCAAAGATAGGAATTTTTTTTTATTCTTTTTTAGAATTTATGATGATTAAGAAAAAAAAATTGCGTTTTGTGGCAGGTATGGATGAGTTATTGGGATTTTGTGTGTAAATTGAGTTATTAAGGGACGGATAAATGAGCGAATGTATGGTTATTTTTTTTGGAACGTTTTTTTTATTTTTTTAGGGGATTGAATATCGTTTTTTTGAGTATAGGTAATAGCCAAGAGATCATCGGAGATTGAAAAAAAGATATGGCGCATGTTGGAAAAATATATATTTTGTGTGTTTTTGTTGTGATTTTTTTATATATTTGTATAGATTATATTAGTATCTTTTTGTGATAATGATTAAATAGTATTTAGACAGTCAGTATGTTATTATAATTTTTATAGGATAGTACCAAGATTGATTGTAAATTATTTTTTTGTGTTAGCGAGGTATGTTATATGATAGTTCAATTTAATTTATTTTATTTTAATGGTGTTTAATAGTAATAGTTCAGGTTTATTTAAGTGGTTCAGTTCCGTTCATAATTTTAAGTTGTTTGATGATAACTGTTCTTTTTTCAGGGTTCTTGCAATAAGGTTTCTATTGTTTAGTATTCTTTTTTGGGGTGTGCAGATGATGTGTTATGCACAAAATTTGATGGCTGTCGATGACGAGGTGTATATTGGTCCTTTGGAGACGGCGAAAGTAAATGTGATACAAAATGATAGTATTACATGTAATAATTATGTATTAGGTATTATCCGTTATGATTCATTGAAGGGAATGGCAAGTGTTAGCGGAAATTTTGTTATTTTCCGTCCTGCGGCGACGGTACACGGGGAGACGGTGGAGGTTGAATATGAGTTGATTTGTAATAATATGAAGAAGCGTGCACGATTATTGGTGCATATTTCGGATTATAATCGTCCGGGGAATGTGATTGCGCAGGATGTGGAGTGTTTACAGTCATTTCCGTTAAATGTTTCGTTTAATGTATTTAATAAGTTTAATACGAATGCGGTAGATTCAAGTCATAGTCATCGATTATTGATGTATTCGATTCCTCTTGTGGGTGATTTGAATGGAGATATGAAGCCGGAGATTGTTGCTATTGGCTTGGCGACGACCGGTAATACGACGGCGAGCGCTCGTTATATTACAATTATGGATGGTCAGACGGGAAGGACTTTAGTAGAGTTTGATACGCAGTGTAAATTTGCTGTGTCGAGTGATCAACCTAATTCCAGCGCATATCATTCTTCGCCGTCGTATATAGCTATTGCCGATGTGGATGGCGATGGGTTAGGTGAGATTATAATTGCTTTTCCTGTGGCAAAGAATGTTTCGGGGTCGGCGGTTAATACGGAACATAGCGAGCAGTTATTTGCGTACCGGATTGTTACAAATAGCGCAAATATGATAGTTGGTTTGAAATTGTATTGGAAAGCAGCGGTTGGCTATAAATCTCCGTTGACGGGAACGAATCATTTGACGTATGATACGCCAACTCCATATATTGTAGATCTAAATGGCGATGGTATTCCTGAAGTTATTGTATACAATAAGATATATAATGCGCAAACGGGGCAGTTATTGATGGCGTGGGATGGACCTGCGGCAACGTTTAAAAGGAGTTCTCTTGCTGCGGGTAGCGGTCTTCATTCATACGTGCATAAAACTTTATATACGGATTTATCTACGTCGGATATTGTGTATAATCGAGCATTTACGGGTCGTCGTCCGAGTACGTCGACGTCTGTTTGGAAAGATGTGTATATATCTGTGTTTGCGGTGGAAAATATGGATGATGAGGAGGATTTAGAAGTGATAGCAGGTAACCGAATTTATAAGTTCCAGTTTCATTATCTTGGAAGAAATGGGGAGCCCGGCAGTCATGAGAATAATACTTATACAACCATCGAGGGACCACGTAGTGTAACTTTGCCTACAAGTAGTAGTACGAGTGTAACTTATTATCTGAGTGATGGATTTACACGTGTGGCGGATGTAGATGGCGATGGCTTTCCTGATGTTATTAATGTGAGCGAGGTTGCTACAACAGGTTTGTATGGTAGTCGTGCAGTCGGGTTGATTACTGTGTGGGATCCGAGGGATCATGCGACTATCAAGGCTGCTTCCGCTTTTCATGGGAACGGCGGCGTGGTGGAGCATATCCCTACTTTTGGTATTCCGTTTGTTGGTGATATTAACGGGAAGGTCGATGGTGGTTGGGACGGTGTGCAATTTACTAAAAAGTTGCCAGAAATTGGAATGATTACCGGCGATTTGTATATTAATAGCCGTACTACCGATCCTAAGCGTAATGGTATTACATTCCATCCTTTAAGTGATAATAATTTGCGTCGAGATATGAATTGGGATAATAATAATACTTCTGCTTCGAACCGACATTTTAATCGCTCGGTGTCCGGTGGACAGGGACATATCTTTGCTGTTACGTATTGCGATCGTAATCAGGATGGCGTGGTTCCTTTTCATCAGCGACTGAAGCTGAGTTGGGCAATGGAGCATAATGATCGTTCGGCTAATACGGGTTTGACAATTTTTGACTTTAATAATGACGGCGCTAAGGATTTAGTATATCGTGATGAGAAGACATTACGCGTAATCTCTCCTAAATATGGTGGAAAGGATTATGTAGATATTAATGAGACGGTTGGAGTTGGCACGTCTGTGTTATTTAAAACGGAAGCCTATTCATTTACCGGCTTTGAGGCGGCGATTGTTGCGGATGTTAATATGGATGCTAGCGCAGATATTGTGGTAACTAATACACAAATGACAGGCAATCATTTAGACGGGTGGATTAGTATGTTTGAGTATTCGGGTACTAAGTGGGCGCCGGCGCCAGCTGTGTGGAACCAGGCGTATTATAATCCAACGCAGGTGCGAGAAAATTTGACAATACCGGCACGTCCACAATCGCTGTCTACAACTTATACGCTCGGCGGGGAAGTTATTATGCCTTATAACGGAGCCTGGATACAACAGCCTATAGTAAAGGAGGGCGCCGATTATGTTCCGGTTATCCGGCTTCCCGATGCGGTGTTGACGAAGATGGTTGTTTCAAATAGTAATCCAACACAGGTTACATTGACTATCTTTAATCGAGGAACGGCTTCTATTAATGCTAATACGCCGATTATGTTCCGCAATGGCGGCGTCGATGGCTTGCCGTTAACCGAAAGTCAAGTGATCACCAGATTGCCTGTGGGCGTAGATATTTTTCCTAATGAGCACGTAACCCGTACTTATACGCTTACGGGTAATTATAGCAATAAATTGATTTGGGTGCGTATTATGGATAATGGCGCAGCCTTTCCCGCGCCGGGCTATGAGGATTGCCAGATTAGTGATGGCAGTAACCTAATTTCCGGTTCGAACTGCGTGTCTGAATATGTTATCATCGCGTCGCCAGATACGATTCTTTGTGGGCACGATGGCGGGACACCGGCTACTTTAACCGCTATCCTGACGGGAACAACTTATACCGGGGCGCTGTCTTATCAATGGTATCGAGATGAATCGCTTATAATCGATGCTACCGCTCATTCTTATTCGACTTCATTGCCGGGTGATTATACTTGTTTTGTTACAGAGGGCGTCTGTCGCGATTATACGCCGGTAAAGACGCTTGTTGTCCAGTATATGGAGGCAAAAGACGACTATATCGACGCTTTCGGGAAGGCACATATTATTATAGATGTTCTTAAAAATGACGTCGTACCGGCTTCCTGCAGTCCAGTGGTGAGTGTTGTGGAGAACCCGAAGCATGGAACATGTGAAATTTATTATAATCGTATAGAATATACCTTAGATCCGGATTTTACCGGCGGTATGGATACGCTAATCTATCGTCTTGCCGACGGCATCATGGCTACTGTGTATATCATATTACATCAACCGCTGTCGTTAGACTATATTGCGTGCCCGTCGGCCACAGTAACCATCGGTTTTGTTCCCATCGCCGGCGTACACTACGACTGGTATGATAGGCCCGTCGGCGGTTCTCCGGTGGCCAGCGATACCGCCC
>JAITKF010000098.1 GCA_031278545.1 Prevotellaceae bacterium
GAAGTGGTGCAACTCTACATCCGCGACAAAGTGGGCAGCATCACCCGTCCCGTAAAAGAATTGAAAGGCTTTCAAAAAGCCGCCTTGCAGCCCGGCGAAAGCCGCGAAATCACCTTCACGCTTACGACCGAAGACCTGAAATTCTACAACGCCAACCTGCACTGGACAGCCGAACCCGGCGAATTTTGGGTATTCGTCGGCGGCGATTCCGCCACAGAGAATAAAGCGACGTTTGAGTTAAGATTTTAGATATTAGCTGTGATTGGGCGCACACAAAATCCGGCATCCAATATCCGGTATCTAATTAATCACCATAAAATAGCTAAATCCCTTGGTGCGGATGCCGACGTTTGTTTCTTCGGCAAGTTTTCGCCCGTCTTTGTCGAATACTAATAATGTGCTTTTGCCGTCGGCTTTGGTGTCGGCGGCGTAGATGTTGCCGGACACCGGATAGACGCCAATACCGGTAAAGTTGTACGAGCCGCTTACTAACATCGTTTGTGCGCCGGTGGACAGGTCGGTTGCGTAGATGGCCGCCGGCGATGAACCATAGCTGATAACCTTCGTCTGATATTGGTCAGTCGCAATAGCGCCGGTGAGCGGATCGACCGGTATCGCATGTTCCCGAACGACGGCGTAAGTCTCCGGATTGAAGCCCATGAGGCCCCCGTCGCTGTACGATACCCATACGACGCCTGTCGAGTCTATCACAAATTGTTTAGCGTTGCCGCTAAATTGGGTGGAGCGGATAAGCGTATCGCGCGGCATGGCTGTTTGGGTAAGGTCGAATACGACAACCCCCTGTTTCGTGGCCACAAATAATTTGCCGAGGTCTACGTGAACAAACATTCCTTCGGCGTCCGAACCGCAGGGAAGAATGGTCGGCGGGCTGGAATAATTGCTTAAGTTGTACACCGCCACAAAGGCGTTCGGATGGTCGTTGGCGGTGGTAATGGAGTCGCCCCAATTGCTCACGAATAATTTATTTCCGCTGCTTTGGGCGTAATAATTTACCTGACGCGGCGTTTGCAGCTCGGTGATAGGCAGTTCCGTGATTGTTTCGTAAATCAGATCGACACTGCTCAGCTTATCGGGATTGTTGGCCGCCACCCATAAGTGTTCCTGAAACATCATGGCCGATTGGATATTTCCCGAAAGGCCATATATTGCGGGATTCAGGTAGGATTGGTTTTCGATGTAAAAGCGGACGGAACCGTTGCCGGCGGTATCCCCTTCGTTGATGATAACGATGACATCGGTTCTCTTTTGTTCCGGCGGATTATAGTCTCCGAGACATCCGGAGAGTGCCGTGGCGCCGGCAATTAACAGGGTAAGAAATCGAATTGTTTTCATTTGTTATACGGATTTAATGGTTTATTCGTTTGTTTTCAGGAAAGCGAGTGCCTGATTTTTTTCGACCGCGTCGCCTTGTCGGGTTTCGATTTGTATGATTTGTCCGTCGGCGAGCGCTGTTACAGGCTCTAATCCGTAATAGGTTTGTACAAAACAAATCGTTTGTCCTTTTTTAACGGCTGTACCGACGACCGGGGCTGTCGACACGTCAGCGACGTCGTATTGCCATATTACTTTGCCTTTGGCCGGCGATTGTACCGGTTGGGCGGTAGGGTATAGCTCGCGGATTTTCGTTACGTCAAACTTCGGCACCTCGACGACTGGACGGACGACGACTATTGGTGCGCCGGCTTTTTCGCGCGCCTGTTCCAGTTCTTTGGCAAAACGTTCTTTGGCGATGCCCGATTTATAGTCGCGATACTGACGGTCGTGCATGGCTAATTCAAATAACTCTTCGTCGTCCTGTCCCGTGTCCCAATTGTTTTCTTTCATTTCCCGGCGGTAATTGTCCAGTGCATCGGGGTAGGGCGCTTGCGGGTCGCCGGTATAGAATTCGAGGTTATTTTGGCACGCCAATTCGGTGATTTCGGGCGACAGTTCGCCGGGGAGCTTGCCCATTTTCCCAAGAATCATATTCCAGCTGTCTTTGTCGATGGCGGCGAAGCGCGGTTTACCTTGCGCCATGTAAAGGATGTTCATCAGGGCGATATTTTTCACATACTGGCTGAATGGCGTAACTAACGGCGGGCATCCCAGTTTCGGCCATACATATTCCACTTCGCCGAAGAGTTGTACGACGAGGTCGTTTAATGCGACTTCTTTTTTATTATTCTGGCGGAGCGCAGCATTAATGGCGCTGTGCATACCGCGCAGGTCGGACATCATGGAGCCCATCATGCCGCCCGGCAGGCCGCAGCCGACCAGCAGCGACGACATGTGTTTATTCGACGGGTCGATGAAGAAGCCCAGGAAATCGTCGATGAATGTTTGCGTTAAGCGACGGGCTTCCATGTAGGCCTTCATGTTGATGTCGGGCACAAGGAACCCGTCGTCTTTCAGCATGGCTTGAATGGTAATGACGTCGGGGTGCGACGTACCCCACGAAAGGGGCTCCATCGCTACGTCGATATAGTCGGCTCCGGCGCGCGCTACTTCGAGCATGGAGGCGACGGAGAAGCCCGGCCCCGAATGCCCGTGATATTGTATGACCAGCTTTGGATGGCGGTCTTTGATTGTTTTTACGATTTTCCCCAGAAAGGCGGGGCGACCGATGCCGGCCATGTCTTTCAGGCAGATTTCGTCTGCGCCGAAGTCCGCCAGCCGGTCGGCAAGGCGCACGTAATAATCGACCGTAAACACCTGTCCGTAGGTGATGCTCATCGCCGCTTGCGCAATCATACCGGCGGCTTTGGCGTATTCGATTGACGGGCGCAGGTTGCGCGGGTCGTTCAGTCCACAGAACGAGCGGGCGATATCCGTTCCCTGCGCTTTTTTGACTTTGCACATCAGCCGGCGCACGTCGGCCGGCACGGGATTCATGCGTAAGGCATTGAGGGCGCGTTCCAGCATATGTGTCTGGATGCCGGCTTTGTTGAACGGCGCTGTCCATGCGCGCACGGCTACATTTGGGTTTTCGCCGAACAGCAGGTTAACCTGTTCGAAGGCGCCGCCGTTGGTTTCAACGCGGGAAAAGCAGCCCATGTCAATGATGACCGGAGCGATTTGTGTTAATTGATCGACACGCGGAACGTACTTTCCCGACGATTGCCACATGTCGCGATACAGAAGGCTGAATTTGATTTCTCTTGCCATAAAACGATGTTTAAAATTCAATGAATGGTTTTTTGCCCCACAAATTTACAAAAATTAATTAGAAAAAAGAAAATACAAAAAAGGCGGGCGCAGTGTTCATCATACGGCGCTTTACGCTGCACGCTTTTTTCTATCTTTGCATTTTCTTATTTTTAAGGATAACGATATGACGATTAAAAAAACAGCGCTTTTTCTTTTGTGCGCGTTAGCGGGGACGGGGCTGGCAGGGCAGAAAAAACAATTGTCCGAAGAGGAAATCAACAATCATTCCGTCCGGATAACCGACCCGCCGTTGCGTGTGGTGCAATGGCATGACCATACGGTAGAACTGACGGCCTACGATGCGGCAACGCAGGTAAGCCGGCAGGTGTCGGTCGATGTGAAAACCGGAAAAATCATCCGCGACCGGCAGCAGGAGGGTAACGGGCAAGCCGCTACGGCCGCCGCCACGGCGCCTGCCGACAGCCTCCTCCGGCAGGGGGCTGTCAATCCAACATGGTCGCCCGATTCGGCTTACATCGCCTTTACACGCGACCACGATTTATATACCTTCCGCCTGTCCGACCGTCGGGAAATACGCCTGACGTCCGACGGCAGCGACGTCATCCTCAACGGCCATGCGTCGTGGGTATATATGGAAGAGATACTGGGGCGCGCCGGCCGTTACCGCGCCTTCTGGTGGTCGCCCGACAGCCGGCGGATAGCCTTTTTACGCTTCGACGAAACGCCGGTACCGCTCTTCACCATCACCGACAGCCCGACACAAGACGGCTATATCGAAACATGGCGCTACCCGAAAGCAGGGCAGCCTCTGCCATCGGTACGCGCCGGCATTGTATCGCCCGACGGGGGCGACGTGGTGTGGGCCCTCGACAGTGGGCAGGCGGCGGCCGACAGTGGACAAATGGCCGTTTCCCCCCGGGACCTTGAGGGCTACCTGGGACTGCCGCGCTGGCGCCCCGACAGCCGGGCGCTGTGGCTGCAACGGCTCAACCACGGGCAAAACCACTACCGCCTCATAGAGGTCGACCTCGCGACGGGCGTGACGAAAGAACTGTACAGCGAACATCAGGACACATGGATTGCCGTCAATGAAGAGCCGCGAATCCATTTCCTCCCGTCGGGCAAAGGATTTATCATGAAAAGCGACCGAAGCGGGTGGAATCAACTTTACCTGCATGATATGAACGGACGCCTGCGGAATCCGCTAACCGCCGGAAACTATACTGTAATTGACGTATTGGGCGTCGACGAAAAAGCCGCCACCGTCTATTTCACCTGCTACAAAGACCATATCGGATGCGTAGACTTTTACCGCGTCGGGATGGATGGCGCGCGCCTGCAACGGCTATCTTTCGGCGCATACTCGCACCGTATTGCACTGTCGGACGACAAGACGCATTTTATTACCACCTATTCAAACATCGACACGCCACCCAAAGTAGCGCTCTACACCACAAAAGGACGGCTGGTGCGCCTGATACAGGATACCCGGAATACCCATTTCGAGGAATACGAACGCCCCGTCGCCGAATTTGTCGTACTGACATCCGACGACGGGCGCTTCTCCATTCCCCTGCGCATCACATGGCCGCTGCATCGGGAGACAGGGCGGACATACCCCGTCAAGCTGGCCGTATATGGCGGCCCCGGCGCGATGACTGTGCGCAACGAATGGACGGACAACCTCCATGGCGACGCCTACCGCTTGGCCCGCGACGGACTGATTCAGGTCGCCATCGACCATCGCGGCAGCGGACACAACGGAAAACAAGGAATGGCGCAAATGCACCGCCGGCTGGGATACTGGGAAATCAAAGATTACACACAGGGCGCCCGTTGGCTGATAGCAAACGGGCAAGCCGACGCTACGCGAATGCTCATCAGCGGCTACAGCTACGGCGGTTATATCACCTGCTATGCCTTAACTTACGGCGGCGGGGTCTTTACGCATGGCATCGCCGGCGGCAGCGTCGTCGACTGGCTACTCTACGACGCTACCTACACCGAACGTTATATGGATACGCCCGCCGAAAACCCCGACGGCTACCGGCTTTCGTCGGTACTCACCCATGCCGACAGCCTGCGGGGAAAATTGCTGCTCATCCACGGCCTCCGCGACGAGAATGTCCACGTCCAACAAACCTTCCAACTCATCTCCCGGCTTCAAGACCTTCAAAAATCCTTCGAATTGATGATTTACCCCGAATCGCGGCACGGCAACCGCGGACTGAAACGGACACACAGCGACCGCTTAGAACGGGAATTTATTTACCGGGAACTTTTAAGGAATCAATAATGAACGACGGCGGGAGAGGCTGATATGTCATGGTGGGCAAACCTTGTACCTCGCCCCCGCAATCCCCCCTTCAGCGGAAACGCTCCGCCGCAGGCCCCGAAGAGTTCCCAAATTGACCCTAATAAGGACAAATTTGATTCTAAAAGCGCGGCGCGCCACGCTCGGAAGGCGGAACACCGCGCTTTTAGCGACAATTTGGCAGTTTTGATGACGGATTGGCAGGCGCGGGGACATAAAAAAACCGCGCGGCTACAAACCGCGCGGTTTTCCCTGTGTTCGCAAAGAGCCGGCATTAATCCGGCTCGGCCTGACCCCTTTTTGGCCTGTGGAAGCGTTTTTTCAACTCTTCGAACACCGCCTTCGCGCCGGGCACATCCTGTGCCGCCAGCAGTTTTACATTGTTGTAAAATCCGAGGGAAGCCTGAAAGGCTTCGCTGCCGGAGAGCATCTCCGTGTCGTTGATCTCTTCGTACAACTGGAGCGCTGCATTACCTACTACCCGCAAGCCGGTTGCGTCGCGCATATCAACCTGAAATTCGGTCATGTTGATAAACGACGGGCACAACGACGGATTCGCTTCCGCAAATTCGTACGACTTCTCGACAAAACTCAAGGTCTTGTCCCCCATCTTCGGGATGTCGTGCCGTTCGGTGGGGGTGAGGGGTAGTACATACGGTCGCAATGCTGTCGCTGCCGCGGCGATGCCCGCGGGGTAGGGTGGATACTGGCGGGGGGAGCCCGCCAGTGGCAGCCTGCGTAGCTCTCCCCCCGTCGGGGAATCATGGATGATACACTTCGGACAAAACAATTTTCATAGCCGCCATTTTTTGCCATCCTGTCAGTTTTTGCCGCCTTTGTCGGACGAAAAGATGCAAAATTGGCAGAAAATGAGGTTTGGCATTTTTTTTGACAAGAAAAAGCACAACGAAATTAACATTAATTATTACTATTAAAAAACAGTCCAATTATGAAAATTAAACCTTTAGCAGACCGCGTGCTGGTAGAACCGGCGGAAGCGGAAGAGAAAACAGCCAGCGGGTTGTACATCCCCGATACGGCCAAAGAAAAACCGCAACGCGGCAAAGTGATTGCCGTGGGAAACGGTAAAAAAGACGAACCGATGGAGCTCAAAGTGGGCGACGAGGTGCTTTACGGCAAATATGCCGGTACAGAAATCAATTACGAAGGCAAAGATTACATGATGATGCGTCAATCCGACGTGTTGGCGGTAATCTAAGGCCTTATTCATTTTTTTTATTTAACAGTAATCATAAAAAGAAAAAAAATTATGGCAAAAGAAATTAAATTTAACATCGAAGCTCGTAACCTCCTCAAAGATGGAGTAGATGCCTTGGCGGATGCAGTGAAAGTAACCTTAGGCCCGAAAGGCCGCAATGTGGTTATCGAAAAAAAATACGGTGCTCCGCAAATTACGAAGGACGGCGTTACCGTAGCCAAAGAAATCGAACTGGACGACCGCTTTGCAAACACCGGCGCACAGATGGTTAAAGAAGTGGCCTCGAAAACCGCCGACCAGGCCGGCGACGGTACGACGACAGCGACCGTGCTGGCGCAATCGATCATTAACGTAGGGCTGAAAAATGTAACAGCCGGCGCCAACCCGATGGATCTGAAACGCGGCATCGACAAGGCCGTATCGGAAGTGGTCAATAGCCTGAAGGCGCAAAGCCAGTCCGTCGGCGACGATATTACGAAAATTGAACAGGTGGCGACCATCTCGGCCAACAACGACAGCAATATCGGTAAACTGATTGCCGAAGCGATGGGCAAAGTGAAAAAAGAAGGCGTTATCACAGTCGAAGAAGCCAAAGGCACCGGCACGGAAGTGAAAGTAGTGGAAGGAATGCAGTTCGACCGCGGATATATCTCGGCCTACTTTATGACCGACGGCGAAAAAATGGAAGCCGTACTCGAAACCCCGCTGGTGCTGATTACCGACAAAAAGATTTCGACGATGAAAGACCTGATGCCGGTACTCGAACCTGTGGCGCAGAGTGGCCGCGCGCTGCTTATCATCGCAGAAGACGTAGACGGCGAAGCGCTGTCGACATTAGTCGTCAACCGCCTGCGCGGGACAATTAAAATCGCCGCCGTAAAAGCGCCGGGCTTCGGCGACCGCCGCAAGGAAATGTTGGAAGACATTGCCATTCTGACAGGAGGTATGGTGATTTCCGAAGAAAAAGGATTGAAACTCGAAGGCGCGCGTATGGACATGCTTGGTAAAGCCGAAAAAGTAACCATCGACAAGGAAAATACGACCATCGTCAATGGTGGCGGCGACAAAAAAGCCATCGAAAACCGCGTAGCGCAAATCCGCAAACAAATAGATGCCACGACCAGCGACTACGACCGTGAAAAACTGCAGGAACGACTGGCGAAATTAGCCGGCGGCGTAGCCGTACTCTACATCGGCGCCGCCACGGAAATGGAAATGAAAGAAAAGAAAGACCGCGTAGAAGATGCGTTGAGCGCTACCCGCGCCGCCGTAGAAGAAGGAATTGTCCCCGGAGGTGGAGTCGCTTACGTCCGCGCGATTGATTCGCTGGATCAACTGAAAGGCGACAACGAAGACGAAACAACCGGTATCGCTATCGTAAAACGCGCGATTGAAGAACCGTTGCGTCAGATTGTCGAAAATGCAGGCGTCGAAGGAAGCATCGTCGTCCAGAAAGTGAAGGAAGGTAAAGCCGACTTCGGCTACAACGCCCGCACCGACAAGTACGAAAACCTCTACGCCGCCGGCGTCATCGACCCGACTAAAGTAACGCGCATCGCGTTGGAAAATGCCGCCTCGATTGCCGGCATGTTGCTCACAACCGAATGCGTCCTGGTCGATAAGAAAGAGGAAACGCCTGCACCTCCACCGATGGGTGGCGGCATGGGCGGCATGATGTAATACGTTTTTGTGATCAAGTTACAATGAAGGAAGGCGGTCGACGAAAGTGGATCGCCTTTTTTGCTATTGGCACAACGATTGCCCCACCACAGGTAATGCATTCCGCTTCACACATCACAATCGTTAAATTTTCACTATCTTTGCACACATGAAAAATATCCGCAACTTTTGCATTATTGCTCATATCGACCACGGGAAAAGCACGCTGGCCGACCGGCTACTAGAAGCTACGCATACGCTCTCGGATCGCGAAATGGAAGCGCAGGTGCTCGATTCGATGGAGCTGGAAAAGGAAAAAGGCATCACGATAAAAAGCCATGCTATTCAAATGAATTATGTGTACGCGGGACACAATTATGTGCTCAACCTTATTGATACGCCGGGGCATGTCGATTTTTCGTATGAGGTGTCGCGGGCGATTGCTTCGTGCGAGGGGGCGCTGCTGGTCGTTGATGCCACACAGGGTATTCAGGCGCAGACGATATCGAACCTCTATTTGGCGCTGAGCCATAATCTGGAAATTATCCCGGTCATCAATAAAATCGACATGGATGCCGCGATGGTCGAAGGGGTGCGCGACCAGATTGTCGATTTGATAGGCTGTAAACCCGACGAGGTGCTCTGCACCAGCGCACGGACAGGCATCGGCACAGACGACATCCTGCGCGCTATCGTACAGCGCGTGCCGCCGCCTGCAGGCAGCGATACCGAACCGCTGCAAGCCCTGATTTTCGATTCGGTATTCAATTCATTTCGAGGTATTATTGCGTATTTTAAAGTGCAGAACGGGGTTATCCGCAAGGGTGACAAGGTGAAGTTTTTTAATACAGGCAAGGAATACGTGGCTGATGAAATTGGCATCTTGCAACTGAAAATGTGCCCGCGCCACGAAATACGCACCGGCGATGTGGGCTATATTATTTCCGGCATCAAAACCGCACCGGAAGTGAAGGTGGGCGACACAATTACGCATGTCGAAAGGCCATGCCGGACGGCGATTGCCGGGTTCAAGGAGGTGAAACCGATGGTCTTTGCCGGCCTCTATCCGGTTGAAGCCGACGAGTATGAGGATTTGCGCGCGTCGATAGAAAAACTGCAATTGAACGACGCCTCGCTTACGTTCGAGCCGGAGTCGTCCCTGGCGCTGGGATTCGGCTTCCGGTGCGGCTTTTTAGGATTGCTGCACATGGAAATCATTCAGGAACGGCTTTACCGCGAATTTGATATGGACGTCATTACGACCGTGCCCAACGTGTCGTATATCGTGTATACTACGCAGGGCGAGGCGCTACACGTACACAACCCGTCGGGGCTGCCTGCGCCTACGCTGATTGACCATATCGACGAGCCATATATCCGTGCGCAGATTATTTCAAAGTCGGAATATTACGGCGCCATTATGAAACTCTGCCTCGACAAACGCGGCATCCTCAAAGGACAGCATTACCTGACCAGCGAGCGCGTCGAACTGACGTACGACATGCCACTGGCCGAAATCGTTTTCGATTTTTACGACAAGCTGAAAAGCATTTCGCGTGGCTATGCTTCGTTTGACTACCACACGATAGGCTACGAGCAGGCCGACTTAGTCAAGTTGGATATTCTGCTCAACGGCGAGCAGGTCGATGCGCTGTCGTGCCTCATTCACCGTAACAATGCGTATGACTTCGGACGGCGAATGTGCGAAAAACTAAAAGACCTGATTCCACGTCAGCAGTTCGACATCGCGGTGCAGGCGGCCATCGGCGCGAAAATTATCGCCCGCGAAACCATCAAAGCCCTGCGCAAGGACGTAACCGCCAAATGCTATGGCGGCGACATCACGCGTAAGCGGAAATTATTGGAAAAACAAAAGAAAGGCAAGAAACGAATGCGGCAAGTTGGCAATGTCGATGTGCCGCAGCAGGCGTTCCTCGCCGTACTCAAATTAGACTAAGTGGGGATTAAGAATTAGAAATTAGGAATTGCCTTCGGCAGGCTCCCTGTCCCCTGTATCATGTACATTAACCGTTAAAAAAATATGAGAGGTTTTTTTGGAAATATCCCGCCGGTAGTGCGGAATCTTATAGTGATAAATGTTCTGATGCTGCTGCTGACAAAGGTTAGCGGTACGCTTATGTACGAAAACTTTGCCTTGTTTTACCCGGGTTCGCCGCTGTTTAAGCCGTGGCAACTGTTGACGCATATTTTTATGCACGGCGGTATCGGTCATCTGCTGTTTAACATGTATGCGCTGTGGCTGTTCGGGACAGCGCTGGAGTGCCAGTGGGGGGGGAAGAAGTTTCTGCTGTTTTACTTAGTAACGGGCGTCGGCGCGGCGCTGTTTTATTCTTTTGTCCTCTGGCTGCAAGTCTTTCAGGCCGAAGCGCAGATTGACCCCGAAACGCTTACGCAGATGAAAAACCTGCTGGACAGCGACCGTATATTCACCAGCACAACCCCCGCCATGCGGCATTGGTATACAATAATGAATACCCCGATGGTCGGTGCGTCGGGCGCGGTGTATGGGGTGCTGTTGGGCTTCGGCATGTTGTATCCGAATACGGTACTGCGCTTTATTTTCCCGCCGATAGCGTTGAAAGCAAAATGGGTGGTCATTGGCTATGGCGCCATCGAGTTGATTCTGGGATTGGTTAACTCCGGCGGTAATATTGCGCACTTTGCTCATATCGGAGGGATGCTGTTCGGTTTCCTGCTGCTATATTACTGGAAACGGCGCGGGAAAATGTATTACTAATACCGGCGGTTTACTCGGGCATGAAAAAAATAAAACACCTTATGCTTTGGCCACTTCAATTAGCAAGCATCGTGCTTGCGGTGGGCTTGCTGTGCGCTTACATGGCGCGCTGGATCAGCCCGTCCGCTACGTGGTTTTTTGCTTTTTTCGGGTTGCTTTTCCTGCCGTTGCTGGTGTTGAATATCGGGATGATAATCTGCTGGCTGATGGCCAAACGGAAAATCGTCTGGCTGCACCTGCTCGTAGCGTTGCCGGCGCTGTTTTTCCTGCCGGCTTATGTGCAGTTGCGCAGCGCCGCCGATACTGTCACGCCGCTGCAGGAAGGGGAACTGAAAATCCTTTCGTACAATGTGCACCTGTTCCGATTGAATACTAAAACAAAAACAAAGGAAACGCTGCCTGCCGTAGCAACGTTCATCAGGGAAGAAGCGCCGGCAATCGTGTGCCTGCAAGAGGTGGCGTTATACGACACCAACCACATTAAACAGGCGTTCAGCGATTATCCTTACGTGCATTTCCAGTCACGAAAGATGTTCGGCAACGCCCTGTTTTCGACCGTTACGCTGAGCCGCTACCCGATAGAGCACAAAGACGCCATCATTTTCTCACATTCCGGTAACGTGTGTATTTTTACGGATATTACCATAGGCGGACAAACCGTCCGCGTCTATAACAATCATCTGGAATCGACGCGGCTCGACCTCGCGCTGAGCTTTGCGCGCCTGCAACAGGAGGAAAAACGTAACGAGGAAATCAAACAGGTATCGACCCGCCTGCGCGACGCCTTTATTAAACGCGCCAAACAAGTTGATATGGTGGCGGAGCATATTGCCATGTCGCCCTATCCAACGCTGGTCTGCGGCGATTTCAACGACCTGCCGATGTCTTATACCTATCGCCGTATGAAGGGCGACCACCACGATACCTTCATTGATGCCGGCAGCGGTATCCCCTCCACATTCCGCAGCGGTATCCCTGCATTCCGCATTGATTATATTTTCTGCGACGCCACCTTCGAAACCATCCGCTCGTATATTCCGGGAGTAACCTATTCGGATCACTATCCGGTGGTAGCAGTAGTGAGGAGATTGAATATTGAATATTGACCTGTGGCGCGAAACCTGCCTGCCGACGCAACGCTTGATAGGCGCAACCGGCAAACCTTATTCCTGCCGCTAACTCCTAAAAAAAACCTACCTTTGCAGTCCAACAATCCCCTGATTACAACGCATAGAAAGATGAATTTAAAACATTTGTCAGTAACGAATTTTAAAAATATAGAGTCGGCGGAACTGGATTTCTCGCCGAATTTAAATTGCATTGTCGGCGATAACGGCGAAGGAAAGACCAATCTGCTGGATGCCATTTATTATTTATCTATGGCCAAAAGCTGCTTTGGCGGAAGCGATACCCAGCATATCCGGCACAACGAACCGTTTTTTTTGCTGCAAGGCCGGTATACACGAAACGGCGACGAAACGGTTATTTCATGCGGCGTCCAACGCAGTGAAGGCAAAGTCCTCAAGCACGACGGTAAAACCTACGACCGTCTTTCCGACCATTTAGGCTTTATCCCCTTAGTCATCATTTCGCCGACAGACAATGAGTTGATCAACGAGGCGGGGGAAGAACGTCGGAAATACCTTAACACATTGTTGGTGCAAATAGACCGCGAATACCTGCACGCCTTAACGCGCTACAATCACCTGCTTTCACAACGTAACAAACTGCTAAAAACGCCGACCGGCGCCGGCTCTGACTTACTGCTTACGCTCGACGAGCAACTGGCGACACCAGCTCAACTTATTTATACACGCAGGAAAGCGTTAATCGCCGGACTACAACCGTTCTTTGCGATCCTTTACAAAACCCTCTCGGAAGATAAGGAGCAAGTTTCGCTCGACTACCGCTCGGCATTAGACAATGCGCCGCTATACGAACTGCTTCGGGCTAATGCCGAACGCGACCGCATCATGCAGCATACCACCGTCGGCATTCACCGCGACGACATCACCATGCAGCTCGGCGGCTATGCGCTACGACGCATCGGCTCGCAAGGACAACAAAAGACATTCCTGATTGCCCTCAAACTGGCGCAGTACGAATTTCTCAAGCGGCGCAACGGGCAGCATCCACTCCTGCTGCTCGACGATATTTTCGACAAACTCGACGAGCGCCGCGTCCAGCAACTAATCACCTTAGTCGCTCACGAAACATTCGGCCAAATCTTTTTGACCGACAGTAATAAAATCCGCCTCAACCATATGGTACACGAACTCACGCAAGAATATTGTATATTCAACGCCAAAGGCGGCCTCTTCTCCCATAATCAAACAACCGCCGGATGAAACGTTATAATTCGGCTGCCGGATGGTATAAACAGACATTCGGCGAACGGATACAGAAAGTTACAATCAATGCCGGCTTTACCTGCCCCAACCGCGATGGAACGGTAGGTACGGGCGGATGCACATTCTGCCTCAACGATGCCTTCAACCCCTCATATTGCCGCTCCGACAAACCAATTACGCAACAAATCGACGAAGGCATAGCATTCCATGCCGTGCGCTACCGGCGCGCCGAAAAATTTGTCGCCTACTTTCAGGCCTACTCGAACACCTACGCGCCTCTCGCTACACTGAAAAAAATTTATCGGCAGGCGCTGGAGCATCCAAAAATCATCGGCATTGTCGTCGGTACACGCCCCGACTGCATAGACGCCGAAAAATTAGATTACTTTACCACGCTGGCGCAACAGGGACTGTTCGTACAAATCGAATACGGCGTAGAATCCTGTTACGACCGCACGTTGCAACATATCAACCGCGGACATACGTTTGCGCAGGCGCAGGAAGCCATTGCCCAAACCGCCGCACGGGGACTAAAAACCGCCGCACATTTTATTTTCGGGCTCCCCGGCGAAACACGCGGCGACATGCTCGCCGCCGCAGACGTAATCTCCCGACTGCCCTTACGATCGGTTAAATTCCACCAGTTGCAGATCATCAAAGGGACGGTTGTCGAACAGGAATTTGCCCGGCATCCTGAACGCTTCGTTACATTTACCCTGCCCGAGTACATCGATTTTTTTATTGATTTCCTGGAATGCCTCTCGCCAGACATCGTCATCGAACGGTTTATCGGCGAAGTGCCGCCGCGATTCGTCAATCACACCGTTTGGGGACTGCTACGCAACGTAGACATCCTGCGCATGCTGGAAAAACGCCTCGAAGAACGCGATACATGGCAAGGCGCGAAATGCAAAGCCTGATGCGGGATACAGGGACTTCCGTCTCGCTTTGTATAACACATCCCCGAACTTTCTCCAAACTACACAGAGCGCATAGAGACGATGTTTCCCCTCTACTAACGCTACGCCCGCAGGCGGTAAGGCCTGCGGGCGTAGCGTCAATAACTTCAAAGCGCTGCCGAAAAATGCGTCAAGTCCTGGCATAAGTTGATACCAAAAAGAGGACAAAATATGCTAAAAAGTACAAAGAAATATTATCGATATAGTGTTTGCTTTAAGCGAAAGGTAGTAGAGGAGTTTCAACAGGGTGGTTTAAGTTTATCAGCGATTAGCCGAAAGTATGGGATCAAGGGCGGGGGTACGGTCAAGCAATGGGTTATTCGTTATGGATATCCGTAAGTGTTAAACAAAGCAATATATGTGAAAATGAGAAAAGAAACAGATGAATTAACGATATTACGCAAAGAAGTCCAACGTTTAAAGATAGCGTTGGTGGATAAGACGCTGGCGTATGATGCATTAGAGGTATTGCTGGAGGTTGCAGGTATGGACCGGGAGGCATTAAAAAAACATTGGGTTGCCGCCATTGGGCGCTGTAACGAAGAAAGGAGGTACTGTATGAGTACGTTGTGTAAATATTTTAAGATTAGCAGGAATGGCTATTACAAAGGCCAGGGGAAAGGAGGTTGAACAGTGCATGGGCGAGCAGTTAATTGTGGATATGATTGTTCGGGAGCGGCATCTTCAACCGCGGATAGGGGGTCGGAAGTTGTATTACATGTATGCGGAGCAGATTCATGGTGTTTGTCCGCGACTGGGTCGAGACAAGTTTTTCGGGTTACTTCAGGCGGAGGGGTTATTAGTTCCCCGCAAGCGGAATTGTTACAGGGGAATGATATTAGAATCAGTATGACGGAGGAGAACCATTGTTATAAGAACGCGTTAGCCGAGCGGATAAACGGGATATTGAAGGACGAATACTCGCTGGACGCCACATTTGCGGATTATGAGCAGGCGCAACGGGCGTGTAAAGAGGCGATAGAGTTGTACAATACACGTCGCACGCACTGGTCATTAGGGTTTAAGACGCCGGCGGAAGTGCATCGGGCGGCGGAAATGAAATCAACGACAAATGAAAAAATAAACAAATAAAATTAAGATTAATCTGTCAACTTTTTTTAGGACGTGACACGGGGGGTGGATGCTGGCTGTCATTTTCTATTGATTTTATTCCCCGTCGGGGAATGCCTGCGGAGGCGACTTTGAATAATCCATTTGCATTTGCTACTTGAATCTACGGAGTAAAAAAAATAAATAAAAAATTTGTAGTATCTAAAAAAAGTACTACCTTTGCAGGCCCAAACGAACAAAATAATATCTGGGATCAACTAAAAAGGTCTGTTCATCTAAGGGTTAGGATTCAAGATTTTCATTCTTGCCATAGGGGTTCGAATCCCCTACAGACTACGAAAAGAAAAAATTAAAGAGATATGGCAAATCATAAATCAGCAGAAAAACGTTTTCGTCAAAGTGAAAAACGTCGATTACACAACCGTTATTTTGCGCGTACGACCCGCAATGCCGTCAAAGCTTTGCGCAATACAACCGACAAAACGGCTGCCGCCGCATTATTACCCAAAGTATCGGCAATGTTGGATAAATTGGCAAAAATCAATGTTATTCACAAAAACAAAGCCGCCAACCTTAAGAGCAGTTTGGCAATTTATGTAAACAAATTAGCAGCATAAGGGAAACGAATCGTGATGTTGGCATAATATAGTTGGTGAAGAACTGCCCGGAAATTCGGGCAGTTCTTTTTATATGTACCCTTATTTAAGTTTCTATCCCGACCTCCTAACCGCAAAAGAAGGAATAGCGAATAAAATCGCTGCATTTTTCATTTGTAAAAAAACTGTTTTTTCATTTGTACGCGCTTGGAAATCGCATAATTTTCATGTAATTTTGCAGCATGAAATCTTTCACGCATATTATTTTTTTCATCGGACTGTTAGGGGTAGTGGCGGCGTGCCAGCAGCAGATTTCACAACAGAAGATGGCGGATTTGCTGACCGATTTCTATCTGTATGGCGAATTGCCGAACGAACTGGAGCGTCCGCTGAAAGATTCGGTATCGTTGAGCCGGTCTCTGTTCGTAAAACACCACGTGTCGCAGGAGCAGTTTCGGGCAACGTTGCACTACTATGCTTCGCATCCCAAAAAGATGAAAGTCCTGTACGAACACATCGACTCGCTGATGAAAGAGAGGGTTGCCCGCTATCAACAGGCGGTAGAAGAAAACGAAATAGCCCGCAACCGCTGGCCGGGACGGGAACGATGGGACATCGACACACTGCACATACCTGAAAACGTGATGTTTCATATTCCGATAGATACGTCCGGTAACTTTACGATGAAGGTTAGCGCCACGCTGTTTGCTGATGATTCGACCCAACAACCGTCCATGACCGGCTATTTCCTTACGAAAATCAAACGGGGTGTGCGCGATACTATCAACCGCAAGACCGTCCTCTTTACGCCGTCGGGCAGCGCGCAGTCCTATACGCTGTCGTTTTCGACCCTCGATACCAACGTCAATGCCTTTGAGGGCTACTGGTTGCTGGTGAAAAACGATACTGTGGCATGCAGGCAACATATATCGTTGGAAAAAATCCGGCTGTTGCACGACAATGATTCTACATTGTACCTTTCGTCCGATATCAAATATCCAAAAATCAATAAAGGCGACCGGCCAGCGTCGAAGGAACCGCCGGTAACGCCAAAGCAGCAAGCGTCACCGTTACGCATACGGCAGCTCGTCGTCCGCGACTCGCTGACACATTTCAGGAATGCCAAAAATCGAATTTTGACGGAAGAACCGCTGGAGCTGGAATCGCCGGCCGCCAACCCATAACGCCATGCGCCATATTGCCGCTCATTATGTTTTTACAGGCATCGGGAATCCCATTCCGATGGGGGTTATTACGCTCAACGATGAGCATGTAATCACCGAAATCGGCGTCCTGACGGACGAAACCGAAAGCACTGAATTTTACAATGGCATCCTGACGTCCGGGTTTATCAACGCGCATTGTCATCTGGAACTGTCATATCTGCGCAATCAGTTGAAACCGTGTGTCGAGCTGGCCGACTTTATCGGGCAAATGACAAAAATCCCGCGTCGTCCGCCGGCAGCCAACGAGGCGCTCGCCGCCATGTGCGCCGCCGACGCAGAGATGCAACGCGAAGGCATTGTTGCCGTTGGCGATATCTGTAACACCGCCGGCAGTTTTCCGCTGAAGCGGAGAAGCGCCATTTATTATCATTCATTTATTGAAGCGGTCGGATTGGATGAGATTGCAGCGGCTGCGGCCATGCAACGACTGCGACAATTATGCGCCGATGCGCAGCAGGCAGGGCTCCCGGCGAGCATCACGCCACATGCTGCCTATAGCCTAAGCGACGCACTGCTTGATGCCGCGATGGATGCCGCCAACCGCGCCGGTATCCTCTCGGTGCACAATCAGGAGTGCGATACCGAAAACGAATTGTTTACCGCCGGTCGTGGGGCATTGCACGATTTGTTTGCAGCAGCCGGATTTCCGCTGCCGCCGGTTACGGGACAGCGTGCTATTTATCGCTTGCTGCCGCGCATTGCGCCAAGCGTCCGTGCGCTGTTTGTCCACAACGTAGCCCTCAGTGAAGACGATTACGACAGAGCTACCGACCGCCTGCCGCATCTGACGTGGGTGCTATGTCCCAATTCCAACCGGCATATCGGGCAAGCCGTACCGCCGGTCGATTTGCTATATCGCAAAAACGCACGGATAGCTATTGGCACGGACAGTCTGGCATCGAATAGCCGCTTGTCGGTACTGGAAGAGTTGAAGAGTATCAGCCGTCGGTTTCCGCATATCCCATTACAGACCTTGCTACAGTGGGCAACCGTCAACGGTGCAGCGGCATTAGGGAAAGAGCGCGAATGGGGATGCCTGCGCACAGGCGCAAACGCCGGTATCGTACTCATCGAAAACGTCAATCTCCACAACCTCTGCCTAACCGCCGACAGCCGCGCCCGCCCGCTCGTGTTAAGCGTCAAGCGTGATACGTGCTTGCGGGATGAAAATAGATGAAATAAATGAAAATAGATGATAAAACAACAAGGCAGCAGTTCTCGGTGGTTCTCTGTAACACCTCTATGCCTCTCTGTATAACGTGGGGCAAAATTCTACAGAAAGATACGGAGGAGGCACAGAGAGATACCGAAGACTGTCGCCTGCTTGTCGCACCTTATACCCTGCGTCTCCGCAGGCACACTTCACACTTCACGCATTACGATTATGTTATTTTCCGATATTATTTTTGGGCCTCTTCACAGTCGTCGCTTAGGCGTTTCATTAGGGGTTAATTTGCTGCCGGCGCATGGGAAATGGTGCAATTTCGATTGCATCTACTGCGAATGCGGATGGAATGCCAACCACCGCCACGACCACCAACTGCCCACGCGGGAGCAAGTCCGCGAATCCCTGCAACAGACCTTACAAACGATGCAACAGCAAGCACAACTGCCTAATGCTATTACATTTTCGGGCAACGGTGAGCCGACACTGCATCCGCAATTCCATGGAATCGTAGACGACGCCATTGCGCTACGCAATACTTATGCCCCGCAAGCACAGGTATGCGTATTGAGCAATGCGACGCTTATCGGACGTGAGGCCATTTTCCGTGCCCTGCAAAAGGTAGACAGGCCTATCTTGAAAATCGACTCGGCGTTGGAAACGACGGTACAACGAATCAATCAACCGCAGGGCCTCTATACGATAGCCAGCGTCGTCGAACAAATGCAACGCTTCGACGGGCAATTTTCCCTGCAAACCCTGTTTCTGCGGGGCATATACCACGACGTCGCGCTGGATAACAGCACTCCCGACGAAATCCGGCGCTGGCTGCACATCGTCGTACAAACCCGCCCGCGTGAAATCATGCTCTATACCCTCGACCGCCGTACCCCGGCCAAACGCCTGCAAAAGCTCTTGCCAGAAGAACTGCACGCCATTGCCGCGCAGGTACAGGCCTGTAATACATGGGGCGCTGTCGTACAAGTCGCCGGCTAACCACCCATCGCCCGCCCGAACATCTAAATATTATATAGGTATATGGAGAATGATTTTACCCCACGTCTTCGCATCCGGCACGGAAAACGGGAAATTTTTGACCCCGTGCGCCGAAAATTTGTAGCCCTCACACCGGAGGAGGGAGTACGCCAGCAGCTCATCTACTTTCTGGTTACGGTCAAGAAATTCCCGCCGGCGCTACTGCAGGTCGAGACCGCCTTGACCTATAACGGTCGCTCCTGCCGCGCCGACCTCGTCGCCTACGACCACCATGCCCGCCCACTGCTGATAGCCGAATGCAAAGCGCCGGAAGTCAAAATCACACAGGAAGTATTTGAACAAATCGCCCGCTATAATTTGACCCTGCAAGTCCCATATCTCTTAGTAACTAACGGTTTGCAGCACTTCTTCTGTGGCTTCGACGTCGCGCAAAACCGCTATCGCTTCGAGGAAGAAATGCCGGAGTACGGGAAATTAGAAATTAAGCATTGCCGGCGGCAATAAAGCCAACGGCCACTCTGCGTTAGAAACCGCCCTCGCCCCCCTGCATATACGCCGGATATACAGAATGCGGGCAAGTCATATTTATTTCTTATTTTTGTAAAAAAAACAAACCACTATGCGTATAGGATTTGATGCGAAACGCGCATTCCGGAATTTTACAGGACTTGGCAATTACAGTCGCGCTACGATTTCCATTTTGTCGGATTTTTATCCCGACAATCAGTACTTTTTATATACGCCGTTTTATAAGAAACATCCCTTGTTGTCCTTTGCTCATCGGCCGAATATTACGGTACGCGGCCCCGAAGGTTTTCTGAAACGAATTCCACCGGCATGGCGCTCACTGGGAGTGGCCGACGACATCCGCTTCGATAAAATCCAACTTTTCCACGGGCTGACCGGCGAATTGCCGATGATCATCGGAGCGAAAACACGCGCCATCGTTACCATCCATGATCTAATATTCCTGCGGTATCCCGAATATTACAAATCGTTCGACCGCTGGATTTATACACGCAAGTACAAGGCCGCTTGCGAACGCGCCGATTTAGTGATTGCCATCAGCGAACAGACGAAACGGGACGTGATGGAGTTTTTCGGTATTGACGAACGAAAAATCCGGCTGGTATATCAAGGATGCGACTCGCAGTTTTACCGGACGGCGACGGATGTAGAAAAACGCAATGTATGCGCACTGTACCATCTGCCGGCAAAGTATGCGCTATATGTCGGCACGATCGAAGAACGGAAAAATCTGGCAACGCTGGTAAAGGCGCTGCCACTGTTGCCCGACGACGTACATCTGGTAGCGGTAGGCCGCGGGATGGCCTATTGCACCAAAGTAAAAGAAGAAATCGAAGAACTGAAACTATCGCATCGGGTATTGTTTCTCCATTCGGTAGCGTTCAACCATCTGCCGGCCATTTACCAGCAGGCGCAGGTTTTTTGCCTGCCCTCGTTATTTGAAGGATTTGGCATTCCTGTGTTGGAAGCCCTCAATTCCCGTATACCGGTGATTACGTCGAACGTCTCGAGCCTGCCCGAAGCCGGCGGCCCAAGCGAATTATATGTTGCCCCGACCGACGAAGCGGAAATAGCTTCCGCCATCCGCCGCGTATTCGACGACGCCGGCCTGCGCCGACGGATGATCGACGGGGGAATAGAACATGCCGCCCTGTTTCACGAACAGTCCATCGCTCAAAACATGTGGAACGTCTACCGCGAACTGCTGCCATGACCGCCGTCGTGCAACAAGCCGTGCGGACGCTACGCGCCGGCGGGCTGATACTCTACCCGACAGATACCGTATGGGGCATCGGGTGCGATGCAACCAACGCCGTGGCCGTAATGAAAATCTTTGCACTCAAACGCCGGGCAGACAGCCGCAGCCTCATCGTACTGATGTCTGGCATCGCCATGCTTCGCCGGCATGTCGCGCAACTGCCCGACGTCGCCGTCTGTTTAATAGAAACGGCTACAACGCCGCTGACCATCATCTACCCGCAGGCGCAGAATCTGGCGGAGAACATACCGGCAGCCGACGGCAGCGTAGCCGTGCGCCTTGTCCGGCATCCTTTCTGCGAACAACTGATACAGACATTCGGCAAGCCAATTGTATCGACCTCAGCCAACCTATCGGGACAGCCGTCGCCCGCCGGTTTTGCGGACATCGCCGAAGAAATCCGGCGCGGCTGCGACCTTACCGTCCCGCCGTCCCACGAAGGCGCACCCACCTGCCGCCCATCGTCGATTATTAAAATCATCCGTCCGTGAAAAGGGCTGAAAAGATGAAAATAGATAACATACATAAAATACCTGTTCAGATTCGCTTTAGCGACATCGACGGCATCGGCCATGTGAACAATGTAAAATATAACGAATACTTCGATATCGGGCGGTTGCATTACTTGGAAGAAGTCTTTGGCCGGACGCTGAACTGGGGCGACAGGCAAACCCTCGTCCTCGTACACACCGAAGCCGATTATCGCCACCCGACATTTTTATACGACACCGTCGAAGTACACACGTCCGTCACCGAAATCGGAGAACGAAGCATACGCATGAAGCAACGCATTGTCGATACGCACGGCGTCGTCCGTGTCGAAGGCCTCAGCATCCTTTCAACGTTCGACATGGAAACAGGAAAATCATTTCCTATACCGGAAGAATGGAAGGAGAAAATGGCGAACTATGTTATGTAACGCATAACGGGGAAGGCTGGCGGGAGAGTGCGCTTTCCCGCAGGCCGGTTTTAGGTTTACTCACTCGCTTGTTTTTTTCGATAGTTCTTCGGCGTGGTTCCGAATTTTTGGGCAAAGGCGCGGTAGAAACTGCCGCGGTTGATGTATCCGGCTTTGTACATGATTTCGTCGATGGATAATTGGGTGGTGATTAAAAGTTTTTTGACGATAGAGAGGCGGTATTCTTTGATTAAATCGGCGGGGGTTTGGTTGATGATTTTTTTCATTCGCCGGTAGAGGTGCCGGGCGCTCATGCCTAATTGAGAGGCTAACCGGTCGGTCGAAAAATTCGGATCGGTAATATTGACGTCCATGATTTTAATGGCTTTGTCGAGAAACGACCGCTCGTCTTTGTGGATGTACTTTCCGCCACTCAGTTCAAAGGAGCTGATGGCTGAATTGTAATAATCCTTTAAGTCGTCCTGTCGTTGCAGAAGACGGTCTGCAACGGATTTCAGGTAGTCGACGTTAAACGGTTTGGTGATATACATTTCGGCGCCGGCTTCGATGCCTTCCACTTGTTCTTCCGGCGTGTTTTTTGCCGACAGGAAGATAAACGGGATGTGTCCGGTGCGTTTGTTTGCCTTCATTTGCTTGAGCAGTGTAATCCCGTCGAGTTGCGGCATCATAATGTCGGAGATGATGAGTTGTGGCTGGATGCGTTCGAGCGTTTCGGCGACAGTAGTCGGGTCGGCGACCGGAATTACGTTGTAGTGTTCTTTGAAGATTTCCGATACAAACCAGAGCATTTCCGGGTCGTCGTCAATGACAAGAATGGTCGAGCGGGATTTAATAAATTTGTAGTCTTTGGTTTCGATGACGGTTTTATTGTTTCCGAAATTTTGCAGCAGCAGCACTTCTTCGCTGTGCATTTCTCTTTTTCCGGGCAGGTTCGGCTCTTGATAGGGCAATAGAACCTTAAATTCGGTGAGCGTATCCGGGTCGCTGTGGACGCTAATTTCCCCGTTGAGCAGTTTAACCATATTATGGCAAATGGCTAATCCCAGCCCGTTGCGCGACGAGAGACCTTTGCGTGTTTGGCGTTCAAAGTTTTCCAATACCGTATAGCGGTCGAATATAAGCGGGATGTCCTTTTCTTTAATCCCTTTCCCGGTGTTAGATACCAGCATTTGTAAGGTTTCGTCCTTGCGGTTGACGATTACTTCGATTTTGCCGTTATCGGGCGTGTATTTAAAGGCGTTCGAGAGAAGGTTAGTCAATATTTTGGTGATACATCCCTTGTCGGAGTTCCATTCTACCGGCTCGTCGATATGAATTTGGTAGTCGATATTCCGCGTTTCGGCCAAGTCTATAAATGATTCCGCAATATTCCGCGCCAGCTCTGTTATCGCCAGCGGCTCTATCAAACAGAATTTATGGCCGGTTTCTATTCGCCGAAATTCAATGAGTTCTTGTATAAGGGAGTTTAAGCGTTCGGCATTTTTCAGTATCAGCGTGGCGTATTTTCTCACAAACGTGTCGGTACCGGCGTATGACACGATGCGAGCGCATGGCCCGTAGATGAGCGTCAGCGGCGTGCACAGTTCGTGCGTAATGTTGGTGAAAAACCGGAGTTTTGATTCGTAAATTTCCTCTTTTTGCTGCTGGTTCATTTTTTCGATCATGGACGTCCGTTTGTTTTTGTAGGAGGCCCGCACCAGCAGCAACGAACCGTATAGAATCGCCGCGCACAACAAGGTGTACGCCAGATACGCCCAAATCGTTTTATACCATGGCGGCAGGATCACGATTTTCAGCGAGTAGTCGTTCTGCGACGAAGTGGTAATTCCGTTGTCGTATTTGATATGCAGGATATATTCGCCCGGCGGGACTTTGGTGAAGGTTACTACATTCGAAAAGCCTTTGTCAAACCATTGGTCGTTAAAATTTTCGAGATTATAGGCATAGCGATAATGTTGCCCGTTGATGTAATCCGGGGCAATAAACGAGATAGAGAAAAAGTTTTGTTCGTAAGGCAGTTCGAGGTACTCTCCGTTTTTTGTTTGCCGCATGAAATCGACAATGTTGTATTCATTCTCATAAATCTTAAGGCCCGTAAAATAGATGGGCGGCGTAAACTCCCGTCCTTCGAATACATCCTGTGTAATGGATAGGAAGCCGTTTGTGCCGCCGAAAAGCAGGATACCTGTGCGTTCGTCGCGGAAGTATGCGCCGTCACTAAATTCAATGACATCCAGCCCGTTTTTATGATTATAAATACGGAATTTTTTTGTTTCGACATCGAACTGTACTATCCCATTGTTGGTGCTTAGCCACAAATGCCCGTTGTGGTCTTCCAAAATGCCATGAATCGTATTGTTCGGCAGGCCTTCTATTTCGTTGTAGTTTTCGTAAACCACGGTGTCCTTATCGTAATGTAGCAGGCGGGTGATGCCGAAACTCGTACCGAACCAAATATTTCCTTTGCGGTCTTTCTGCCCGCTCAGGATGTCGTTAATGGTCTCAATATCTTTTTTACTGAAGCGTATTTGCGTAAATGTTTCCGTCCGGACATCGAGGCGCTGCACGCCATACCCCCTGTTGCCGAACCACAGCAGGCTGTCGTTTTCCTGTAAGGCGGAAAAGAAATAGTTGTACGAGATTTCGTCTTTGATAAACATGAAACGCTTCACGGTTTTGATGTACGGGACATCGTACGAACCGTCAACAATCACTTTCAGGATGCCCGACCCGACGGTGGCAACCCACAGCGTTGTGTCGTTCACTTCGCAAATCGAATGTACGTAGACAATTTCTTCGTCGCTACGGGAGGACATCGGCTTAATGCGCTTTTCTTTATAGGAGTAGTAGTTTAATCCGGGGCCGTCGCCGCCAATCCAAATCAGGTTTCGCCGGCTGTTGGCAAAGGCATATATCGTATTGTTGGTAAGGGCGCTGTTGTTGGTCGTGTAGTGGTCAATTTTTTTGGTGTTGATGTTGCCGTTGATTTGAAAATCGTCAATGGTGAGGATGCCGTCGTCTTTCGTGCCGATCCAGAGCGTATTGTTTTTGTCTATCAACAACGCCCGCACCGGTTTCTGAATGTGAAAAGGCAAATCGGTAAATGTTATGGAACGGAAGGAAAACGCATCGTTTGAATACATATAGACGCCTTGTCCGTCCGTACCGATCCATACAATATCCTGCCCTTCGTCCCGGCATAGCGAGAATACGCCGCAATAAATATCAATGCGCTCCGTGCGGTATTTAAGTTCGGTTTCAGGGGTGTGTTTCAGGCGGATTAAACCGTTGGTCTTGAAGGCTATAAGGTAGTCGTCGCCATCGCGGATAATGGTCGAGATAATGCCGTTGTCCCGAATCTCATAGCGGAGGTTTTTGATGAGGTTTTTCTTTTGTGTCAGCACATTCAATTCATACAACAGATACCGTTTATCAATTAAGTAGACCCGTTCTTTCTCATGAAACACGTAGAGGAAGTCGGCATCGTGCTCCGGCGCCGGTACGATTTTCAGGTGCGGGATCGCCATATCGGTAAAGGAAACAGCGGCATGAATCGTTTTCCCGTTGTCCGAAAGAATCCATATCGTATTGTTGGGGTCGATGAAAAACGCCTGTATGTTATCATTATAGATGCCGGGAAACGATACGGGTATAAATTCCTTGCGCTCTTTATTATAATAGTGTATAAAATGGTCTTCGCGAATGGCAAATACTTCGTTCTGCACGGTTTTTGCCCAGTGATACTTTCCTTGAAATTCGTTGTGATACTCGATGGTTCGTTTTTTCTTGTCCAGCCGGTTAAAACCATGATTGGTGGCAATCCACAGGATGTTGTCCTCCGCGCCCATAATGCCCTCTATCAGGTTTCCCGATAAACTGTTCGGGTTATTTGTCGTTGGTTTATAGACTTGAATATGAAGGCCGTCGTACATATTTAGTCCGTCGCAGGAGCCGAACCACATAAAGCGTTCCTTGTCTTGATAGATGGATAAAATAGCGCTATTCGACAGACCTTCCTTGCTGGATAGTTGTCGTAAATTATGCGAAAACAGGCTGCCGAAGCATAATAGCAAGCTTGTCAATAAAACTGTTTTTCGTAGCATGTGCAGATGATTTATACGTTAAGGAAACAAAAGTATGGTATTTTTGGCAATTTACAAACGTCGGAGAGGCAATTTTTCGCCAAAAAGACATAAATTTTGCGACATGTCGCAATGTTGTACACTCGTGTCCGAAAATCGTACTAATTTTCTTTTTTCTTTTGATACTTTTGCAAACAGTAAAGGAATCGTTATAGTTTTTTTAAATTTGCACGATAATTTTATTATATATGAACAACTAGATAATGTCCCTTGTCCTTTGATTAACTTTTATAGTTAATCAAAAAACCGTTTCCCTTTATTATCGTTTGACTTTCCGTTCATTACAGTGTCCTTTCTTATAAAATCTCCGCGCGTTATTGCTGTTCTTTTCATTTTATAACACTTTTAAGTTCTTACAATTATCACTTCTACTTTTGTAAAGACGACCCTTTATTCATTCACCAATTCATCCCCTCATTTTTTAGTATTAAACGCTTGTTTTTATTATTCTTATACTCATCAAAACACCTTGTTCTCTACAAAAATTCATTCCCAAATTCGTCTCCAGACACTGTCCAGAACTATATTATTCATTATGAATCAGTGCTTTGCAGTTGCTTTTGATTAACTATAAAAGTTAATCAAAAGGGATGGGTATATATAATATAACAAAATATATGAATACTAACTTTTTTAATCAACAACTAATTACTAAACATGTATGAATTTTAAGCAATTGAGAAACATCATTGTAGTTGGCTCGTTACTATTGTGTGCCGCGGGCTTTTCCGGCCCGGCGGCGTATGCACAGGCAGCCAACAGTGCGGACCCTGCAGAGCGTATTACTGTTACGGGAGTCGTCCGATTGAACGGAGAACCGTTGATCGGCGCGACTATCCGAATACAGGGCACCTCGCGCGGCGTTCAGACAGGACTCGACGGCGACTATTCTATTGAATGCGCCAGTAATGACATGCTGATATTCTCCTTTATCGGCTGCAAAACAGTCGAAGTTCCGGTAAACAACCGGACGACGATTGACGTAGTAATGGAGAGTGATTCGCAATTATTAGAAGACGTGATTGTCATCGGCTATGGTACGACTACTCGCCGCCGTACGGTGGGCGCGGTCGACCAGGTGAAAGCAGAAGCGCTGGCCGACCGTTCCGTCGCTAATCTCACGCAGGCATTGCAGGGCACATCTCCCGGGGTGATTGTCCAGCAACGTAATTTTGACCCGAACGACCAACGGCTGAATATTAATATTCGCGGTATCGGCACGATGAACAACAATACGCCGCTGATAGTCATTGATGGGTTAGTGTCGGATGACGCCAGTTTTAACAAATTGAATCCAACCGATATCGAAAGCATATCGGTATTGAAAGATGCCAGCACCGCCGCCATCTACGGCTCGCGGGGCGCGAACGGCGTATTGCTGGTTACGACTAAGAAAGGACAGAAAAATCAAGCGCCGACCGTCGTCTTTAATATGATGGTAGGGATGCAAAGTCCTGAGTATTTATTTAAAAAAGTGGAAGGCTATCAAAATGCTACGCTAAAAAACATTGCGCTGGTCAACGCAGGCAAAGCGCCGGAGTTTACGGCTGCCCAAATTCGCGACCTCTACGAACACGGCAACGGGGAACAGTTCCAAAACACCATCCTGAAAAACGCCTTGCAGCAGAATTATAATGTAAGTGTTTCAGGCGGCAGCGAGCATAGTACCTATATGATTTCCGCCGGATTCTACGACCAACAGAGTAATTATGTAGGCCCCAACTATGGCATTCAGCGTATTAACTTCCGCACCAACTTGACGACGGAATATAAACGGTTGAAACTTTCGGCGCTGCTCGGCTATACGCACGAAAACAATACATCGACAACGACCGGTAATATTGCCGCCGACGTTACGCGCATCCCCTCTTATTATTATTACAGGCAGCAAGACCCCGAAACCGGAAAATACTTAGTCAACGACATCCTGACACAGTTCACGGCATTGGGATTGCTCGAAAAAGGCGGCTCGAACCAGTACAAGAACGACTACATTAATATTAATACGTCGGCCGAGTTGCAAATCATAGACGGGTTAAAACTGAAAGGCGTATTGGGCGCCGATGTGTTCCGCGACCATCGCTATACCCGACGCCCGCAAGTGGAATTCTACAAGTATAACAACATCAACGGCGAACCTACGCTGGCCAATACCGACCAGGATACCGAAGACTGGGATAAGCGAATGTACCTTATCAATATGCAACTTTACGCGGACTATGACAAGTATTTCGGCAAACACCACGTTACCGGCCTGATTGGCGCGTCGAACGAATCGTTTACGTCGGAAGAAAACCAAATTAATATCCGGTACACCGACCCGCAACTGGGGATTCCGGGAACCGGCTCGGAAGTGGTTTTAGGAGGAGATGCGAATGTAGTAACCCCCATGAAATCGGAACGAACCAGCCTGACGTCGGTCTTCGGGCGCGTAGGGTATGACTACGACGAACGGTATTTCGGCGAGGTGTCGGTGCGTTACGACGGTTCGTCGAAATTTGAAAAAGACTTGCGCTGGGGGTTCTTCCCGTCGGCATCCGCCGGATGGCGCATTTCGCAGGAGGAGTTTATGAGTAGCTACCGCGAAAAAGTCGGCGACCTCAAATTGCGCGTGTCATACGGGACGCTCGGTAATCAACGCATCGGTTCATACGAGTATCTGACGACCTACGAAGTGTATGCCAACACCTATGCCTTCAATAATGTGATGGTGGCCGGCACGGGCTTTCAGGTCGGCTCTGAAGACCTGCAATGGGAAGTGTCGAGAACGCTGAATGCCGGTATCGACGCGACGTTCTTCAATGACCGTCTGATGCTGGGGTTCGATGTGTTTAACAAAAATACCGACCATATCTTAGTATCGCCACTCGTGCCGCTCATTTACGGGACAACGCCGAAAAACTACAACGCCGGCGAGATGCGTACCCAAGGCTGGGAAATTACCGTCGGGCTGAATGCGAGAACCGGCGACTTCCGCCATAACCTGAATCTTAGCATGGGTGATTCGTGGAATGAAGTGCTGCATTTCGAGGGATTCGAGTCAATCAATACCCATGAAGAAATATGGCAAATTACCCGCGAAGGACTACCGCTGCGTTCGTACTACGGATATAAGAGCGATGGCATTTTCCAGTCGCAGGAAGAAATTGACGGCTGGGCTAAACGTCCGGGCGTAGAGTTCCAGATAGGCGACTTGAAAATACTCGACCGCAACGGCGACAAGGTAATCGACGATAACGATTGGTACTACCTCGGCAATGCCTTCCCGCGTTATACTTTTGGCGTAAACTACAATCTGGAATGGAAAGGGCTTGACTTTTCCGTTTTCCTGCAAGGCGTGCTGCAACGCGACATGATGGTGCGCGGCGAATTGGTCGAACCCTTCCATGAAGGATATGGATATACCATGTATGAGCACATGCTGGATTATTGGACACCAACCAATACCGATGCCCGTTATCCGCGATTAGCCACCGGTAATACACTCAACTATGGAAAAGGCTACGGCTCTGACCTCTTTATTTTCGATGGCGCGTATATGCGGGTGAAAAATATTATGCTGGGCTACACGCTGCCCGAAAGCCTCTCCCAAAAGATTGGGTTGAAAAAGGCGCGGCTCTATATCAATGCCCAAAATTTATTTACATTCAGTAATATTTCATTCCTCGACCCCGAATCGTCACCCTACGATAACAACATGAATAGCGGCGGCGCCGACAGCGGTCGGAATTACCCGATACTGAGATACTACGGAATGGGTTTAGACATCACATTTTAATTACAGGAGGATACTACGATGAAAAAAATAATACACACTCTCGTTTTGGCGTGTTTCCTGACTTGCTTTATGGCTTGTAATGATTTGGAACAGGCGCCTACCAACAAATTTACCGATGCGGAATACTGGACGTCCGCCGATAGGGCTATATTGGTAATGAACATGGCCTACAACCAAATGTATAATGCCGGCAAAATGTGGACGGACGAAGCCTTAAGTGACAATCTGATTGAAGTGCGAGGCAATCCGTCGACTACGATCATCCGCAAAGGACAGGCAAACCCGAGCACGACGATTTTTAAGGACGAATGGCAGTGGCTCTTTGAAGGCATTAAAACGACGAACGTCTTTATGGCCAATGTCGATCTGGTGCCCAATCTTGACGCGACGGTAGCGACGCGCATGAAAGCCGAAATCCGGTTTATCCGCGCCTACCTATTCTTCCGTATGTCGAATTTCTATGGCGACATTCCGTTCTTCTTGGAAGATATTGATGTGGCAGGTTCGAAAACCATCCGGCGGACGCCGCGCGCACAAGTGCTGGCGGCGTTACATACCGAACTGGACGAAGTCATTCCCGTACTTCCTAAAAAGGAAGAGTTGCCGGCCGCCGAACGCGGACGGATTACCAAAGCAGCAGCTATGATGTTGAAGATTCGCCTTTACCTGATGCAGGGCGACATGCCAAAAGTCGAGCAATATTGCGGAATGCTGATCAATAACCAGTCCGAATATGGCGCATACCGCTTGTTTACTACCGCTACCGAGCATTTTTCGGCCTACGAAAACCTGTTCGCGTCGGCGTATGAATACAACGACGAGGTGATTCTCGACTACACGTATGTTACACTGGATAAGATATGGCAGGATTTTATCGACATGGTGCCGCCGTCGGTTACCGGATATCGTGTAACGGGCAAAACGCCGACTCAATCATTGGTTGATTCCTATATTATGCTTACCAGCGGGTTGCCGGTCAGGGGGCCGAATACCAAACCGACACCCTACGACTCCGACCCGTCGTATAACGACAACCCGAATACGATGTACACCGGTCGCGACCCGCGTCTGGCCGCCACAGTCGTGTATCACGGCGCCACGTGGAAAGATAAAAACACCTCTGGCGCTTACGTCGAACAGACGATTAACATTACGCCCGGCTCCGGCGAGAATGCCTACGGTGGCGACGGCGGCGAAAATAGGACCCAAACGGGATACTATATCCGCAAGTGGTTCGATGTCGATCACGGGCTGGATCTTCGGATGCACAATAACATCATTATGATGCGCTACGCCGATGTCCTGCTCATGTATGCCGAAGCCTGCGAACGCAACGGCACATTTACCGAAGACGTGTGGAACAAGACGATCCGCCCCATTCGCGAACGCGCCGGCTTTACGACTGCCGCCGTGCTCGATTATCCCGGAACGACTAACTTGCGTGAAATCATTCGCCGCGAACGCCGCTGCGAATTGGCGCTCGAAGGCCTGCGTTATTATGACCTCATCCGTTGGGGCAGCGACCCCGAAGGCACGTTCAATCTCCTCAACGGGACGGTTTACGGCGCTAAAATGGCCAATGCCCTGACCGATTATATTCGGGTAGAAACTTTCAAATATACAGCAAACAGGGATGAATGGTGGTCGTTGCCGCAAGACGACATTAACAAAACGCCTACCCTGCTCCCCAATAATCCAGGTTATTAACCTTTAAATGTAAAAAAGACATGAAAAAAATAGTGTGTTTATCAATGATTGTCATGTTCGCAGTCGCCATGACGGCCTGCACGGAGAACATGAATTATAAAGATGCGGAAGTACGACCGCCGGCAGGGATGTTGTTCCCGACGGATGGGTATTTCCTCGAATTGCAAAGCGGCTCGGACGCTACGATGAATTTCTCGTGGTTACCCGGCGCCAGTGAAGATGGCTATCCGGTGCAATACGAAATCGTGTTTTTCGATAAAGCCTCCGGTGGTAGTGAGTTAGGACGTATCGACGCCGGTGTGAAAACACAAATAGCCGTCGCACATAAGGATCTCAACCGGATTGCCGGCGAAGCTGCCATCGAATCGGGCGGCACAGGCACGCTCTACTGGTCGGTCGTAGCCTCGCGCGGCCTGAACCAGTTGCTCTCGACCGTCACGCCGCGCAAGTTGGATATTAAACGCCTGCTCGGGTTCAACTTTATTCCCGAACGGCTGTACCTCATCGGCACGGGCACTGAGGCCGGCAACGACGCAGCCCTCGCGCTGCCTTTCCGCACGACAGGCGACGGCGAATACGAAATCTACACCCGTTTCTCGGACGGTACATTTATGATTGTCGACGACCCCGCCGCCCCGGCTCATAGCTACGGCTTTCAGGGCGGACTGGCGACTGAAATCTCCGTCCCGGCTACCGTGCCCGGACAGGGAATCTACCGCGTCCGGTTAGACTTTAATGTGAAATCAGCATCCGTACAACTGATAAGCGCCGTAGGACACTGGCTCTGCTACAAATCGGAGCTTACACCGATGACCTACGAAGGACGCGGCGTATGGGTACTGCGAGACTATTACCTCGACGCCAATGATTATTGGGTGGCCGAACCTCCGGGTTCGCAGGACGACCGCTACCACTTCCGTGCCACCATTGCGGGTAATCCATGGCCATGGGAATGCTTGGGGCCTACCAATAGCGGCGAAGACGGCAAACCTGCATCGTTGGATGCCAAAGAGTATTTCTACATCAAAACCTATCCGTCTACCTCCGCCGACCAATGGGGGCCAAAATTCAAATACCATGGGTCAGTATGCGAAAAAACGGTAGATATTTATTTAGACATGGGCGCAACCAACGCGACTCACTGGTTCGTATTAAAATGATTTATTTAAACATATAAGGAATATGAAGACAATAGCAAATAAATGTATTATCGCATTATTGCTTATCGTGCCTGCCTTTTGGGGATGTAAGGACGATATGGAATATAATAATGACGGCGTAACCGCGACGACACTCGTGGCGCCCGACAACAACACCGCAGTGGAACTGTATAACCTCGAATCGGCCACGATTGATTTCGAATGGAACAGTACCGTCGGCAGCGTGTATTACCAGTTGGCCTTTTACGGGTCGGATGGCAAAGAACTCTACCGCGTAGCGCCCGAAGAACGAACGACAACCATCTCCATGACGCATCCAATGCTGAACGAAATCGCCCACCTTGCAGGCATTGCGCCGCGCACAACCGGCTCGTTGCAGTGGGGAGTAGTAACCGTAAAAGGAATGCTCGAAACCGTATCGGAAAAATGGACGCTGACGCTCAGTTCCTACACCGCCTTCAACGACTTCCCGGTGAGCCTCTACGTAACAGGCCCCGGATCGGAGGGCGGTACGGATGCAACGGCCGCCCCGCAATTCAGTGTTACCGGCGAGGGGACGTATGAAATATACACCTTCCTCAAAGCCGGCGAAGGATTTTATTTTACCAATAAAAATACCCCCGGCGGTGGACGTACGTTTACTGTTAAGGATGATTTTATAGTAGAAGGAAACGACGCGTTGACAGTAGAAACAGAAGGCATGTATCTTATTACGCTGAATTTTATTACAGCAAAAATGACCGCTACCGCCATCAGCAACGTGCGGTATTTTGTCCCGAATACCAATACCTATACGGCGATGACTTATAAAGGCTACGGGAAATGGGAACATTCGGTTACGCTGGGTAATCTTACAAGCAGCAACAACCAGTATAAATTTGTAGTCCGTGTAGGAACAACCGACCGTTCGTGGGGCTGCAATACGCAAGCCGGTCAAGCAAGCCCGCCGCAAATACTGGAAGGCGATTATTTTTACGTATACACAAATGCCCACAGCACCAGCAGCAGCCAACGAGCGCGTTATTCGTACCGGTATATGTTAGAATTAAGCAACCAGCCGATAACGCTGACGCTGGATATGTCGGCCAATAACGACCACTATACCCACGTGGTCAATGCCGGCGACTTGACGGTATATCCGGTCAATAACTTTATTGCGCCAGCCGAAGGTGCGACAGTGGCATTGAGCAAAGTGGCCGGTTCGTCCTTAAAGTTTGAATGGACGCCGTCATCGGGCACAGGCCCCACACCAAAGTATAGCGTGATTTTCTATAGCGACGCCGCCGGAATCAATGAAATAGGCAACGCGGCAGCCGACAATAACAGCTATGCCTCAAGTGTTACCATACTGCATTCGGCACTGGAAACAGTAGCCGCGGCAGCCGGTATTCCGGCCGAAGGCACAGGCGACATCTGGTGGAGCGTACAGACCACCGTATTAACCACAAGTGAAATCGCCTCAATCCCGCCGCGCAAACTCACGATTACCCGATTCCCGGGCATCCCCGCCGAAGTATACATCTCCGGCGCAGCCTCCGAAGCGGGTGCTACGCTGGCCAATGCCATTCCCCTAAAGAAGATTGCCGACGGCGAATTTGAAATCTACACGCGGCTGACCACCGGAGACACCTATTATTTTGTCAATGCCAAAACCGGTGCCCCACGACAGTTCTCTGTCACGAGCGCCAATGCCATCATCGAAGGAGGCTCAACCACCCCGACCGAAACGGCCATCTACAAAATAACGCTGAACTTTAATACCGACGTCGCCGCCTTCAAAAAAATCTCAAGCGTTACATGGTATATCTTGTGGTGGAACCAAGAAAAAGCGCTCGATTATCAAGGATTGGGTGTATGGAAAAAAACCATCACCATTGGCGCCAACGAATGCTCCGACGGCAATGGAGACAACCGCTATAAGTTTAGAATGACCGACAACTCTTCGACCAACAGCGGACGGTCGCAATGGATAGCCGTTAATACAACCGACAGCGAACCCAGCGGAAATCCCAATTACTACTACATCCGGCAGGACTATGTAACCCAACAATGGACTGACGGATGGGTATGGAAAGTCGCCGGCCACAGCGGATGGAACGGCAATACGTACGTCGTAACCTTCTCCCTGAAATCCGATGAAACATACACACACATGGTCACCAGACAATAATCCTTTAACAATACGGATATGAAAAAAACGCTAATTATTTTAACAAGCATATTGCTAATCGCAGCATGTGGACAGGTAGATGATGTATACTATCCCCGTCCTACAAGCGAAACGGGCGAAGGCACAGACCCGGGTATTGACCAGGGCATTGACGCCTCCTATTGGGAAAACGCCGCCGATAGCGCCACAGAAAAACTGTTAAGCGCCTTTTGGAACGAAGGAAACGGCTACTTCCGGATGACTTTCGTACCGCCCTCCGAGCAACTGACCGGATTCCAGTATTGGCCTCAAGCGCATGCCCTCGACGTAGTCATCGACGCCTACATCCGTACCGGAGACACCCGTTATTCGGACTATTATTCCAAATGGTTTAACGGTGTCCGCATCGGCAACGGCGCGAAATGGAGCAACAACTACATTGACGACATGGAATGGATTGTCCTGACCATGTTACGCATGTACGAAACCACGCAAAACCAGCAATACCTCACTACCGCGCAGCAAATCTACGACGACTGGATTATAACCCAATGGTCAGACACGCCCGGCGGCGGAGGCATCCTCTGGTGCACGACAGCTACGCCCAGTAAAAATGCCTGTTCCAACGGCCCTGCCGGAATAGCCGCATGCAGGCTGTATAATTTGGTAGACGACCCTGTGGCAAAAGCAAAATACAAGGCCGACGCCGAACGGATATACGCATGGCTTAAAGCCGTACTGATAAACGCCAACTTCGATGTGCTCGACAACATCAACAACAACAATGTCGCCGGCGGAACATCACTCTCCTATAACGTAGGTACGGTACTCGGCACAGCGCACGAACTGTACAAGATTACCGGCTCCCAAACTTACCTCAACGATGCCGTACGCCTTGCCGAACGTGCAACAACCACCGGCGCCCCGTATGACCAAACGAACGCCATCCTGCGTAGCGAAGGATACGGCGACGGCGGACTGTTCAAGGGCATATTCATCCGCTACTTCGTAAAACTGGTAAACGACACAAATGTAGACAAAGCCAAACGGCAGCAATTCCATGCTTTTATGATAAGAAACGCCACGGCGCTCTGGACAAAAGGCACAACCAAAGAAGGAGACTACCAGTCGTTCTTCAGCGACGCCTGGAATACTCCCCCCACGGCAAGTACAAAAGCTTGCAGTGACTGCCCCACAGGCTCGGTCAGTTGCCAGGCATGCGTCTCCGGCTGTACCCTGCTGGAAGCAATGAACGTATTGCAACCGGTAGAGTAGAAGGGAAGACAAAAAATAGAAGACCATCGTTTTTCTTTGCAACAAACCCCGGACAAGACGCAAGTTTTGCCCGGGTTGTTGTAAAAATGAAACACATAATCCGCTCATCAGGGCGGCGATTGCTTGCTACGGAGCATTAAATCGAACCCCGTTTAATAACGGCAATCCGTAATTTTACCTACCTTTGCAAGTACAACCATAAAATTTTATTGCAATGAATACCTTCCGGAAATTGCCCATAGGGATACAAGATTTTGAAGACCTCCGCACAAACAACTACTTATACGTAGACAAGACCGCCTATATTTACCAATTAGCAACCAGCGGGAAACCTTACTTCCTCAGTCGTCCGCGCCGCTTCGGGAAGAGCCTCTTCCTGTCGACGCTCAAAGCCTATTTCCTTGGAAAAAAAGAACTGTTCGACGGGCTGGCAATAGCGGAATTAGAGAAGGAATGGGTAGAATATCCGGTGATATACATTGATTTCAATCTTGGGATGTGCCTGGATGTAGGTACGCTCTACGAGACGCTTCTCTACAACGTTAAAACGGCCGGCGAACAATTAGGCATCCTGATAGAGGAGAAAAACCCGTCCGTCCTTTTTAGCAAACTTATTCGTAGCGCCTACGAACGCACCGGCCGCAAGGTAGTAGTATTAGTCGACGAGTACGACAAGCCGCTACTCAACACGATGGACAAGCCCGATGTCAACGACGCGATGCGCGACATGCTGAAAAGTTTCTACGGCGTGCTGAAGGGAATGGATGCCTGCCTGCGGTTTGTGTTCCTCACCGGTGTCACAAAGTTTTCCAAAGTAAGCATCTTCAGCGACTTGAACCAGCTACAGGACATTAGTATGGACGATCGCTTTGCCGGCATCTGCGGCATTTCCGAACGCGAACTGCTCCGCGACTTCCAGCCGGAACTACAGGCGCTGGCCAACAAACGCAAAATAACCCGCGACCAGGCCTTTTCCGGAATAAAAAAACGCTACGACGGCTACCACTTCGCCAAAGAAAGCGAAGATATGTATAACCCGTTTAGCGTGCTGAGCACCTTCTCCAAACTCGATTTCGACTACTACTGGTTCCAGACCGGCACGCCGACATTCCTTGTCAAAATGGTAAAAGACGTTGATTTTGATATACCCAAATTAGAAAACGACGTCAAAATCCCAGCCCGGTCGATTATGGACTACCGTGTAGAAAACGCCGACCCCGTGCCGGTGCTGTACCAAAGTGGATATTTGACCATCAAAGAATACGACGATTGGGTGCAGGAATACACCCTCGGCTTTCCCAACGAGGAGGTCAAATACGGATTCTTCAACGAACTGCTTATGATCTACCTGCCGGTAAAAGCGGCGCAAGGCGAATTTTACTGCGGGCGTTTTGTCCGCGACCTCTGGGACGGGCACATCGAGGGCTTCATGACCCGCCTGCAAGCCTTCCTTTCCAATGTCCCCTATGAACTTAACAACACGGGGGAAAAGCATTACCAAACGGTCTTTTTCCTCCTCTTTAAACTGATGGGGCAGTTCATCGAAGTAGAACACCGCAGCGCGAAAGGCCGCGCCGA
>JAITKF010000071.1 GCA_031278545.1 Prevotellaceae bacterium
CCATCAGCGGCGCGGCGACGGTATGCGTCGGCGGAACGCCTCCGACTATTGCGGCCGGCACTGTCGCCACCGGCGGCGGCGGCGCCATTACCTACCAGTGGTACAAGTACATCGCGAGCATCAGCGGGGTGACCGCCATCAGCGGGGCGACCGCCACATCCTACACGCCCCCGACAACGGATGCGGCTGCTACCGGCACCATTACCTATATCCGACAGGCGAAGTCGGCCTCATGCCCCGAAGTGACCGCCACGGGGGGTTACTTCTTAAGGGTTATATCCGACCCGACGATAGCGATAAGTGGAGAGCAAGGTACCATTTGCTATAACACCGCCCCCACAGCCATGGCCGCCACCCCCACCGGCGGCGTCGGCACGGTGAGCTACCAGTGGTACAGCGGTACCTCCTCAACGGCAGCTACTACGAGTATCACCGGCGCCACCCTCTCCACCTACGCCCCCTCTTCGCTGACCACCACGACGTACTACCGCGTCGTGGCTTCCTTCACCGGCTCGGGATGCGAGGCCACGTCCACTGTCATTGCCAAGACCGTCTACCCGCAATTTACCGCCGGCTCCATTATCACCGCTCACGGCACTGTAACGCAGGCAACCAATCCCGGTCTAACGATTACTAATTCAACCCTCGCTTCCGGCGGCGACGGAAATATAACCTACCAGTGGCGGCGCACGGGTCTCAGCAGCGCCACGCTAACCGGAGATGAGGATTCTTATGCTATAAGCAATGATGCGTCCAATTATGCCCTTGGCGGTGTTTATTACTTCATGCGGTATGCCCATGACGCTATGTGTAATGTTTCGTGGGTTCCTTCGTCCGGCACATATACGTTAAATGTTAACCCACTATCTGTTCCGATCGGTTCTGATTCAGATGATATATGGACTTGCGGTTCGCAAATTTGGAGTGGCGCGTTGCGCAATCCGGCTGGGTGTGTAGCTGTAAGCGATTTGGGCGAAGAACCCTATCCTACCGCCCAATACATTAATTATTCTATTTCGTATGGTTATTATTACAATTGGTCATGTGTAAACACGTATGCCAACACCTTGTGCCCTCCCCCATGGCGCGTGCCGACGCAGACCGACTTTCAAACACTTATTTCCTGTACTACCGCATCAACCTTAAGCAGTGCTTGGGGGCGTCCCGGCGTGATTCATGGTAGTTCTAGGTCTGATCATGGCGTATACGGCGTATGGTGGGGGTCGTACGGGTATGGGGGCGGTGCCCCAACCGGGCAGGCCATCAGCTACGATAGCAGCAGTTCTCTGCACACCGTTTACCATTACACCTATCTTGGGCTACCGGTGCGTTGCGTGCGGGATTTGTAGTAATTTAATTACAACGAACAACGCCTCATGAAGTCTATGTTTGAAATACTCCTGCTGCTTGTCCGTTGGCTAAAACCGGCGGAGGAGAGGGATTATTTCATCCTGCCGGACGACGTTCGCACGGAGGGCGTTCGTCCGCATAAGCCGATACTCGTTCATAGTTATTCGTACTGGAGGATATAAATAGAATGTCGAACCAAAACGCGCGGGCGTCATCGCGCGGAGGCGAGAGGAGCCCTAAAAAACGAAATTAAGGGAGCCCGTAAATGCATTAAAGGCGTCCGTAAAAGTGTTCTAAATTAAAAAAATAACAAGATCTAATAGGAGAAAATAAGAATGGCTCTATATAAAGACTGGTTGCCTCAGAATCATGAGGCCCTACACGACATGCCCACCCGGACGATGAATTACCTTGGCATACCGGCTTCGCGCGATACGCTTTACGCTTCGTTCCGCCTGCCGTCAGGTTTCATTCTTCCTGTTTCACCTCATTTTTAAATCCCAGTATAAACTCGTTCAGGTTTTCGTTGGGCGACAGTTGTAGTTTTTTACGCAGGCGATAACGGGCGACTTCAACGCCCCGTACCGTATTGCCGGTAAGTTGTGCGATTTCTTTGGTCGAAAGATTAAGCCGCAGGTAAGCGCATAGTTTGAGGTCATGTGTGGTGAGTTGCGAGGAGCGTTTTTTCAGGTTGCGGAAAAAGCGGTCGTGAATCAGGTCGAAGTTCGCTTCGAATACGTCCCATTCTTTTTTTGATGAAAGATTCCGGTTGATGAGTTTGATGCTGTTTTTAGTGTTTTTATCGTTCCCGTTTTTTTGTAGTTCCTGCTTGAGGGTTTCCAGTACATTGTTTTTTTGGATAATTGCCATGGCGCTTACGGCAAGTTCTTTTGCTTTGTAGAGTACGTCGGCTTCCAGTTTTTCGTTTTTCAGCCGGATGATTTTCTGTTCTTTCTTTGCCAGTTCTTCCTGTTGGCGGCGTTCTTCCTGCTGCATTATTTTTTGATGTTGGCGGCGCAATTGTATGCGCCCGATACGGTAGGATACCAATAGGAGGCATAGTCCGGCGATGGCGTAGGCGATGTAGGCGGCATGTCTGGCATACCACGGTGGTGCAATTACAAAGTGGCAGGCGGTGCGGGCTATTTCCGTCCCGTTTCCGTCAAGGGCTTTTACGATGAACCGGTATTTTCCCGGTGGTAAACGGGAATATTCTTTTTCTCCTTGGACGCTGGCCGGCGTCCAGTCGTTTTCCAATCCTTCTAATGTGTAGTAGAGTTGTTCTCCCGCTGGGACGAACGACGGACGGGCAAATGTGAACCGGATGTTGCCGTAACGTGCCGGCAGGGAGATGTTTTTTGCGTCGGGCGTTAATTTCATGCGTTGTTGTTTGACGGTAGAGGCCTCCATGCTGCGCAGCAAGATGTCGGTGGTTATTTGCGGGTGTGTCGGCGGATGGTCGTCGAGTACGGCAAAACCATGATTGAGCCCGATGAATGACAGGCCGTCGTCGGCGGTATATATACATTCGTTGTATGCCATCGCTTCGCCTTTGAGCGCTTGATGGGATATTTGCCGGAGTATGCGTCCGTTTTCGGCTTTGTCGAAGGCTATGTAGGCCCATTCGTCGCGACAAATGAACCAGTACTGATGCGGTCGTGCGGGGATAATTTTATGTGCGGCGGCCAATTTGCCGATTGTCCGGTTGAGCCGGTCGTATGGCACGATGGTGTCGCGGATGTCGTCGTAGGTATATAGTTGCCGTCCGGTGGTGAATACCATCCTGTTGTTCACTTTAGAGAGTTGGATGTGGGCGTCGGCGGCATGTTCGGCAATGAGGTAGTTTTTGTATTCGTCGATGGCGGTTAGCGACGGGTTGAGGCGTATGCGGAATAATCCTTTTTCGATGTGTCCGGCCCAAATGTTTCCTTGGTGGTCGATTTCGAGGTAGCGGAGCGGTTCTATAAAATCGGGAATGGCATGGCTGTATTGCCAGATGCCCCGATGGTTTTTTTTATAGATTACTAATTGCGTATAGGTGCTTTGCAGTAGCGCTTCGTCGTTGTCGTCGGCAGACGCAATGGGGCGTATACAGTAGCCTCCGGTAATGTGCGATACGGGGATTGCACGCCGGCCTTCGATTCGAAATGTACCGGCGTTATGTCCACAAAGCAGCTGACCGTCGTGTATTGACAGATTCCATACCTGTCCTTGTGTATCGGGTACGATGGTAAAATGCGTCTCGCCGGGAGTGCGTGCAAACAGTCCTTTGTTCGTTCCTAAATAGAATGTGCCGTGATGTTCGATGATGGCGTATACTGATTCGACATTGTCGTAATGACCGTAATAAAAGTGCAGCGGCGAGTCGACGGTAATGCAGTCAATACCGCGGTCTAATGCCAGCCAGATGTTCATTTCCCTGTCGCGGAAGAGTCCCAGGATAGTATTATTTTGCAGTCCGCCGGATTTATGTAAATGCCATAGTTGATCGCCATGACGGTTGATTGCCACTACGCCGTTCAATATTGTTCCGAATACATAGATAGAATCTCGGACAACTACGGCACGGTTTACCTGCGCTTCGCGGAGTAGCCGGTCGGCGTCGGTGTGCAGGGGTGTGTAGGTATGGCCGTCGTAGAGGTAGAGGCCGTCGTGCTGGGTGGCGATAAGTATACGATGGGGGTCGAAGGGCAGCAGGGCGGCAATCTGTTTCACTCCCGTAAACTGCTCGCTGCCCGGAAGACGTTCGGGAACGCTGTCGTTACACACATAGAGACCGTCGATGGTGGCTGCGTACAGGCGGTTGTTTATTTTCTCCATCGCCAAGCAGGAGGAGGGGAATACGGTTACGCGCAAGGGCTGTCCGTCGACATAGGTAAAGCAGACGACAAATGAACGGAAAATGACTGTGTCGCCTGTCAGTATAATCGACCATATATCGTCGTTGTGCAGCGAATAGGAGGTGAGGGAGTCGCTGACCGACCGGTATTCCAGTTCATGGAGGGCGTTGCGTTCCCAGTAGCCGAACTGTTCGAATGCGCCGCAATAAATACGTTGCGAGAGGGAATCGTACATTACAGTGCGGACGCGCCAGCATCCGGGCAGTTTATGCAGCGTCCAGTGCGTACCGTCGAACTCCAGCAGGCCTTCGTTGTTGGCAAAGTACATCACGCCGCGTTCATCCTGCGTAACCGCCCAATTTTGGTCGCCGGCATGATATTGCGACAGCTGGTAATTTGTAATGTCTGGCGTGTAGCTATAGCGCACAGTGGCGGGCGCATTCGTTAGTATAACGAAAAATGGTATGAGGGAACAAAGGAGTCGGTATTTTGTAGCAGGCGGTTTCATTTGCGAATGTATTAGCGTGCAAATATAGGGAAAATTATCCAACCCTTCGTGGCCTGTATATTGAAGTGTCAACGCCTTTTGTAACGATTTGTGTTGAACGTTGGTGTTGAATAAATACCCGCCTAATGGCGCCCCAAAACAGCGTGTGTCTTATGGGTAAAGGCTTGTGTTTTTAGGCGATTTGTTTATTTTGCAGTAGTGCGTGCATAGGTTGTTTTTAGATATGTAAAAAAAGAGGGCTGTTTGCGACAGCCCTCTTTCTTTCAAAATTCCGTTTTTAATCCATGGTTATAACCACTGAGTATGTACCAAAGTTATAACCGTTATAACTTCCTGCTGCGGGGTCATTTATTATAATCGCATAGGAAAATTCTATTTTTCGTTCGCAGGCGTTAAACGTCCCGACAATAGGCGCATCCTTATTTGCGGCATTGCCACATATGTGAAACATTACCGGAGTACCTATCCCTATATTCACTTTAAATACGTCAGTAGCAGGAATGGTCACGGTTCCATTGTCTTCACCAAAGGTTATGGACATAGGATATCCTGCGTCTCCAGGTTCGCAGAGGAAAAAGTACAAAAAGCTTAATGTATTATCATTTACATTGCTGTCTTCGGTCAGTTCTATGGGATAAGGAGGTATGCCGAATAGATCATTTATGCCCTTGTCATCGGCTACGCCCGTTCCCACAAAATCGGCTATCTTCAGCGGGCAGAAGCGCGCGACGTCAATGTCTACCTTATTGCTACCCTGTATGGTCGTAACAGTAGAATCTATGGCCAATGTGAAAGTATATTTTTCTCCGGTCACCATTGCACCATAGTATCCATTAACCGTCAGGCTGGCACTATATACGCCTGCCGGGAAAACAATGGATTCGGGGCATTGGAATTGAGTACCATTTATCGTCCCTGCTTCCCCCGGGGTAACTATCAACTTGATGGTCGTAGCTTCGGAAAACGGGACGGTGGTAGTCAGAGGGATGGCCAGTGTTTGGTTGGGCAAGTCTTTTACCTGAAAGGAAGCCGTGGTACTGGCGAAACTCACCCTTGTCGTTCCGTCATAAATAATCGGATCGTTACTGCAGCTGGTGGCGAATAATAATACCATTGCCGCTATGAATATGTATATTTTTTTTATCATAATATAGAAATTTATAAGATTTAAAGTTTAAAAAACTAAGAACCCCATCCGGGATTTTGTTTGATATTGGGGTTCGCGAGGATGTCGTTTCTCGGGATGCCCCATACGAAGAAGTCGTCGCCGGCTGCTTTCCGTAAATTTATGGTTTTTTCGGCAGGCACGGTAATTACGAAAGCGGTATTTTGCGGGGCTTTGCGTTCTACGCCGAGTTTCCAGCGTTTCAAGTCGTAGAGCCGGGTCCCTTCGCAGAGCATTTCGCGTGTCCGTTCTTCCTGTATTTCCCGTTTCAGCTCGTCGCCGTAAGCAGTGATGGTCGCCAGTCCTCTTTTAGTACGCAGTACGTTCAGAGCTGCCAGCGCATCGGGTTCGGTGGAGGCACCGTTCCATGCCAGCGCTTCGGCTTTAATCAGGTGCATTTCGGCTATGCGGAATACCTTAGGGCAGTGGGCATAGTTGCTATAGCCTGTATAAAGCGCGGGGTTGCCGGGGTATTTACTCACTAACCATACATCCGGATACTTGACTCCTACTATATCAATTTCGTACTGGTTGATAAATACGCCTTTGCGGATGTCTGCATTATTACTGCCAAACAAGTCAACCACCCATTGTTGCGGTACATAGTAAGGTCTATTGACCGATCCGTTGAAGCTGATGTATATGCCAAATTCATTGGTTGCTTCGGAAGGCTCTGTGGAAACAGGCTGGAAGATGATTTCGGAGCTTTGATCATTGGTCCACATTGTGTTTAAAGCGGATCTGGTAGTAACTAGCGGGTATACATCGCTGCTGATTAATCGGTCTGCCGCTTGCGCCGCTTGCATGTACTGGTGCGTTTCGAGGTACACCTGCGCTTTCAGTGCAGTGATGCAATCTCTTGTCAGGTATTTGGCATTTTGTTCGCCTGCTTTTATCAGCGCTACTTCTGCCGCGGCAATGTCTACGAATATCTGGTCGTATACTTCCGCTACCGTGGCGCGCGCCGGTCTTTCCGTGATGTCATAGTGCAGTACCAGCGGCACGCCCGGGTCCTCGGCGGCCGTGGCCGGCTCGTAGTCCTTCGCGTAGCGCAGGATTAACGAGCGGTAGAGGATAGCGCGGGTTAGATGGGCTTCGCTGATGTAGCCGGCAAGTTCTGCTGCTTCCGTGCTGTCTTTGGTAACAATCTGGTCTGCCCTGTCGATGAAGTTATTTATGTTTTTCAAAGAGCTATATGGCCCAGCCCAAAGGGCTTCTACTGTATAGTCCGAGGGATAGAGTTCCCACGAATAAAGAAGCCCGCCTACATTCCCGTACGAAAGGGTAGCATTGAGAAGGTCAGCCTGAATGTCGGTAGCATAGAAGTATGCTCCATTAGAAGTACCTCTTAAAGCCAGGTAAAGATAATTCCTCAGGGCGCGGGCATCTCCAATTTTCTGGAACGCCTGCTCTTGTTCAATGCTGCCGGCAGGCAAATAGTCTAGGGTGCAGGAATAAAATCCCTGCAATATCAAAATGACGGATAATATTATTACTATTTTTTTCATAGTCGTATATTTTAAATTTTTAATAAATTCCATTAAAACGAAAAGTTAATACCACATACAAATTGCCTTGTATTTGGGAAGGCAGCATATGTGAGGTTACTGTCTATTTCGGGATCGGGCCCGGTATAATTTGTCCATGTAAACAGGTTCCGAGCGGTGAAGTATACTTTGGCAGCCGAGAAGAAACGTGTTTTGTTCAATAATTTGGTTGGGAAATTATAGCCGACAGTTAGATTCTTCAAGCGCATGAACGAGGCATTTTCCAACAGATGGGTGTCGAAGTGGGCTGTTTCGCCGAACTTGGGAATATCGGTGATGTCGCCCGGCTGACGCCACATATTTTTTATGGTTGCCAGCTGGTTGTCCCCGCTCTTGAAAAATTCCTGATTTTCGTAAAAATAGCGGTCATTATTGACCAAGTATTTTTCACCTGCCCATGAGAAGAATGCGGAAGCATAGATGTTTTTCCATGTTGCCGCCAATTCAAACCCGCCCGAAAAAGTGGGAACATATGGCTTTCCCGTATTTTGGTAAAGGGCTTCTTCATCGTAGGTTTCGGTTACCTCGTTGGTGCCGGGTATTTTCCATAATTGCTTGCCGTTGGCTGGATTTACGCCGGCATATACCGGTGCGTAAAACTCTATCCGGTTCCCTACCTGATAATTTAACAGGTAGCTTGGCATGGGCCATTCTTCGAATCCGTAGAACAGTTCGATAACCTTGTCGACATTATAATTAAAGGTGGCGTTGAGCTCGACTAACCAGTTCTCGGTTTTTACGAAAGCAAGCCCCAACGTCATGTCGATGCCGTTGTTGGCTATGCTCCCAATGTTCGAGGTAATATCCGCCCATCCGGTGGTAAGGGGTACCGGAACATCCATAATCATATCCAGCGTGGTGCGGTTGTAGTATTCTACTTCAATTTTGAAGCGTTCCAGAAATTCAGCAGCGACGCCTATTGTGAGCAGCCGCTGGGTTTCCCACCCCAGTTCGGGATTGCCGGATGAAGACAGTCCCCATACGGTATTTCCGTTATAGCGGCTTGTCCCGACAGTTGCCAGGTGAGCATAGTTGACATTATCCCATCCGCTGGAATTACCTGTAGTACCCAGTGATGCCTTGAACGTCAAACCCGACAGTATATCAATGTCTTTCAGGAACTCTTCACTCTTTGCGTTCCACATCAAACCTGCCGAATAAAAATTTCCCCATTTGCGGTCTTTGCCGAAGCGCGACGAACCGTCGGTACGGAGTGACAGGGCGAGGAAGTATTTTTCCTTATAGTTGTAATCCAGCGTCCCGAAAAACGAGAGGTATGCATATTCGCTAATGGCGTGCGTAGGTTCTCCTTTTGTTGGACCCGCTGTGAGTAATAACAAGCGGTCGTCGGTATGACCTGATGTACTCATTCCAAAACTGCTTCCCGAATACTTAATGCCTTCATGCCCGGCCAATACGGAAACCTCGTGGTCATCAGTTATATTAAACCGATACTCCAGCGTGTTGGTAGTCGTCAGCGTCGGGAACCGGGCAAAAGTTTCCGTAGCGGAACCGTTGTCTTCCCAGGGCGCTTTTGAGGCGAGCCGTTTATAACTATATCTCCGGTCAATAAATTCCAACCCGAACTGCGAGCGCGCCGTAAATCCTTTAAACGGTTTAATCTCTACAAAGGCGTTACCTACAATGGACATGTCGTTGGTAGAACGTATTTGCTGGTTCTGCAAATGTTTGATATTGTAAACGCCGGCATCATCAAAATATTCCCTTTCGTTTCCATCCTTATCGTAAGGAGAATAATAGGGCGGCAGGTAAAAAGATAACAGTGATACGCTGTATCCCGTATTGCCCGCTTGATAAGCATAGCCGTCCGTTTCAATTTTGGCGTATGAGCCATTGGCATTCAATCCTATTTTCAGCCAGTTTTTTGGTTTGGCTTCCACGTTGGCGCGAAATGAGTAGCGCTCGTATAAGGAATGCGTGGTAAGTCCGTCCTGGTTAAAATACGCGTTTGAAATGTAATAGCGTATTTTATCCTCATTTCCGCCCTGCAAGGTAACATCCGCCTCAAAAGTGGGCGCGTTGTCCTTGAAGAAATATTTATACCACTTTGTATCTGTGCCGGAATTCAATAACGAATCATAGGTGGCTTGCGTCATATTATTTACGCCGAATTCATATTGAAGGGCCAGCAATTCTTTTGCATTCATCACTCTTTCAAATGATTTTCCCCCATCGGCCAGCGTAGATATGCCGTATTGTGCGCGTGCGGTAATAGTGGCTTCGCCGCTTTTTCCCTGCTTGGTCGTGATATACACGACACCATTCGCGGCACGTGAACCGTAAATGGATGTGGCGGAAGCGTCTTTTAATACGTTAATGCTTTCAAAATCATTGGCATTTAAACTCCGCAAAGCGTCCCCGGATACCGGGAAACCGTCTACGATATACAATGGGGTAGTGCTCGCATTTAAGGAGCCCATTCCGTGTAGCTGCATAGTGGAAAGCGATGAAGGCTCGCCTGAAGAAGACAATACCAGCAAACCGGCCACACGACCCTGCAAAGCATCTGTGATATTGGCTATCGGTTTTTCAGACAGTTTTTCGGAATTGACATAAGCCACCGAACCCACCACAGAGGAAATCTTCCGGGCAGAACCATAACCAATCACTACTACATCTTCTAAACGCTTTGCTTCAACGAGCAGCTCTACATTAATTACGGTACGCGCGCCTACTTCTACTTCCTGCGTTTGCATCCCAACGAACGAGAAGACCAGTGTGGTATTTTCCGGCACCGTAATGGTATACCGGCCTTCTCCGTCTGTCAGTACTGCGACCGTAGTTCCTTTCAC
>JAITKF010000054.1 GCA_031278545.1 Prevotellaceae bacterium
GTCCCCTATGAACTTAACAACACGGGGGAAAAGCATTACCAAACGGTCTTTTTCCTCCTCTTTAAACTGATGGGGCAGTTCATCGAAGTAGAACACCGCAGCGCGAAAGGCCGCGCCGACGCCGTAGTAACGACGAAAGACGCCATCTATATCTTTGAATTTAAACTGACCGAAAACGCCACTGCCGAAGACGCTTTAAAGCAAATCGACGAACGTGGCTATGCCCTCCCCTACGCTGCCGGACAGAAGCGAATCGTCAAAATCGGCGTTGAGTTCAGCGCCGAAGAACGCAGCCTGACGCGATGGGCGATTGACATGACGCGTGACGCTTCAAGCGTATCCCCCTTAGCCGTTTTCAACGAGGTTCAGCGTAACTTGGCAACATCAGGCTGAGGGGCGCTCTTTTTATCCCCCGCAGCCAATACTCTCAGTCTATGGATGGGTAGAGGTAAGTATTATCCGTACCTAATTTATTGATTCCGTTAATATTAACTATCCGGGCGGCGTTTTCGGGGGCGGTGTTACCGGCGTCGGTCGAAGGCGGCGGGACAACGGGAATGTTGTTGCGTCGCTTGAAGGCCGGTTCTTTTTCCAACCGGTTAATATCGGCTTCCTTGTCGACAATCAATACCGGTTTTACAGGCGGGTCGGCAACCGTCCGGGGCGTAGGAGCCACTGGCGACGGTGTAGCAGACGGGTCGGGTTGGGGACTGTCTATCTTATATACGCGTTGATTGGGTGCGAGCGTAATTTCGTCGTCAGGGTGGGACGCCGCCGTAGTCTCGTCGGTGGTGGTGAAGGGGGGAACAGGCGTCTCTTCGTCGTCATCGTCGAAGCGGTCGTCTTTCAGCGGGCGGAATACGATTTCGATGGGCTCTTCCGACGTGTCATCGGTCGCAGGCGTTTGCGCCGGCGCGAGGTCTATAACATTCATCCGGAAACCGGTGGCGACGATGGTTACCGATATAAAGTCGTCCATGTTGTCGTCACGCACGACGCCGCGCTTGCAGTTTTCGATAGCGCCGGTTTTTTCCTGCACATAGTGCATGATTTTCTCGAGTTCCGACATGGTCAAGGCCTTTTCTGTTCCCGATGAGGTAATGTTGACCAGGACGTTTTTAGCGCCCGACACATCGCTGTCGTTGAGCAAGGGCGATGCAAGCGCTTTTTCGACGGCTTCGAGAGCGCGGCGTTCGCCGTTGGCTTTACCTGAGCCCATGATGGCCACGCCGCTATCCTTCATTGCCATTTCGACGTCGGCAAAGTCGATGTTAATGAATCCGGGGCGGGTGATGATTTCGGCGATACCCTTGACGGCGATAGTCAGCACCTCGTCGGCTTTGGGGAAGGCGTCGAAGACGGTCAGGTTGCCATACAAGTCGTAGAGGCGCTGATTGTCGATGACGAGCAGGCTGTCGACATGGCGTTTCATTTCGCGGATGCCGACAAAGGCTCGTTCGATGAATTTATGGCCTTCGTGCCGGAATGGAACGGTTACGACGCCGACGGTCAGCAGTTTCATTTCGCGGGCGATGCGGGCAATCACGGGGGCGGCGCCTGTACCTGTGCCGCCGCCCATGCCTGCTGTGATGAATACCATCTTGGTATTATCGGATAAGAGGGTTCGTATTTTGTCTTCGCTTTCTTCCGCCGCTTTTCGTCCCCGTTCGGGGTCGCAGCCGGCGCCCAGACCGGTAGAGCCTAACTGGATTTTATACGGTACGGGACTTATTGCCAGCGACTGCGCGTCGGTGTTGCACACGACAAAATCCACATTCTTGATGCCGGTGGTATACATGTAGTTTACCGCGTTGCTGCCACCGCCGCCGACGCCGATGACTTTAATGATAGAGCCTGTGATTTCTTCCCAATCGTGGGGTACGTAAAAATCATCTTCCATGATTTCGATGGTTTAATTATTGATTACTTTAAATTCCGTACGGCGGTTCAATTGCCGATTTTCTTCCGTGTCATTGGGAGCAATCGGCTGGTCCATGCCGTAGCCTTTATAGCTTAGGCGGGAGTCGGCGATGCCTTCCTTTTTCAGGTATTCGACGACGGATTTGGCGCGGTTTTCGGAAAGAGTTTTGTTGAATTGCGCACTGCCGATATTGTCGGTATGCCCCGATATTTCAATGACCAGCGACGGCGTTTCGTTCATCAGTTGTATTAAGCGATTCAGTTCGCTCTTCGACTCGGGACGCAAGGTGGCTTTACTGAAGTCGAAGAAAATATTCCGCAATACGATTTTGCTTCCGACTTCCAGTCTTTCCAGTCGGATTTCCTGTTCGATTTCTTGATAGCCGGCTGTTAGGGGTACGTTGAAGTTTTCGGAATGAAACAGGTATTTTTCGGCCATGACGGTGATGCCGTAGTTTTTGCCTGACGGCAACGAGACCATGTAGCGTCCAGTTACGCTGTTCGATTTAAACAGCGCCAGTTCTTCGTTCTTTTCGACATCGGTCAGCGCGATGACTGCTTCGAGCGGCTCTGAGGTAGCTTTGTCGATGACACGTCCTTTCAGCAGGGTCATCGACGAGGTGTTGAGGGCGATGGCCTGTTCGATGACGGTTTCGGTAATGGGGTTGATACGCCATGCGAGTAGGTTGTCTTCCGAGTTATTGATCATCGGTTTTTCTTCGCCGAGGAAGGTGATCATATAAATATCCTGCTTGCCGACGCCGCCTTTCCGTTCCGATGAATAATAACCGTGTCGTCCGCTGGCCGACACGGAGAAGAAGACGTCGTCGCCGGCGGTATTGATGGGATATCCCAGATTTTCGGGCGTACTCCATTGTCCGTTTTCGAATGTTGTTTTGAAAATATCGTAGCCTCCCATGCCGGGGTGCCCTTTTGAACTAAAGAATAATGTTTTTCCGTCGGGATGAGCAAATACGGCCTCTTCGTCGTCGGGTGTGTTGATGCCGGCCGACAAGAGGTGGGCTTCACCCCAGCGGCCTTTTTCGTCCGGTTCGCTATAGTAAATATCTTGTTTGCCGATGCCTCCTGGCCTGTCCGATATGAAATAGAGCCTCCGTCCGTCCGGTGAGAGCGATACTTTCGATTCGTGGTATCGGGTATTGATATATTTGTTGAATGCTGTGGGTTTCGACCAGACGCTTCCTATCAATTGACATTCGAAGATGTCGCCGCCATTGGTGCTTTGGAAGATAAACAGCGTTTGACCATCGTGCGACAGGCCTGCCGATGCGTTGTTGTCTTCGCCGTTGACAATCGTGCCGGGATTCACCGGATATCCCCATTGGTTGTCCGTGCGGACGGCGTAGTATATATTTTCAAAATTCTCGCCGTCTTTTGATTTTTTTGTTTTGGTGGCGTCGGGACGCGTAGAGGTAAAGAACATAACTGACCCGTCGGCGTTGATGACAGGACTGTATTCGTGGTATTCCGTATTGATAGCGCTCCCGATGTTTGTAATGAAGACTCGCTTCGGGTTGGCCATCATCGTTATGCCTCTTTCGCATTGTTTGATTCGCTTGTTTATTTCCGACCAGCGGGCAATGGCTGCTTTGGACGACGAGCTTTGGTATGCCCTATACATTTGAATAGCTTTCTCCATTTCTTCGTTTGCGTGGCACAACTGCGCCATCCACCACAGGATATCCTCCTCGACATTGGGATTTAGTTCCATTGCCTTCCGAAAATGAGCCAGTGCTCTTTCTTTTTGATTGACGACATACAGGCAACGTCCGATTTTATAGTTCAACGCCGCATTGTCGGGGTTAAAGGTATTAGCCAGTTCGTAGAAATGCAAGGCTTCGGCATAGTTCCATTCGCCCTCCTCAAATAGCTTATCGCCGCTTTTGATATTCGAAAGCGCCTCGTTCAACGCTTTTTTTTGGTCGGGGAAATAGGCTTTGTTGAACTCTCTATTTTGTGCCGCCGTAGGATTCGCCGAAGCGATAAGGGCATACAGCACAGTCATTACTATTATTTTTTTCATGTGATTGTCGGGTTAAAAGTTACGGACTTGTTTAATATAGGCATCGGCAGAAGTGCAACCATAGCGGAGGGCCTTTGTCCAGTCTTCGATGGCTTCCTTTTCTTTCTGCAGCATTTCATTGGTGTTTCCCCGATTGAGATAGGCGTAGCCGTATTCGGGATTCAGTTGAATGGCGCGGTCATAATCTTTGATGGCTGTTTCGTACTGTTTGGTTTTGAAGTAGGCGTTTCCGCGATTGTTATAGGCGTAAGCATATTGCGGATTGAGTTCGATGGTTTTTGAATAATCGGCAATAGCACCGGCATAGTCGCCCAGTTCATATTTGGCCAGTCCGCGGTTGTTGTAGGCAAGGTAATAGTCCGAGTCGATTTCGATGGCTTTGGTGTATTGTGCGACGGCCGCTTCGTACTTGGCCTGATTGCGGTACATCGTGCCCAGATTGTTATAGGCTAAGGCAAATTTCGGGTTTTTCAGTACGGCGGACTGATAGTCGCGGATAGCTGCCTCGTCGTTACCCAGCAGTTTGTTGGCGCTGCCGCGGTCATTATAGGCATTGGCCATGTTGGGGTTTATTTTGACAGCTTCATTGTAGTCGGCAATGGCTTTGTTGTAGTCCTTTTGCTCAAAATAGATGCTTCCCCTGTAATAATATGCTTGATCTAACGTAGCATCTTCGACGATGGCCATAGAGAAGTCGGACAGGGCGGCGTCTACTTTATCGAGTTCATAGTAGGCGCGCCCACGGTTGTAATAGGTGATAGCTGTTGGGGCATTGGCCAGCACAATATCGAAGTCAGCGATAGCTTCCGTATACTTTTTCAGGTCGCTTTTTACGACGCCCCGATTATAGTATGCGAGATAAAAATCGACCTTGATACGTATGGCCTCGTTGAATTGGCGGAGGGCTTCCTGCAGGTCGCCTTCCTCGAAGGCCGCAATGCCGGCATTATAGGACTGTTCGGCCTCCATGCGTTCCGCGTTAATCGTAACGACTTGTGCGGGCGCTATAAATGGGATGGACAGACACAACACGCCTGTCCAAAAAAAGTACCTGATGATTCGGTTCATAGTTATTTATTGTTTTAAAGTAATACGATAAAGTTCCCTGTAAATTTATTTCGTTTGTTGATCTCGAAGAAGACGCTCCAATGCGGCAAGTTTTTCTTTTAATGCTGCATTTTCCTTATCCTTTTCTGCATTTTCTTTCTTTTTTTCTTCAAGCTGTTTCTTTTTTTCTTCAAGTTCTTTCTTTTTTTCTTCAAGCTGTTTCTTATCTTCTTCGAGCTTCTTCTTCTTATCTTCAATCGTTTTCTCCTTATCTTCGAGTTTTTTCATGAATGAGTCGTGTTGTAGGTTAAAAACACGCAGAAATTCTTTTTCGTCTTCTATTTCTTTCCGTTTTTTGGGGTCGACTCCCATCTCGTAGAGAATGTCGGTAATAAGGTCGATATTTTCGTCGTCTGTTTGATAGGGGTATGCTTTCATTACATCCGAATTTTCTATGATAAAATGCCTCTGTTCAAAGATACTGAGTAATTTATCAAGGTTCGTCGTGTAGCGCACGTCGGTGATCCTGCCTGCTTGGATGACGTAGCTGTTGTGTGTAAGGTTTTCGATAAATTCCGACTTTGCCTGAATGGGTTCGTTGTTTATCATGTCAATGTAGGTGCGTCCGACTTTGATGCACGGGCTGGTTATGCCGGCGAGGTTGTTGCCCAGTATGTAGATGGTGGTAATCGGGAGCATTGTTTCTTTGCCGTCAATAATGTCTACTCTTACATACTGCTCTCCAAGATATTTGCGGAAGCGTAGGACGTCCTCCGTGCCCCATGATTTCTGCAGTTCGATTAATATCTTGCGGGGCGTGCCGTCGGCGTCGCGAATGGTGGCCATGAAGTCTAATCGAAACATGGAATAATATTGGACGTCTATTTCTCTTGTTTCGTCCTTGTCCCTATCTTTGTCCAGAGACTTCGACTCGTTGCGTTTATAAGAGAACTCTTGCGGCATCACGGTAAGGTCGTCTACCGGCTGTTCTATGATTGTGCTGATGAAAAATTTCGCTATCCGCTGGTTTTCCATCAATCGTTTAAACACCGTATCGTATATCGGGTTAGCGATGATAAAGTGTTTACCTGATTTCTTAATTCCTTCGTTTGTTTCCATATTTATCTTTTTTCTGTTTCTACAAGGCGCAAAATTAGTAAAGATTTTGATAGCATACAAAATGTACCGTAAGCAGGGTATTGTGTCATACGCCGTGCTTAGATGCCGGATGTCGCATAAGGTTTACACTCCGTCATCCTTCTTAAAGAAGTCCTTAAACAGGTCGCCCACAGCTTCGGGAACGCTTTTCTTACGCCTTGTTTTCTTTATCGTCGTTTTTACCATATCGTCTGTCGTGGATTCTTCGACGTTGACGGTTTCATCCACCTCTTTTTGTATAATAGGCGTCGTCGGTACGATCGTCTGTACGCTGGTCGGTATCTGGTCGGTAATAACGGCGGCGTTTTCGGTGGCGATGCCATGCAATAGCAGTCCGACGGCGGTGGCATAGCTGCAATGACGCACGTCCTTCGGCGAGTCGGAAGTGAGGTGCACTGGTCGGACAATGCGGACAGACATGCCGGTTTTAGCGGTTGCAAATTCTTTCAGATGTTGCATCATTGCGCCACCACCGGTGAATACAAGGCCGCCCGGCAACTTGTCGGCATAACCCGATTGACCGATTTTGTACATGACGGCCTCTATAATTTCATTGACGCGCGCTTCGATGATGCCGGCAAGAAAGGAAAAGGCTATTTTTTGCGTTTCTCGGTCGTCGTTCATGTCAATCACCAGTGTGGTGTTGGCATTGACTAAGTCGCGGTAGCACGAGCCGTACTGTATTTTGATGGCGTTGGCGTGCCGGCGCATTACGCCGCATCCGTCCCAGATGTCCTCTGTAATCGTGTTGCCGCCAAAGGGTATAATGGCCGAATAGCGGACAATCTTGTCGTAATAGACGACAACGTTAGTCGTCCCGCCACCCATATCGACTACCGCTACACCCATTTCTTTCTCATCGTCCGAGAGTACGGCCTGCGCAGTGGCAATCGGTTTAAACAGGCCTTTCTTTAGTGTCAAACCGGCTTGCCGGATACACCAATTGCTGTTTTCGACTGGTGCTTCAGAGCCGATAAATAGCCGGTAATTCGCCGATAGGTATTTGCCCGACATTCCTACAGGGTTGGGAATGCCGGCGTAATTATCAACCCGATACTCTTGCGGCGCGACATACAGGATGCATTCGCCCGGTTTGACCGGCTGGAGGTACATCTGCTCTTCCATCTCTTTCCGTTCGTATTCCGTGATTTCGGTTGTCCCGATGGTGCGAATGTGGTTGATGGGGGCATTGAGGCAACGGTAGTAGCTCCCCGCTGTGCCGACATAGACCTCGCGCACGTCAATATTCCACTTTTCGCGGATGTCGGCCAGTGTCTTGGCGATAGCGTCACGGACGCTGCCTGTGTGCAATACTTCACTGCGTAACATGCTGCCGCGGGGCAGCGCCTCTTCGCTGTGCGCGAGTACATGCACTTTTCCGCCGACCACTTCGCGTCCAACCAGCGTAATGACCTTTGTAGTGCCGATATCAACGGCAGCGACTACTCTTCCGTCGCCTTGTAGGGCGGTAGTGTTTATGTTTCCCGAATGGGGTAGTTGAAGAATCTGTTCCATATTTGTTGATTTATTGATTTATTTCCTTCGCAGATAATTTTTAATTTCTAATTCATTTTGTGGCTACGACCTGATTCCCGTAGCGTAAGTCTACTTTCGAGTAGCATTCCCAGCCTTCGTTGGGTAGGGCTTCGCGGTAGAAGGTGTAGAGCTTTTTCAGTTTGTACTCGTAATTATCCAGTGATCCCAGTTTAATTAGCTGGTTGCCGACTCGCGGGATGATTTCAATGTCGTGGGCATTGTGTACATGTAGGTGTAGTACCTGCGATTGCCAAAAGTCGTGCTTGTCCAGAAAGAGGCCGAATGTGTAGAGTTGCTTTATCAAGTTGTCCTTGTCGGGGATGTCGCCCGTGTACCCGACTTTGAACGACGGGGCGATATTGCCTGTAACAATCGGCACATAGGATGTGTAGTTGTAGGAAAAGGGGAAGATATAGCCTGTTTCGTCAATATAAAAGCTGCCCTGCTCTGTCAGTACACGTATGACCGGGCGGCGCTGGTAGAGCCGAATGTGCAGCACGCCATCGATCGACGTGCTGGCTTTGGCATTCCTGAGTATGCTTTGGGTTTTCAGTTTGTCTTCTATCTGTCGTGTGTTGATGTGGTCGACAGGCGTGCCGATGAGCGGGCTGTTCTTCCTATCTATCAGCTGCAGTATATCTTTGACGCCAATAAACCGATTGACGGCGCTGTCGCAAATGGCGATGTCGATGTGGCGACAGTAGATATGCTGTCGTTTCTTATTCACAAAGCCGGTCGTCGTTACCAGATAGGCTACGAATAACGCGACGGTAGTGCCGATTATGATTTTCTGCTTTGTGTTCATGGCGTGGGTAGCATGAATGACGAGGGATGAATTTCGTATTGTTCTTTTTTCTTCATCCATTTTGCTAGCGGTTGTACCAGTCGGTCGATGTCGCCGGCGCCGAAGGTTACGAGTACATCAATCTTTTTTGTTTTTAGTACATCCAGCAGGTCGCTTTGGGTACATAATTGTTTTTGCGGCAAGGTTACTTTATCTAAGATTAGAGCGGCCGTAACGTTGGGAATCGGTTCTTCGCGGGCCGGGTAGATGTCGAGCATGATCAACTCGTCGAGCAGGCTGAGGCTGTCGGCAAAGGCATCGGCAAAATCACGGGTGCGTGTGTAGAGGTGCGGCTGGAAGATGCCGGTGATTTTCCGTCTCGGGAATGTTTCGCGTAGCGAGGTAATTGCTGCCCGCAGTTCTTCGGGATGATGTGCATAGTCGTCGACGTAGGCACAATGCGGCGTGTTGAGTTGTACATCGAAGCGTCGTTGTACACCGTTGAAGGAGGCGAGCGCTCCCCGGATTGTTTTCATAAAGGCATACGATAGCTTTTGGGCGCTTTTCATATATATCCATGCGGCGGCTACGGCGGCTACGGCATTTTCGATGTTGACCCGTGCGGGGATGCCCAGGATGCATTCTCCGATGAGGTGGTGTGGCACGTGCAGGTCGAATTGTAATAAGCCGTTGTCGAGCCGACGGATGTTCGTTGCATAAAAATCGGCCACTTCGTTCGCTGCATAGCGATAGACGGAGATATTCCCTGCCTGCCGGTCGGCGATAGGCAGGTAGAGTCCTTTTTTCAGGATGAGTGTGCCGCCGGGTTGCACCTGCCGGACAAAATCGATATACGCCTGCGTTACCGCTTCGGGCGTGCCGTATATATCCAGATGGTCGGCGTCGGCGGCCGTTACGACGGCCATCTGTGGGAAGAGTTGCAGGAAGGAGCGGTCGAACTCATCGGCCTCGGCTACTAACACCGGCGAGGAGGATAGTAGTACGTTGGTGTGGTAATTTTTCGATATGCCGCCCATAAACGCCGTGCAGTCTCTACCTGCCTGTGTTAAGAGGTGTGCCGTTAACGTGCTGATGGTGGTTTTACCGTGTGTGCCGGCGATGGCGATGGTGGTTTTGCCGGCGGCGATGTGTCCCAGAGCTTCCGAGCGTTTAATGATCGTGTAACGATGTTGTCTGAACCAGTTCAGTTCGCGGTGTTCGGTGGGCACAGCCGGCGTGTAAATCACCAGTATGCCGGCAGGAGGCGCGGCGGCCGTCCTGGATGTTTTTTTTTGGGGTAAAAACGTGGTCGGAATCAGAGATACGTCATCTTCGTAGTGAATGTCGATGCCTTCGCGCTCGAGTTCGGCTGTAAGGGCCGACGGCGTCCGGTCGTAGCCGGCGACTGTGGCGCCGGCATATTTGTAGTACCGTGCTAATGCGCTCATTCCAATGCCGCCGATGCCTATAAAGTAGACGGCGGACACAGGGAGAGGCGAAACGTTGCCGGGTGGTACGCTTATGTTATTATGTGGTGTATGTCTTGTCATATTATTTGTCTCATTTTATTATTATTTGTTAAAAACAGTCGGCAGAGCGATTCTGCCACCTCCTGCAGAATGGTGCTGTTGCAGATGGAGGAATTGGTCTTTTGCGCTTCGCGCCGTTGCCTATTCTTCCTGCCGCTGCTTTGCCGGTCATATATTGGGTTTATTCGTTCCATAGTATTATTCATGTCTATCGGGGCGCGTTGCCAGGCTGTCCGTCAACGCCAGTATTTCCGTTACGATTTCATGGGCGGCATTTGGTTTTGCCAGTGCGGTCGCTTGCCGTCGCAAGGCGTCGATATGCGTAGGGTCTTGCAGGAGGGCGAGGACGGTGGGCAGGAGACTGGTTTCTGCATCGGCGTCGGCTACCATCAGGGCGGCGGTGTTCTTAACCAGCGCTTGGGCGTTCTTGGTCTGGTGGTCTTCGGCTACATTAGGCGAAGGTACGAATACACAGGCTTTGCCTGCGACGCACAGCTCCGAAATGATGCCTGCACCGGCACGCGATATGACGACATCAGCAGCGGCAAAAGCGTCGTCGATGCGGTCGATGAAAGCCATCGCTCGAATTGTCTTCGGATGTCCTATAGTAGTCAGCGCCGTCTGCGCTTCCGCAAAATAGGGCTTGCCGGTTTGCCAGATGAATTGTACTGAGCCTGCGGCCAGCGTGGGCAGGGCTTGCATCATCGTTCGGTTGAGCGTGCGTGCGCCTAAGCTGCCGCCGACGACTAATACGGTCGGTTTGTTGGGCGAGAGGTCGAAAGCAGCCGCAGCCGTCGTCCGTCCGGTAGGAGAGGAGGGGCCGCCGGCGAAGCGTACTGGATTACCGGTGAGGCGGATTTTCTCCTTCGGGAAAAAGCGTTCCATGCCGTCGTAGGCTACGCATATCCGGTCGGCGCGTTTGGCAAGTAGCTTGTTGGTAATACCGGCATACGAATTTTGTTCTTGTAATAGGGTTGGTATTTTTCGCCGTTGCGCTACCCATAGTGTCGGGCCGCTGGCGTAGCCGCCGACGCCTACGACAACGTTGGGCCGGAACTCCTTAATAATGTGTGCCGCCTTGCGGAGGCTTTTTAACGCTTTGAAAGGTAGCAGGCCGTTTTTCCATGTCCACGCCCGCTGTAAGCCCATCACGGGTAAGCCGATAATGGGGTATCCTGCCGCCGGCACTTTCTCCATTTCCATGCGCCCTTCTGCGCCGACAAATAAAATCGCCGCTGACGGTATCTGTCGCCGCAGTTCGTCTGCAATCGCTATGGCCGGGTATATATGCCCGCCCGTCCCGCCGCCGCTGATAATAACTTTGTACATTATTGTTGTGTCGTTGATTTGTATGATCGTTTAGTTGTTTGTATTTTCTTTTGATGCGGAACATCCACAGGTGGCCGGCCACTGTTTGGCTACCCTTCCGGCAGTTCCTTTTTGGCAATCGGCCACTGCTTTTTCATGCCTATTCACCCTATTCATCTTTTTCATTTCTTTCATTCCTTTTCCTCTTTTTTATCTATGTTCATTCCTTTTTCCCGTTTTTCTTGTTCTTCGGCCTCGCGGCTAATGGAAAGTACAATGCCGAGTGCAAAGCCGGTGGTGATTAACGAACTGCCGCCATGACTGACTAATGGTAATGTCTGTCCCGTTACGGGGAGCAACCCTACCGAAACGCCCATGTGCAGGAGGGCCTGAAAGACGATTTGTAGCATGATGCCCAGAATAACGACAGAATAGAATATCTTCCTGCACGATCGTACAATGACTACCACGCGGTAGAACATCCACAGGTAGAGCAGCAGTACAAAGCTGCAACCCCACAGGCCATATTCTTCGACGATGATGGCAAAAATAAAATCATCGTAAGCATTGGGCAGGATGTGTCGTTGCGTACTGTTGCCGGGGCCTTTGCCGATAAATCCGCCGGAGGCTACGGCGATTTTGGCGTTGTCGGACTGGAAAGTTAACGCTTCCGTTGCGCGTTCGGAGTCTTCTGGGGCAAAGAATACCAGCACGCGGTTGTCGACCATCTTTTTCACCCGTGTGAACATGGGTGTAGTGTACGACAATAGCACGATGACGCCTAATAGCGTGAGCGCGATGGCCAGCGTTTTCCACAAATAACTGCTGCGGACGCGCGCTACAATGAGCACAATAAATACCGTGAATCCTAATAATAACGCCACCGAAGTACTGCCCATGCGGATGAGCAGCACACAGAGCGCGGCTACCGGTACGATGATGCGCCATAGGTATTTTTTGAAGTTGTTGAGCGTGTTGTCCTTGCTGTGTTCTTCCAGTACTTTGGCGATGTATAGTATGATGGCGAATTTAGCCAACTCCGATGGCTGGAACGTAACCCCGAACAACTCAATCCGCCGCGAGGCCTCGTTAAATTCCGCGCCTACGATGAAGGTAAAAATAAGTAAGGCGAAGGAAAGGAAGAGTATCAGTTTGGCAAAATTGCGATAGAGGTAGTAGGGCGTAATATGCGCCACATATACCAGCAGGATGCTGAATGCAATAAAAAGAAACTGCCGTCGAAGATACACAAAGGCTGTTTTCCCGTTAAGGTCGGCCAGCGAACTGGTGGCCGAAAAAACGGCCAGCAACGAGATGGCCGACAGCAATACAATAATCTGCCACAGCACCCGGTCGCCCTTGAAGCTTTGGAAGAACGCCGAGCGGCGAATGTCGCTCATCATCCGTCCGAGGGTTGTCCACCACGATGGGGTATTCGTATATGTCGTATTGTTGTCCATGCTTCCGGTCCCCTATAAATGACGCACCGCTTCTTTAAATTGTCGTCCGCGGTCTTCGTAGTTTTCAAATAAATCGAAACTGGCACAGGCGGGCGAGAGCAATACCGTGTCGCCCGGTTCGGTCAGCCGGTAAGCTGCTTTGATAGCCTCGTCCATTGACTGCACGTCGATCATCACCGGCGTTTTGTCGGCAAACGAACGATGCAGTTTCTCGTTGTCGACGCCCAAACAGATAATGGCTTTCACTTTTTGCCGGACTAATTCGTATAGGTCGGAGTAGTCGTTGCCTTTGTCCGTGCCTCCGGCAATCCATACCACGCGGGTACGCATACTTTCGAGGGCATACCATGCCGAGTTGACGTTGGTGGCCTTGCTGTCGTTAATGTACAACACATCGCGCACCTTCAACACCGGTTCGAGCCGATGCTCTACGCCGCAAAATGTGGCCAGACTTTCACGAATGACCTCGTTGCGGACACTCAACACCTGTCCCGCCACAGCCGCCGCCATCGAGTTATAAATATTGTGTTTCCCTTGCAGGGCAAGCTCTGCAATCATCATCGAAAATTCCTCTTCGCGGTAATGCGCTTGCAAACGGTCGTTGATGGCATACGCGCCCTGCGGCACCCGCTCGATTTGCGAAAACGGCAATAGCTGCGCCTTCAATACGATTTCTTGTAAGTGCGACATAGTTACTTCGTCGTCCGAGCAGAAAATAAAGCAATCTTCCTTCGACATGTTTTGCGTGATACGAAACTTTGCCCGTGCATAGTTCTCGAGGCTATAATCGTAGCGATCCAGATGGTCGGGCGTAATATTGAGCAGTACCGCAATGTCGGCCTTGAACTCGTACATGCCCTCCAATTGGAAACTGCTAAGTTCAATCACATAATAGTCGTAGTTTTCGGTGGCCACTTGATAGGCGTAGCTTTGCCCGATGTTGCCTGCCAGTCCGACATTCAATCCGGCGTTTTTCAGCAGGAAATATATAATCGAGGCGGTCGTTGTTTTGCCGTTGCTGCCGGTGATGCAGATTTTCTTTGCCCGACAATAACGTCCGGCAAACTCAATGTCGGAAATCACCGGCGTACCCTGCGCCAGCAACGCCTGCACGATTGCCGTTCTATCAGGAATGCCGGGGCTTTTAATCACCTCGTCGGCCGCCAGAATAAGCGACTCGCTGTGCCCGCCCTCTTCATAGGGGATATAGTAAGCACCCAGCAGTTCCCGTGCCTTGCTCTTCAACGTGCCTGTGTCGGAAAGGAACACATCGAGTCCCCTGCTCCGCGCCAACACTGCCGCTCCCACACCGCTCTCGCCCCCGCCAAGAACCACGATGCGTCGGGACGCGGATGAGGGAGATGAAACGGATGAAATATGTTGTATCATATTATTATTCATTGTTCATTATTTATTATTCATGGCTCATCGTACTTTCAGTGTTACAATCGTAATTACGGCGAGAAGCACGGTGATAATCCAGAAACGGGTTACGATTTTTGCTTCGGGTAGCGGTTGTAGCGGGCGTTGGATAAGCGCCACAATCCCCGCATTGCCCGGTTTTTGGAAATGGTGATGCAGCGGCGCCATTTTGAAGACCCGCCGGCCTTCGCCATAACGCCGTTTGGTATACTTAAAATACAAGGTTTGCACGATGACCGACAGGCTTTCGACAAAGAAAATACCACATAGCACCGGAATCAACAATTCCTTACGGATGACGATGGCAAAGACCGCCACAATGCCGCCGATGGCAAGGCTGCCCGTGTCGCCCATGAACACCTGCGCCGGATAGGAATTGTACCACAAAAAGCCCACCAGCGCCCCGATGAATGCCGCCATGAAAACCACCAGCTCGCCGCTCAACGGAATGTACATAATGTTCAGGTAATCGGCATAGATGCTATTCCCCGAAAGGTAGGCAAGGATACCCAGCGTCGTGCCGATGATAATCGAAATGCCGGAGGCCATGCCATCCATGCCGTCGGTGAGGTTGGCGCTGTTGGATACCGCGATGATGATAAAAATCACAATCAGGCTATACAGCAGCCAGCCGACGACCTTACCCACCTGCCCGTCCCATGGCGACAGCCATTCGTAGTCAAATTCATTTTCTTTGACAAACGGAATGGTCGTTTGCGTAGTATTGACGTCGCAGAGGTAATGGATTTCCTTGCCCTTGTTGTATTCTACCATTTCCGTATCGGGCGTGGTTTTCGTCGTCGGTTCGCAAATTTTAATATCATTGCAGAAGCACATCGTGGCGGCCACAATCACACCCAGACCGATTTGCCCGAACACCTTAAACCGTCCGTGTAGCCCCGCTTTATTTTTCCGGGACACCTTAATATAGTCATCCAAAAAACCGATAGCGCCCAGCCAGACGGAGGTAATAATCATCAACCAGACGTAGACGTTGGTGAGGTCGCCGACCAACAGCACGGGCAGGAGGATAGCCGGCAGGATGATTAGGCCGCCCATCGTCGGTGTGCCTTTTTTCTGCTTTTGTCCTTCGAGGTCGAGGTCGCGGACGACCTCGCCGATCTGCCGCCGCTGCAATAGGCGTATGATGCGTTTCCCAAACAGCATGGCAATGACTAGCGCAATGATGATAGCCACCGCCGAGCGGAACGTCAGGTACTGAAACAGTCCTGCACCCGGGAAATCCCATACGGTGTTTAAATATTGGAATAAGTGGTATAACATTATCTTTCTATCTTTTTCATCCTTCTCATTTTTTTATCCCTTCAAGCATTTCCTTCGCTACTTCCACGTCGTCGAAAGCAGTACGCAGTCCGTTTACTTCTTGGTATTTCTCATGTCCTTTACCGGCGATAAGCACGATAGCTCCGGCGGGTTGCGCCAGCATCAGCGCCGTACGGATAGCTTCGCGGCGGTCGGTGATAAACAGCGATTGTGTACGCTGCGCAGTGTCCAGCCCGGCTTTCATGTCGTGGAGAATGGCTTCGGGGTCTTCAAAGCGCGGATTGTCGGACGTAAAAATGACGCGGTCGCTATGGGCGGCGGCTATCTGCGCCATGAGGGGACGTTTTGCAGTATCGCGGTTGCCGCCGCAGCCGACGACGGTAATCAGCCGTTCGTCGCGGCGGATGTCGTTGATCGTGCGCAGGACGTTTTGCAGGGCGTCGGGCGTATGAGCATAGTCGACGATCACCGTTATATTGTCCGCTCCGCGCAGGGTTTCAAAGCGTCCGGCGACAGGCGGGATGGCGCTCAACAGGCGTAGGGCCTCGTGTTTATCGGCGCCCAGCAACTGTGCAGTAGCGTAGGCGGCCAGCAGGTTATAAGCATTGAATGTCCCGATAAGCGGCGTCCACACATCCATGCCGTCAATGTGGAGTTGCATGCCGTCGAAGGCGTTTTCGACAATCCGAGCTCTGAAGTCTGCCCACGTATGGAGGGCGTAGGTTTTGACGGCGGCGTTGGTATTTTGCCCCATCAGGCGTCCGTTGCGGTCGTCGACGTTGAGCAGCGCAAACGCATGGCGCGACAGGCGATCGAAGAAGGTCTTTTTAGCGCGGATGTAGTCGCTGAACGTCTTGTGGTAGTCCAAATGGTCATGGGTGATGTTGCTAAACAGCGCGCCGGCAAAGTTCAGTCCGGCGATGCGTTCCTGCACAATCGCGTGCGAGCTGACTTCCATAAAACAACAGGAGCACCCAACCAGCGTCATCTCGGACAGCAGGCGGTTGAGTGTGATAGCGTCGGGCGTGGTATGGGTAGCGGCGACTTCGCGGTCGTCTACGTAATTTGCCACGGTCGACAGCAGGCCGGCCTTGTGCCCCAATGCGCGGAACAGGCGGTATAGCAGGGTGGCGGTCGTGGTTTTGCCGTTCGTGCCCGTGATGCCCACTACCTTCACCCATCGCGACGGATGACCGTAGAATGTCGCAGCAATGACCCCCATGGCGGCACGGCTATCCTTCACCACAACGTAGCACGCACAGGGGTCGATGTTCGTCGGTAGCCGCTCGCATATCACGGCCGTCGCGCCGGCAGCCGTCGCATCGCCGATAAACCGATGGCCGTCGGTTGTCTCGCCGCGCAACGCAAAGAACAACTGTCCTTCCTCCACTGTTTGCGAACTTAGTCCCAACGAGCGAATCGCTACCGCCGCCGACCCCTGTATAGCCAAAGGGTGTACATCGTTTATTAAATCTGTCAATAACACTTTTAATTGTTAATCGTTAATGCTTCATATTCATTGTTCATTGTTTACTTATTGTAGCGCCGGCGGTTTTCTGCCGGAGTGTGTCCTGTCCAAAATCTAAAATCCAAGTTCTAAGTATACATATTGGCCTTTCGTGATTTTCGTACCCGGTGCGACGGATTGCTTCAGCACGCGGCCTACGCCGGTGAAACGCACGTTCAGGTCCATATTTTCCAACAAAAACAACGCATCTTTCAACCCCATATTGAGCACCGACGGCAGTTCGTCCCCGTTGACATCTTTGGAGATTTCCCATACATATTCTTTTTCAGTGTACACGCCGACCCATTGTGTATTTTTTGTCAGGAATTTGGATGGGATTGCCAGCCGGCTCAGGGCGTTCTCCACATCGGCTTTCCTGCCGCCCTTGACTAACGGCATTTCTGCGGACGTCGGATGTTCCGTGCCGGTCGTTACCGGCCAATCTTTGTTGGCGATGTAGAGTTTGTCGGCAATGTTTTTGAACACCGGCGCCGCCCACTTCGAGCCGTATAACGCTTCGGTGGTTTTTTCGGCGTACAGCACGACAATAGCGCTGTACTTAGGCGCTTCCGACGGGAAAAAGCCGACGAACGACGCCTGTGGTTTCCGGAATTTGCCTTCCTTATAAACCCCGTCGAACAACAACTGGGCAGTGCCCGTTTTGCCCGAAATGCTATAACGCTTGTCGTTGATGCCTCGGGCCGTACCGTGCTCCACCACACCGCGCAGGGCGGTATGTATATCCTTCAATACCGACGGCGAACAAATAGCGCTGTTGATCACCTCCGTCGGGAACTTCTTATACGTGCCGCCGTACTTATTTTGTATGGAACGCACGAATTTCGGCTTCACCATCTTGCCGCCGTTAGCCACAGCGTTGTATAGGGTCAGCGTATGCAGGGGTGTCAGCAGCACCTCATAACCGATGGACTGCATCGGGATAGACACCCCCGACCACACCTTATCGCCCGGATAGCCGATAGTCGGGGTGGCTTCGCCTTTAATCTGCAATCCCAGCGGCTTATGCAGGTGCATACTGTATAGCCGGTCGGTAAATTGTTTTTCATGGCCGCTACCATAAGCCATAACGGAAGTCTTGGCAAAACCGACATTCGAGGAATACTCTAACACTTGCTGCATCGAAATTATCCCCAGTCCCTTATGCTCGTCGACGAACGGCACGCCGTGATAGCGCCACACCCCATTGCCTACATCGACAGGCGTTTCGAGTGTTACGTAATCATCTTCCAATAGCGCAATCAGCATAGGCAGTTTGAACGTCGAACCGGGGCTCGTGGCCATGCCGATGGCATAGTTAAACGTCTCGTCGTAGCTACCATCGGCGCAGCGCTTCATGTTGGCGATGGCGCGTATTTCGCCGGTAGCTACTTCCATGACGATAGCCGTACCGGCTTCAAATACCTGATTTTCCATCATCTTTTCGCGCAATGCTGTTTCGGCGGCATCCTGAATATCAACGTCGAGAGTAGTAACGATATGCATACCGTCGCGCGGCTCTTTGTCCGCCCCGCTGCTAATCGGCATCCACTCGTCGCCCGGAAGACGCTGTAACATCCGTTTGCCCGGCGTGCCGCATAAATACGTATCGAATGCATCCTCAATCCCGACGCCCACGCCATCGGCATTCTTCCAGCCAATCGTACGATAGGCCAGCCGGTCGTATGGGTTTGTCCGTTTACTTCTCGGTTCGGCAATCAGGCCGCCCCGGTACTGTCCCAATACAAACAGCGGAAATTGCTTCACCGTTTGCAGTTCCGTGTAGCTTACCCACTGCGGATGCACCAGCATATAACGCTTGCCGGCCCTTCGCGCCTGCCATAGCTCCGCTTCATATCTGTCGGCGGGCTTGTCTTTATAGAAACGGGACAATGCCGCCGCCAGCCTGTTGACGTTTGCCCGAAACATCGAATCGGACGTTACCATACAGTCGAAACGCAGTTCATAATACGGTAACGACATGGCCAATACACGCCCGTCGCTGGCTAATATATTGCCGCGTACTGCCGGTAAATCCTCTTGCCGCAGGCTCCGTTTCCGTCCCTCCTTCTTCAGGTCGCTATTGAACTGTAGGGCGACAACCTGCACAATAATCCCTAATCCCAGCAATACCACCAGCCCATACACAAAGCCAATCCGACGAATAATCGGCGGCGTCTCCCGACTCTCCCGGGAGGATGCTTGCGAATGCTTATTATGGCTATTTGTACCCATGAAATGCTATATTGAAAGCTATTTGTCTTATGGTCTATTCTTCCTTGTTCCCTGTTTTCCGCCTATTCGTTTCGGCGGCGTTTGCGGGGCGGCGATTGTTGTGATGTTCCGTTCTTTCAGCAACCGCGTTACAGTCGATTGCTTGTTCATTTGCATTAATTTTGAATCAAGCATTTTATATTCGGCGCGTAAATTTTTCACCTCCCGCTCGACCTGCCGCACCCGACGAACCGTCTGCGCCATATTATAATGAAACCCGATGTACAACAAGGCCAGCATAAACACATAAAAAAAATAGCCGCCATGCTTCCGCCATAAGGTATTGACCGACCGTCCGGAAAAAAGCCGGCTGATGGCATTCCCTGTCCTGTTCCCTGTCTTGTTTTTTTTCGGTTTTCCCATCACCGTATCTATTGACTACTACTGCCTGCCGCCACTTCCGCCACGCGCAGTTTAGCGCTACGCGCCCGTGTATTCGCCCGTATTTCTTCTTCCTTCGGTACGACGGCCTTTTTAGTAACGACGGTAAACGGCGACCGTTCCTGCCCGTAGAAATCTTTCGTTCGTTGTCCCTCGACATTGCCTGTCCGCATAAAATTTTTCACCATGCGGTCTTCCAGCGAATGATAGGTAATGACCACCAACCGTCCTCCTTCCTTCAATAGCTTTAACGATTGAACCAGCAATCGTTCCAGCGCCTGCATCTCTGCGTTGACTTCTATCCGCAATGCCTGAAAAATCGTCGCCAAGTACTTATGTTCCGCTTGACGCGGCATACACGGTCTGAGCGCTTCGACCAGTTCCCCGACGGTTTCGACAGGCTCTCTATGACGGCGGTTGACGATGCACCGCGCCGCTTTCGATGCATTTTCCACTTCCCCGTACATCTTGAAAAGCATTTGCAACCGGCTTTCGCTATACATATTCAATACCTGCGCGGCTGTCAACGTCGACTGCCGGTTCATACGCATATCGAGCGTCGCTTCGAAACGAAACGAAAAACCGCGCTCCGGCGTATCAAATTGATGCGACGACACGCCTAAGTCGGCCAGAATCCCGTCTACCTGCTTCACTCCTTCGTAGCGCGCAAGGCTGCGGATGTAGCGGAAATCATTTCGGATAAACGTCAATCGCCGGTCGTCAATGCGGTTCGCGTCGGCGTCGGCGTCGCGGTCGAACGCCAGCAGGCGGCCTTTCGGCATACGGCGCAGGATTTCGCGGGCATGGCTACCGCCGCCGTATGTCGCGTCAATGTATGTACCGCCAGCCTTCACGCAAAGCGCATCAACGCTCTCGTGCAATAAAACCGGTATGTGGTAGGCGGCCATTTTATACGTGTCCTAACAATTTTTCAAATAAGGCGGCAAATTCGTCTTCGGGAATCGCACTGGCCATCCAATTTTCCTTTGCCCATAATTGTATTTTAAAATCCTGACCGACGAACACCACCTCTTTCTGTACCTGTATCTTTTCGAGCAACGGCTTGGGAATAGTGATGCGCGACATTTTCTCGTCGGGCGTTACAATAGCGCGGTCGCGATTGAAACCTTCCCACACTTCATTGCCTTCACGTGAAAAAAGATTGATGCGCGATTTTACCTGCGCCGACAATTTATCCCATTCTTCCATCGTATACATTTCGAGAGAGGAGTTGAAGACATTTTTACGCACGACATACGAGGCCCCTTTGTCGGCGGCTTGTGCGCGCAACTCCGACGGGAATATCAATCGTCCCCTGTCGTCTAATTTGCTGGTGTATTCGCCTATAAATGCGGCCATCTGTGGATAATCTAAAATAGATTGCAAATATAAATCTTTTTTTCCACATACTTACATTTTTTTACATTTTTTTACATCTAAAATACTAACTACGCGGTGGGAGTTATTCACAATTTGTACTTAAATAGTTTTTTATGAATTAGATATGTGGTGGATAAATGACCGTTGATTATAGACGTAAAATGTGAAGCGCGCCTGCGGCGAGGGCAGGAGGTCTATTCTCCGAAGGGAGCGCTCTTTTCTCTTTTTCGGAACGGTACACCATTCCCCAATGGGGTACCCGGAGGGCGGGGGTGGACAAAGGTACGTATGCGGGTCTGTGCCCGTAAGCTAAAGCGTACGGTTAATAGAGAGTCGTCCCTGCGGGACTGGCCTGCGTAGCTCTCCTCCGCTGGCTCCTTCTGCACCCGCCGCAGGCCCCAAAGAGTTCCCAAATTGACCC
>JAITKF010000125.1 GCA_031278545.1 Prevotellaceae bacterium
GCCAGTTGCGGGCTAATGCTTTTGGCAATATCAAACCCGGTAACGCCTGCTTCATATTGGCGTGTTTTGCCGTCGGGAAAAGTAATGGTAATCATATTTCCTAATTTGAGGATGCAAAGATAATTAAAATTTACAGAACCGTTCTTTTTGTTTCCATATCAACGAAGGCAAGCTTTGGCACATGCACGCCATTCTGCTTAGCTTTCAGCGGAAACTATCGAGGGAAAACATCCGCGGCATCAAAGGAACTGGACAGATATCATGAGCGCCATCATCCCCTAAAAAACGACAACGCCAACCATTCCGGCGGCTGAAGCCAACGGCAACAACTAAAATAGCCGCCGGCGCAGGCTGTACATTACTGTAGGCTTCAGCCTCATAGCCACCGACGTCAGCTGACGAATAAATAAGAAAATTAATGTATCTTTGTATTCTAAAATCATACATCCATGAATCTGACATTATCAGCTGAGGTCAACCAAATTATTAATTACAGCCGTGAAGAAGCCATGCGACTGGGTAATTATTTAGTAGAACCGGAACATTTTATGCTGGGCATTCTCCGGCATAAAGAAAATAGCGCGGTAAAAATAGTCTCCGAACTGGGCGTGAATACCGACCTGTTAAAGCAGGCGCTGGAAGAAACAATATGCACCAACAAACTGATACCCCTAAGCGAAGCCGACAAATTAATGTACTCCAAAATGGCCAACTACATCCTGCATCAGGCCTTTATCGAAAGCTCCTTCCTGCGCGCTCACGCGCCGGAAGCCATCCACTTACTGCTCGCGCTAACGCGAAACGAAAAAACGCTCGTCGGCCAGTTGCTCGCCAAAGAAGACATTACCTACCAACGCATTTTTCCTTACATAAGTGGAATGGCGTTGCCGCCAAAAGACGACATCGACTATGATGATGAAGAACTCTACAGCAAAGCCGGTAAAAAGCATTCCTCGTCTAAAAAAAACGGAACGACTCACAAAAACACGCTCACAAAAAAAACGGAAACGCCTATAATTGACAGTTTCAGCACCGACCTGACGGACGACGCCATAGAGGGAAAATTAGACCCCGTAATCGGACGAGACAAAGAAATCGAACGTCTCGCACAAATCTTAACCCGCCGAAAAAAAAATAACCCGATACTCATCGGCGAGCCGGGCGTAGGAAAATCGGCGATTGTAGAAGGATTGGCATTGCGTATCGCCCAAAGAAAAGTCTCGCGGATACTGCTCGACAAACGAATTATTGTACTGGATATAGCCTCTATCGTGGCCGGCACAAAATATCGCGGACAGTTTGAAGAACGAATGAAAGACATCTTGAACGAACTGGCAAAAGCGCAAAATATTATTCTCTTCATCGACGAAATCCACACGATTGTAGGCGCCGGCGGACCGGCCGGTTCGCTGGACGCCGCCAATATCCTGAAACCGGCCCTAGCGCGCGGCGAATTACAGTGCATCGGGACAACCACGCTCGACGAATACCGCGAAAGTATCGAACGCGACGGCGCACTGGAACGCCGCTTCCAGAAAATTATCGTCGACCCTTCCTCGCCCGAAGAAACGCTCGCCATACTCAATAATATTAAAGACCGCTACGAAGCGCACCATAACGTAGTGTATACGCCCGACGCATTACAGGCCTGCGTCGCGCTTACACAGCGCTACATCACCGACCGTTGCCTGCCCGACAAAGCGATTGACGCACTCGACGAAGCCGGCTCGCGCATGCACATCACCCATATCTCCGTCCCCACCGAGATAGTCGCGCTGGAACAGCAGTTAGACATCCTCCGCGAACAGAAACGCGAAGCAGCCAAAAATAAAGACCTGATAACAGCCGCCCAATTCCGCGCCCAGTCCGAGCCACTCGAACGACAACTGGCGCAGGCGAATCAACGATGGAAAGACAAGCAACAACAAAACCGCGAAACGGTCGACGCCGAACAGGTAGCCGAAGTAGTGTCAATGATTGCCAACGTACCCATCCACCGCATTGCTGAAGCCGAAGGCGTCCGCCTCCTCAAAATGAGCGACGAACTAAAAAAACGGGTCATCGGGCAGGACGAAGCTATCGACAAAGTCGTGCGTGCTATCCGCCGGAACCGTGCCGGCCTGAAAGACCCCAATAAACCGGTTGGCACATTCATCTTCTTAGGCCCAACGGGCGTAGGAAAAACGCAATTAGCCAAAGAACTTTCGGAATACCTCTTCGACTCGTCCGAAAACATGGTACGCATTGACATGAGCGAATACATGGAAAAACACAGCGTCAGCCGCCTGATAGGCGCGCCGCCGGGCTATGTAGGCTACTCGGAAGGCGGACAACTGACAGAACAAATCCGCCGTAAACCCTATGCCGTCGTCCTGCTCGATGAAATCGAAAAATCGCACCCCGATATCTTCAACCTGCTGTTGCAGGTCTTCGACGAAGGTCGTCTGACCGACAGTAACGGACGGCATGTCGACTTCCGTAACACCGTACTGATTATGACCTCAAACATCGGCAGCCGCGAGTTAAAGGAATTTGGACAAGGCATGGGATTCGCGACGTCGAGCAAGCGTGAAAGCGTGGCCGACAACGCGCGAGGCATCATCGAAAAAGCCCTGCAACGAACCTTCACGCCGGAGTTCCTCAACCGCGTAGATGAACAAATCCTCTTTAACCCCCTGAGCCGAGACGTCATCTTTAAAATTATCGACATCGAACTTAACCTGCTCTACCAGCGCATCCGGCAACTTGGCTACGAAGTTACCATCGCCGACGAAGCCAAATACTTTATCGCCGAACAAGGTTACGATACGCTATACGGCGCCCGCCCGCTAAAACGCGCCGTCCAAAAATATCTCGAAGATAATCTGGCGGAAGCTATCATCCGTATGCAACTGAAACGGGGTGAAAAACTCGCAGTAATCCTCAACGACGAAAAAAACGACGTAGTAATAGAATTACAAAAAGAATTGATCCATGAAATATAACGGACTCACCTTAGAAGAAGTACTTCAAAGCAGAGAAACGCATGGCCGCAACCTGTTGACGCCACCACCACACACGCCGTGGTGGACATTACTTCTCGAGAAATTTAAAGACCCTATTATCCGCCTGTTGATTGTCGCCGCCCTAATCGCGCTGGTAGCCGGTTATTTTGAAAACTCCTACACCGAAGGATTGGGCATCATCCTGGCCGTAATGCTGGCTACGACCATCGCTTTTATCAATGAATACAAAGCCAGTAAGGAATTTGACATCCTCAATCAGGTGAACAATGAAACGGCCGTGAAAGTTATTCGCGACGGCGAACCACTCGAAATACCCAAACAGGAAGTGGTTGTCGGCGACATCGTGCTGCTCGAACAAGGCGACGAAGTGCCTGCCGACGGACGGCTCTTGGAAGCCCTCTCGCTAACAGTAAACGAATCGACGCTAAACGGAGAATCGCTGCCTTCGGAAAAAACGGCCGAACCGGTCGAAACATTTCTGACAGCCTACTCGCCCAACATCGTACTGCGCAGCACGACAATTAGCGAAGGACAGGGCGTCATGCAGGTAACGGCAGTGGGCGACGTCACCGAAATCGGAAAAACAGCCCGCGACGCCACCGAAATCAGCGGCGAAGAAACGCCCCTCAATAAACAACTCAACCGCCTGAGTAAGGTCATCGGCAAAATCGGCTTTATCATCGCCGCCGGCACCTTTATATTATTAGTGCTTCGCGATTACCTCAACGGCGAATTGCTCTTCACCCCCACCCTCGACACGTTCGGCACGTTACTTACATATTTCATGATTGCCGTGACGCTGATAGTCGTAGCCGTTCCCGAAGGGTTGGCGATGAGCGTTACGCTGAGTCTCGCTTACAGCATGCGCCGGATGACGCGTACCAACAACCTTGTACGTAAAATGCACGCCTGCGAAACCATGGGCGCTACGACCGTCATCTGTACCGACAAAACCGGCACGCTTACACAAAATAAAATGCGCGTGCAGGACAGCTACATGCTGCAATCCGTACCCGAAGGCGTCGACATGCTCGTTAGCCGATCTATTGCCGTCAACACCACCGCCCACCTAAGCGCCGCACACGCCGTCGGCAACCCGACCGAAGGCGCGCTACTGCAATGGCTGCACGAACACGGCGTTGATTACAACGACATCCGTCAACAAGCAACCATCACCGACCGCTCGCTGTTTACCACCGAAAAGAAATACATGGCCACCCGCGCCCGCTTTGCCGACAACGAAGAATACATCTTTGTCAAAGGCGCGCCCGAGATCATCCTCGCACAATGCAACCCCGCCAGCCTGCCGGATAACATACAAGCACAAATACAAACCTATCAGGAACGCGCCATGCGGACGCTGGCCTTCGCCTACCGCATCCCCGTCGACGAAAAAGGACCGCTCGACGAATTACTCGTCGACATGCAGTTCCTCGGCTTCGTCGCCATCACCGACCCCGTTCGTCCCGACGTAGAAGAAGCTATTAAAGAATGCTTGGAAGCAGGCATCCGCGTGAAAATCGTAACAGGCGACACATCGACGACGGCTATTGAAATTGCCCGCCAAATCGGTCTATGGAAAGCATCAGAAAAAAGCGACCGGCATATCACCGGCAGCGAATTTGCCGCCCTCTCCGACGAAGACGCCCGCGAAGCCGTGCGCCGCATAAAAATCATGTCGCGCGCCCGCCCGGGCGACAAGCTGCGTCTGGTCAAACTCCTCCAGCTCAACCGGCATATCGTTGCCGTTACCGGCGACGGCGTCAACGATGCGCCGGCGCTCAACTACGCCAACGTCGGCCTGTCGATGGGCACAGGCACATCCGTAGCCAAAAGCGCCAGCGATATTATTCTGCTCGACGACTCATTCAACAGCATCGTCAACGCCGTACGCTGGGGCCGTTCACTCTACCGCAACATTCAACGCTTCCTGCAATTCCAGTTAACCATCAATGTCGTCGCCCTACTGGTCGCCTTCATCGGCCCCTTTATCGGCGTCCAACTACCCCTCACGGTAACCCAAATGCTATGGGTGAACCTCATTATGGACACCTTCGCAGCGCTAGCTTTAGCCACCGAACCACCCGACGAAACATTGATGCGGCACCGTCCGCGACGGGCGTCGGCCTTCATCATCCCGCGACGTATCGCCGTAACGATACTGTCGCAAGCGGGCATCTTTCTGGCCGTCCTGTTGGGACTGCTGGCATGGTTCGGACATAACGGCAACGACCTTTCGTCCTATGAACTGACCGTCTTTTTCTCGGTATTTGTCATGCTGCAATTCTGGAACCTATTCAACACCCGTTGCGCCGGCACGAATCACTCCGCTTTCCATAACCTGAAAGAAAGCGGCATGTTCCTCACCATCGCCTCGCTGATACTGCTGTTGCAAATCGCCATTGTCCAATTCGGCGGCGACTTGTTCCGCACCACGCCGCTGTCAGCTACACACTGGCTGTTGATTGTCGGCGGCACATCGCTCGTGCTCTGGATAGGTGAAATACAACGCATGATAAAGCGCGTAAAGCGTAAAGCATAAAGCGGCTCGCCCTGCTCCGGCAGGAACAAAACCGCGCGGGCGGAAAACGCGCCGCAACTTGCGGGAAAAAACCGTGCACACGGAAAAACACGTCTTGCACCCATGCCCCGCGTCCCCATTTTTTATCCGTAATCCCTGTTTTTACCCGTAATGAAAAAAAGGGTAATTATTGTATCATTTTATTCGTCCCATCGTATTTCCCAATGTTAAATTTTCATCCCGGACAGGGAGGAAACTTTTTTGATTTATCAAGCGATCCAGGAATGCTTGTTGTGGTAATGTTGTAGTCGAAAAGAGGGATGTAGTAATTTTGCTGTAGTCGAATATTTGGAAAAAGTAAGGCATTTACTCTATATTTGCCAAAGTTTAATTTTAATGAAACCCATTATATTTAGTAATACAAATTTAAAGAAACTATGAAGAGAATAATCCTTTTAGTCTCTCTGACGGTGGCAGGACTTACGGGGCTGACAGCCCAAGTGAATATGAGCGGCATCGTAACTGATGCCGATACCGGTGAACCGCTGGTGGCCGTGACGGTTTCCGAAAAGGGCGCAAACAATGCGACCTTTACCGATGCAGACGGACTCTATAATATAAGAGTGTCGTTGGGCGGCACGTTGGTCTTTTCGTCAATCGGGTACTCGTCCAAAGAAGCGCCCGCGCTTGCCGGCAGGCTCGACATATCGTTGCAGCCGGTGCAGACCATGTTAGACGAGGTCGTAGTGGTCGGTTACGGCGTGATGAAAAAGAGCGACATCACGGGTGCAGTGGCATCCATCAAAGCCGATGCGTTGAAAAAGACGCCGGCGTCCAACCTTACGCAGGCCTTGCAGGGGCGCGCAGCCGGAGTGACGGTAAACGCTAATTCCGGACAGCCCGGCGCGTCGGCTATTGTGCGTATTCGCGGTATCGGGACGTTGAACAACAGCGACCCTATTTATGTAGTAGACGGCATTATTCTCAATGATATTTCCTTCTTAAACGCCAATGACATCGAATCGACCGAAATCTTGAAGGACGCATCGGCGGCGGCTATTTACGGTTCACGTGGCGCCAACGGGGTCGTCTTGATTACGACTAAAACAGGCAAGGAGGAGAAGGGCAAAATCGCCTTCGACGCCTATGCCGGAATCCAGCGCCGGTGGCGAAAATTAGACGTGATGCAAAGCAAGGAATTTGCCCAAACGATGATTAACTTCAACGACGTACAGTCAGAAATTGCTATGTACGACGGGGGAAAGGGGTTCAACCGCTGGCTGTCGGTATACCGGTTAGGCTCGTCGGCCTATTTTCCGGTGCTATACGACCAGCAACATCCCGACGGCTTTAATTACAGTAAACAGGAAACCGACTGGCAGGACGAAGTCTTTGAAACCGCCGTAGTGCAAAGCTACAACCTGTCGTTTAGCGGCAGCAGCGGCAAAAAACTGCATTATGCTTTCAGCGCGGGCTATTTCGACCAGGACGGCACCATTATCGGGTCGTATTATAAACGATTGACCTTACGTTCCAATATGTCGTACCAAATTCGTAATTGGCTAAAGATAGGTGAAAACATCACCTATATGAACTCCACTTACCGGAACGCCATGCACAACAGCGGCAGCGCGGGCGCCTCGATCGTTACCGCTGCGTTGGCCATGGCGCCATGGGATCCGACACATTACCCCGACGGCGCCCTGAATAACGCCGGCGTCAATATCGGCGGACGTCCGGCGGCCGCGTCCAACTTTAAGAACGTAACAAACCCTTTCTCCATGGTCGAAACAACGCACCCGAATGATTATACCGACCGGATGGTGGGCGACGTTTATCTGGAGTTGACGCCGGTCAATGGGCTCACCGTTCGCTCGTCGGTAAGTATGGACTTAAGCAACCTCCGCAGCCGGACTTTTAAGGAAAAATATGAATATTCGTCGTATGATAAGAATGAAAAAAACTTTTTATCAAGCAGCCTGTCCCGCTACTGCACCCTGATTATAGAGAACATTGCGACCTACGCCCGCACCTTCGGCAAGCATTCCTTTTCGTTGATGGCGGGACAAACGACCGAAGAATACAATTATTATTCGTTAGGCAACAGCGGCTCGAGCATCCTCAACCCAGTACAGAGCAACTGGTACCTGTCGCAGACTACCGACGACAATACCAACCCGGCAGGCGACGGCGTCGACCGTACACGGATGTTCTCGTTGCTGGGGCGGGCGCATTATGCGTACGACAACCGCTACCTGCTGACCGTTAATTTCCGCGCCGACGCCTCCAGCAAATTCCCTGAAAACACGTGGGGCTATTTCCCGTCGGCGGCTATCGGATGGCGCATCAGTCAGGAGGCGTTTCTGAGGGACGTCGATTTGCTGGACGACTTAAAGCTGCGTGTCGGCTGGGGGCAGTTAGGCAACCAGAGCAGTGTCGGATCCAGCGACTTTGCGCAAGAAGTTGGGTCAGGCATGTATTTCTTCTCTTACATCCTCGGGCAGCCGCAGACGCAGGCATTGGGGGCGGGCATCAATACCTTTGTCAATAAAAACGGACGGTGGGAAGTTACCGAACAATGGAATATAGCTGCCGATTTCAGCATCCTGAAAGGGGCCTTATCGGGGACGGTCGACGTTTTCCGCCGCGACACCAAAGAGATGTTCCTCTACGTATCAGCGCCGGCGTATACCGGCAACCGGTTTAGTCCGAAGGCCAATGTAGGCACTGTACGGAACGAGGGGATTGAGATTACCCTCGAACACCAGCGGCAGATAGGCGGGTTAAGTTATTCCATTGGCGGGAACGCCAGTTTTATCCGAAACGAATTAGTCGCGCTCAACGGCGGATTTCCCGTTTACGGCGACCGCAACGTCAGCACGGAAGGCATGGCGCTGTACTCCTATTATGGGTACGACTATTTGGGCATCTACCGTTCGGACGACGAGGCCAACAGCTACCTCTTTAATACCACCCAGGGAACCTACCGCGAAGGCGACGCCAAATACCGCGATGTAAACGGCGACGGAAGCATCAACGACGACGACCGCGTGGCGCTGGGAAACCCATTCCCGTGGCTGGCCTACGGGTTGAACATAGGCGCCGAATACCGGGGATTCGACCTCCAGTTGTTCTTCCAGGGCGTAGCCGGAAACAAACTCTACAATGCCCAGCGGCATCAACTGGAAGGCGCAGGCAACGAATCGGTCATGAGCACGGCCATGCGCAATGCGTGGACGCCTTCGACCCCCGACGGGACGATACCCAGCCCGCGAAATTCCGTGAACTTCGCTACCTCGAGCCGCTTTATCGAAAACGGGGATTACCTCCGGCTCAAAAACGTACAGATAGGATATACCGTACCACAGGCGTTCTCCAAAAAAATACACATCGACCGTTTGCGGGTCTACGCCGCCGCCAACAACCTCCTTACCCTGACAAACTATACCGGTTTTGACCCGGAGGTAGGAAGCGGCGTGGATTACGGAAACTATCCACAATCAATGACCATTAGTATAGGATGCAACATCGAATTTTAACATTTAATGATACAGGACATGAAAAATAACGTACAACCCACACGCAATTTACGCCGCCGGCCGGCAGGCAGGGCGCTACGGACAATGCTGACCGCCGGCCTTTGCCTCGCCTTCCTGTCGTGCAACGACTGGCTGCATGAACCGCAACCCGCGCAAACCAACGAAGACGATTTCTTCCTGACGGGCGGAGGCGCCGCGGCCATCCAGATAACCAACGGAGCCTACGTTCCACTCCAATGGGAATACGGGCACACATACAGCCCCGAATGGTGGATAGGAGACGTCGCTTCGGACGACGCCCTCAAAGGCGGGCAGAACATCTCCGACATGGCCGCTGCATACGACCTCGAAAACTTCAAAACTCAACCTAACAACCCCATCCTCCTCGACTGGTACCAGTCGAACTTCTTAGGCATTGCACGATGTAACCTTGCGTTGGAAGAAGTGCCCGCCGTCGACGTCGACGACGTCATGGACGACGCACTCCGCCAGCGGCTCATCGGGGAACTGAAATTCCTCCGCGCGCTATACTACTTCCGCCTCGTAAGGGTCTTCGGCAGCGTTCCATTAGTTACGTTCTCCATCAAATCGTCGGCCGACTGGAACCAGCCCGCAGCCTCCGTCGAAACGATATACACCCAAATAATCGCCGACCTCGACGACGCCAACCGCCGCCTCTGGCTACGCAGCCGCACATACGCCGACCCCGCCGAAATCGGCCGCGCCACCAAAGGGGCCGCTCAAGCCCTCCTCTTAAAAGTGCACCTCTACCGCCACGACTACCCCACAGCAAAAGCGTGGGGCGACTCCCTGCTAAGCGCCGCCGGGGAATACGCCTTAGAGGCGCGCTATGCCGAAAACTTCAGCATCCTTCACGAAAACGGCCAAGAGTCCGTCTTTGAAGTACAATACGCCGAAGAAGCCACCAGTGACTACGGAGGGTTTACTCCCCACTTCGGAGCCACCCGTGGAACCTTCTCCACCATCCTTACACGCTCGCGGTCGGGGATGGTACCCGCATGGGACGACGGCGCGAGCGAAGGATGGGGGTTCAACAAACCCACGCAAGACCTCTACGACGAATACGAACCCGGAGACCCCCGGCGCGACGCCGCCATCATCAACCTCCCCGACACGCTCATCACAACCCCGGCGCAGGAGATATACCTTGGCTCACGCTTCCTCGCCAGGAAATACGCCATCATGGACGACGGCCTTAACTCCCTCTGGAACGGGCACGCCACACGGGCCCCGATTAACATCAAACTCATCCGCTACGCCGACGTCCTGCTCATGTACGCCGAAGCATGCGTCGAAACAGGAGCCCTCACGGCCGCCAAAGACGCCCTCGAGCGCGTGCGCGCACGCGCTCGACGCGAAAGCGACAACCCGGCCACGCAAATCCAACCATTCCCTAACTACCTCAACCGAAAAACAGGAGCCCCATATGCCAACAACGCCGACGGCCTCAGGGAGGCCATCCGGCACGAACGACGCGTAGAACTCGCCATGGAAAGCCACCGCTGGTTCGACCTCTGCCGGTGGGGAATCGTAAAAGAAACGATGGACGCTTACAAAATAAAAGAAGCCCCGGACGCAAGAGCCGAAATGGCCCCCTTCGTCGAAGGAAAACACGAACTGTTCCCACTACCACAGGCGGAACTCGACCTAAACCCGGCTATGAACCAAAACCCCGCGTGGAAATGAACTCTGTGAACTATGGACTATGAAGTAAGAGTTATGAGTTATAAACGATGTCAAACATAAAAACAACAACCAAAAAATAAAAACTAACCGCTCGTATGAGCACAAAAAAATTCAATTATGAAAAAGAAAAAAAAATTACAATTAGTGGCCATTTGCGCCACGACAATGATGATGGCGATCGCTTTCGCTTGCAGCAGCGGCGCTGGTGGTGATGAGACAGATAACGAAGGGGATACACCGGATATTCCCATTCCTGCGAATCTCCACGAAAGTTTGAAGGGTACCGACTACTACATTATCTACTTAGATGACGTGAGCTTTGAGGCGTTGGGAGGAAATTTACCGGGAACAAGAGTAAAGCAAAACCTCCGGCCAGATGACATCGTGAACACTCTTTACGATTGGATTACAGAAGGTACAGGTTTGCTTACTTATGAACCCGGAACACCCAATGGGCCGAATGCTTATGGAGAACCGTCAGGCTATCTCGCGTGGGTTGTTAGTACCCATGGATGGAGCGGTGGCGGATTTCAGCTAACTGCCGATGTAAGCGAGATTGCCAATAATCCGGCGGACTATCATTTCCATTTCGCTATTAAAAGCCCCACTAACCAACCCAACGCAGGATATCAGCTCAACTTCGGGTGGCCGAACGTTCCCCGAGACGGAGAAATAAAAATCTACGCCGGGCCTCCGGCGCAGGCGCCAACAAGCGCCGTTTGGGTACAAGATTATCCACACGACGGGGAATGGCATCATTTCGATATTCCTATGTCTACAATCTCTGACGGAGGCTGGGTATGGCCATATTCGGGAATAGGCTATTTGCCCTCGTTCTCAAGCGGCGGCGTAGTAGGCACGGAACTTAATCTTGACGCGATATTCTTCTACAAAAAAGCGGCAGGAGCAAACTAAATTAATGTGCTCCTCACTCTCGAACCCTCTCCCGAAAGGGAGGGGGAAAAGGAGAAGGAACTAAAAATGAAGAAATCATGAAAACGAAAGTAATTTTAATAGGACTGTTTGCCTGCTGCGCGACGATGGCGTGGGGACAGCTAAAGGTGGCTGGAAATGGGAATGTGGCTATCGGCTACGGAGCATTAATGTATACGCCACAGTCAGCGTTGACAGTGGGTGGGACAGGTAGTACAGCTACGGAGGTTCATATAACAGCAGTAGGAGGCTATAAATTACATGGTCTCGAAATTACAAATGGTGGTTTTGGCTCTAAGTATGGAATACATGCGACAGCAGGCGGGTATGGTAGTAATAACGTTCGAAGCATCGCAATACAAGGATATGTGGGGACTTATACACCAAATTATGCGTTTTTAGGTTTTGTATATGGTGTGAGAGGTATTACCAGTGGGTCGCCAAACCTTACTAGTGCTTATAGCGTTTCGGGATTAATGCTTGGCAACAACGGCGCCGGCGTTTATGGCGGCGTTACCGACACGGAAGCTACTATCACCGGTGCGTACGCTGGCTACTTCAACGGCAATACCGCCGTCGTCAACGGCCTGCTGAGCGCGCGGGTAATTAGCTTAGGCCCCGCCGTCAAGATAGACAGCTTTATCCCGATTAGGAAAGAGCAGGTCATCGCCGACCTGTCGCAACTACAGCCGGTAGCCTACTACCGCCGGCAGGTAGAAGTCCCTATGGATAGCACGAACACCGAAGGCGAGGTGGTACACTATAGCATCCCGCGCTACGACGAATCGTCGCCGGCGTTCCGTCACAAACAATACGGGCTGATAGCCGAAGACGTACAAAAGGTCTACCCCGACATGGTCTACGAAACCCCCGACGGACTGGCCATCGACTACGTAGGATTAGTACCGGTGCTGCTACAGGCCGTCCGGTCGCAGCAAGCCGCCATCAACGCCATACAGCAACAACTGGATGCCGTGTGATGATACGCCAGCGGCTGATAGACGCGGAAAACAACTTCTCGGCCATGGATAACACAACAAAAGAACCCCGCCAATGAATGCCCTGAAAATACTTCTCTCGCTCGTCGACGCCGGCCTTACCCTTACCCTGTTTGCCCAAACACAGGAATGCGGCACAGCGCTTACCGAAGAAGACATCGCCTACTTACGCAGCACACGCGGCAGCGACCCCTCACGACAAATGGCTTCCCCGTCGTCGGTCGGGAGCGCCGCCCTCACCATCAAAGGCATCGGAAAATACATCGGCGAAATAGTAACCACATTCAATATCGAACGTGAAATAGAACAATGAACAATAAACAATAAAAAAATGAAAACAATGAAAACAACAAAAATACCACTCCCTGCCGCTGCTTACTACCTCCTGCTACTCCTGCTACTGCCCGCCGCCTGCCAAAAAGCCGACGCCCCGCCAGTAGACGAACCACCCGTCGAACCCGCCGTCGCTTTCTTAGACGGATACACCATCCTCTGGGAAGACCAATTCAACGACGACAACCTCAACCTCCAACACTGGAACATCGAAGTCAACGGCGACGGCGGCGGTAACAACGAACTCCAATACTACCGCGCCGAAAACGTATCCATCGGCCCTGACCCCACAGGCGACCGGCGATGCCTTATCCTCACCGCACGGAAAGAATCATTCGGCGGCAAAACCGCCACCTCCGGACGGGTAAACACCAAAGACAAAAAAATCTTCACCTTCGTCCGTATTGACGCCCTTATACGGCTCCCAAAAACCGCCAACGGCCTCTGGCCTGCCTTCTGGACAATGGGCAACGACTACTCCTCCGTCGGATGGCCCCGATGCGGCGAACTCGACATCCTCGAAATGGGGCATAGCAACGGCTACAACGGCCGGCAAGACCGATACCTCAACGGCGCCTGCCACTGGGGCGTCGGATGGCCAAACCCCTCCTACGCCAAAGACTACACCAGCCCCTACGGACTTCAAGACGACTTCCACCTCTTCACTCTCATCTGGAACGAACAACGCGTAGCCACCTACCTCGACCTCGACCAATACCCCGACAACGACCCCTATTTTGAAATGACCATCTCCGACAAATCCACCGAACAATCCCCGGGCAACTACTTCCAAAAAGACTTCTTCATCCTCTTCAACCTCGCCGTCGGTGGAAACTTCCCCGGCATCTACGACATCAATAACATCTCCGCCCTCCAAAACGGCGACGCCCACATGTACATCGACTACATCATCGTATCAAAAAAGAACGATGAATGATAAACTATGAACTATGAACGTCAATATTAATAGAAAAAATGAAACAAATGAAACAAATGAAAACGCTACTCGCTGCCACTGCTTACTTCCTACTGCTGCTGCTACCCGTCGCCTGCCAAAAGGACGACGCGCCCGACGAACCCAATAATCCCGTCGACGAAAAAATCACCTACACCTACAAACAGGCGCGAAGCCCCAAACGCGGCATCAGCTGCAACACCCTTTACACGGACGACTTCGACACCATAAAAAACAGCATCAGCTGGTTCTACAACTGGGGCACCAGTTTCAACAACACCCTCGAAAGCGCCTACGCCGCCAGCGGTATGGAATTTTGCCCGATGGCATGGAACAAAGACTATAACCCCAACGCCATCCGTAACTACGTCAACGCCCACCCCGCATGCCAATACCTCATGGCCTTCAACGAACCCAACCTCACCGACCAGGCCAACATGAACCCCTCCTTAGCTGCCGACAAATGGACAGACCTGAAATCGCTCGCCGACGAACTCCACCTCAAAATCGTCGCCCCAGCCATGAACTACGGAACGCTCCCCAACTACAGCGACCCCATCGTTTGGCTCGATGAATTTTTCTCCCTCGTACCCCTCGACGACGTTGACGCCCTCGCCATCCACTGCTACATGAACTCCCCCTCGGCGCTCAAAAGCTACGTCGAACGATTCCGCAAATACGGAAAACCTATATGGATGACCGAATTTTGCGCATGGGAAGGAACCATCTCCGCCGACCGCCAACGGGAATACATGAGCGACATCATCAACTATTTCGAAACAGACCCTATCATCGAACGATACGCTTGGTTCAAATACGACGGCCCGGCCACCGGAAACCCCCACTTCTCCCTCCGCCCTACCGGTAACAACCGGGGCGAACTTACCGACTTGGGAAAAATCTACAACGGTATCTCCTCCCTTGACAACGTTACGGCATACGCCCCCGACGAAATCATCCCCGCCGAACACTACTGCCAGACAAACATGTCCGAAGTCGTCGGTACCAACGCGTGGACGTCGGGCGTACAACTGAAAATCTGCTCCGACTCCGCAGGAGGAATCCTCGAAGTAGCCAACTTCGGCCTGCCAAAATGGTTAGAATATAAAATCAACGTCCCCGCCGCCACCGGCTACAACATCTCCTTCCGCTACGCCACCGTCATCGAATCGAAATGCAAAATCAAAGCCGGCAACGAAGAAATAGAAATCTCCCTCCCCGCCACCGGCAGCTACACCGACTGGAAAACCGCCGAAATACTCATCGCCCTCCCCGCCGGCGTGCAGACCATCCGCTTCACCCCCAGTAAAGGAATGATTTCCTTCAACTGGTGGCGATTTAAACGATGAACGATGAACTAAGAGTTATGAACAATGTCCGTAGGACATCAATATCAATAAAAAAACAACGACAAATATGAAAAAAACAACCTGCTTCCTGCTACTCCTGTTGCTCCTGTCCGCCGCCTGCCAAAAAGACGACGCGCCCGACATCCCCGACAACCCCCGTACCGGCACGGAAAACCTCCGCCAGATAGACTACCCTAAACAGGCGCGCAGTACAAAACGCGGCGTATCATTTAGCAACAACGACCCATTCTTCTCCGGCGACTTCGCAAAAATCGGAATAGGCGTCAGTTGGTTCTATACGTGGGGTAACAACCATACCAACTTCTCCTCCGAACAAACAGCCGCACAGATGGACTTCTTCCCAATGGCTTGGAACGCCGGCTACAACGCCGACCAAATCCGCGCCTACAAACGCACCCACCCCGAATGCGAATACATCCTCGCATTCAACGAACCCTGCCATGGCGAGCAAGCTAACATGACCCCCGCCCAAGCCGCCGCCGAATGGCCGCGGCTCAAAGCCCTCGCCGACGAACTCGGCATGAAACTCGTATCCCCTGCCCTAACCTACGGCAATGTACAGCCACAATACAACCCCGTCGGTTGGTTCGACGAATTTTTCTCCCGCATACCCCTCGACGACGTCGACGCCATCGCCATACACAGCTACATGAACGCCCCCTCAGCCATCATGTGGTACGTCGGGGAGTTCTATAAATACAACAAACCGATATGGCTAACCGAATTTTGCGCTTGGGATGGACTCAACGCTAATAACTATTCACTCACCGGGCAGCAAGACTACATGTGCGACGTCCTCAACTTCCTCGAAAGCGACCCCCACATTGCCCGCTACGCATGGTTCATCCTGCGCACCGGCGGCAGCGACAGCACATTCCCTTACATGCAACTGATGTACAACGACCGCTCCGAACTGAAAGACCTCGGCAAAATGTTCGTCAACTTCTCCTCCCAAGATAAAAACACTTGGTACGAAGCCGGCGACATGATTCCCGCCGAACATTACAGCTCGATGAACATCGTCGACGTCCCCGACAGCGATCACTGGACGAACAGCGTCCGCGTCCGTCCCTCGACCGACACCTCCGGCGTGCTCATGATTACCGGATTCATCCCCGGCAAGTGGATCGAATACCAGCTTGACCTCCGCGAAGCCGGCGACTATACTGTCAACCTCCGATATGCCTCCGAAGAAGGAATGAACCTGCAATTCTCAATCGGCAACGACATCAAGGGAACCATCGACCTGCGGGGTACCGGCGGTTTTACCCAATGGGAAACCGCCACCGCCACCGTCAGACTGCCCGCCGGCAAACAAACCGTCCGGATCGCATACTATTGCCCCAATGATACACCCACCGGCAACTGCTATACCGGAGGAGAAATATACCTCAACTGGCTCGCTTTCTTATAACACATGAAATGAAAAATTATCAATCATAATAAACACTACTAAATTTACTGATATGAAAAAAATCAAAACAACGGGATGGTTACTGCTACTGTCCCTCACACTGACCAACGCTGCATTTGCAGCAGACTCCGAATACTGCCGGACAACTATCTTGCCCGGCGACAACCGCGCCTGCGTCATCTCATGGAACACCGAACCCAACGGAAACATCGTCGTATTCATCTCCGGCATCCCGGGTGATAACGTAACAACATTCCGAGGCAACGGCTGGAACGACGACCGGATCGCACAACTAACCGTCAACGGCGAAGCAAATACCGGCAACCGGTTCTTCGTCCGTACTATCAACCCCGAAAAAACCGTCATCACCCTCACCCCACAACAGACCATCCCCGACGGCGCCACCATCTACATCAACCAGATTCTGGAATACGCCACCGCCCTCGACGGCAACGCATGGCCGACCGTAGAGTTCTCCTACACCTACGGCAGCCTCTGCGAAGGAGGTTCCGAATATTGCCGGACAACCATACTGCCCGGCGATAACCGCGCCTGCGTGATTACATGGAACACCGAATCCAGCGGCAACATCTCCGTCTCCATTGCCGGCGTCCCGGGCGACAACGTAACGAAATTCCGAAACAACGGATGGTGCGACAATTGCATCGCAAACCTGACCGTCAACGGCGAGGCAAACACAAATAACCGCTTTTTCGTCCGTACCATCAACGCCGAAAAAACCGTCATCACCCTCACCCCGCAACAGGCCATCCCCTACGGAGCCACCATCTACATCAACCAGATTCTGGAATACGCCACCGCCCTCGACGGTAACGCATGGCCGACCATCGCATTCACCTATACATACGGACGCCCCTGCGCCAGCCTCTCCCAAACGCCACTCGCCAAACCGGTGATTACAGCCATCTCCCAAACCGGCGAAATCACCTTCACCAGCGACCCCAACGCAGGCAATAACGTCGTATCAGTATACTCCGGTACAACCAACTTTGTCTTCCACAGCCAAAGCAACGTAACCACCGGAAATACTATCAACTTTACCACCCCGGGCGTCTACACCGTAAAAGTACAGTCCAAGAGCCTGCAATTCGAGTATACCGACTCCGAACCCTCCGAACCCTTCGCATGGACAATCCCCGGCACGCCAACCCTGCCCCCCTCCGAATACTGCCGCACTACGCTGCAACCGGGAACAACCGAAGAATGTATTATCACATGGAACACGGAAGACAACGGCAATATTACCATCAGCATTGTCGGTATTCCGGGCGACAACGCTGCCTTCTTCCGCAACAACGGCTGGTCGGACGACCGCATCGTCACAATGACCGTCGGCGGTAACCTCAATGCCGGCCAGAGTATCCTGCAACGCACCATCAACGCCGACAAAAGCGTAATCACACTGACGCCGCGAGTAACCATCCCCTCGGGAACGCCGATTTATATTAACCAGATTCTGGAATACCGAACCACGTTAAACACGAATGCCTACCCCACCGTGCCATTCACCTATACCTACGGCAGCAAATGCGCGCCTTTACCGCGGGTACAGCTTAGCCAACCGGTCATTACAAACATCAATACCGCCCGCGCTATCACCTTCACCAGCGACAGCCACGCCGCACACCATACGGCTACCGTATACCGGAGCACATCGGCCTATGTAGCCCATACGCAAACAAACATCGCATCGGGCGATGTCATCGCCTTCAACACGCCCGGCACCTATACCGTAAAAGTACAGTCACATTCCACCGTCTATGAATACACCGACTCCGAACAGTCGGCGCCTTATACGTGGATCATCCCGGGAACAGTAACCCCTCCGGTTATCGGCTCGTCCGAAATATGCCGGCTCGCAGTGAACCCAAGTGGCGACGGCGCAGCAACCGACAGCTACCAGATACAGGACGTGGCGCTCTTTAGCTTTGAAACCCGCGCCGATGGAAACATCGTAGTCAAAATCGCCCCTGTCGATGAAAGCAATACCCAAACAGCTTTCCGGGGCAACGGAATGGCGCCCGCTAACTTTACCGTAAACGGACAGACCGGCGCTTGGTTTACCGCCGCTATCAACGCCGAAAAAACCGAAATCGTTTTCACCCCCGTCATCCCCCTACTCATCGGCGATAAAATTAACTACAACGGCATGATCGAATACAAAACCTCCGACAACGCCACCGGCGGATTAAATAACCTGTACCCTGTCGTCAACTTCGGACAGTATATCCTCTATACCTACGGCAGCAACTGCTCCATAGCCCCGGAAGTAACTGTGCAGCCATCCGTCATCCAGTTTTCGCCGGCAGTGGCCGTACAAACCTTTATGCTCTCCGGCAAACACCTCTTAGGGCCTGTATCCATTACGCCATCGGCCGGCTTAGAAGTGCAGCCTGCCAGCATGGCTCCCAATGCCGACGGCGTTATTTATCCCCGCCCGGTAACCGTCGTATGGACACAAGGCGCCTCGGCCGGCGGAAATGTGAAAATAGCCGGCGGCGGACTCGCATTGCCCAAAGAAGTGCTGGTTACATCAACCGGCTTCTCCGAATACTGCAATAAGATTATTACCAATGCTGACGGCTCATTCCCCGCATACCTGACCATCGGACTGTCGGACGATAAAAGAGTACTCTCGTTCACTGTCGCACCCGTAAACGGTACGGTAGCTACATGGAACAACAATTCTATTTCCGTCGCCAGCGTAACAGTCAACGGCGCTGCACCGGCTGGAGGAGTAACCCGCGCGGCCGTCGGCGACAATGTGCTCACCCTGACCTTCGGCACGCCCTTAACAACGGGCGATGTAGTAACCTTCGGCGCCCCGCTTGTATGGACCACCTTCAACGCCGCAGGCGAACGGAACGGTAACTGCTATATTAACCCCGCCCAAAGCTATACCGTCGGCCTGTCGTGCGACGTTACAGCGCCGCCGCCGGCCACAGCCGTAGCCGTTACCGGCGTAACCCTGAACGAAGCGCTGGCCACCACCGCCAGAGCAACCGTTACCGTTACTAATGGCTCCTACGAAGTAGCTCAAATCCGCTTTGTCGAAGAAGAAGGAAAAGTCGCTCCCCTACTGTTGAACAAAACCACCAATAACCAATACGAACTCACCGGCCTTATTCCGGTAACCACCTACTCGTTTATTGTAGCGGCCATCGACGCCAACGGCTATCCGTCGGACGACTACCCCACGCGCTTACAGTTTACCACCACCAAGATGCCGCAGACAATCGACTTCCCCGCTATTCCATCGCTCCGGCTGGAAGATGGAAGCTATACCCTTAATGCCACGGCGTCTTCCGAACTGCCCGTATATTATGAAATCGCGCATCCGCTAATTGCCGAACTAACCGCCGACGGCGTTACGCTACGCCTGAAAGCCGAAGGCGCCACAAGCGTTACCGCCACCCAGTCGGGCACCACCTTCTACGCCCCCGCCGAGCCGGTAACGCGCGAACTGGTAGTCCTTTCTACAAAAATCGTCGAATTTACGGTCGCCGGCGCTACATTCGACCCGGCGAAAAACTACTACATCATGGACTGCGGCGCCGATCAGGTAACCCTCACAGTTATTACCTTCGACCCCCTCGCTACGGTCAACTTTAACGGCGCAGTAGTAAGCTCGACATTCGCTATCCCCATACCGAAGCCCGGCGTCTACCCCTTTACCTATTCGATAGGCTCGCGCGACGGGTCGTTTTACACCGACTACCCAATCACCATCGCCCGTCCCTTTAACACCGATCAGGTCATTGAACAGCACTGGAACAATACGCTTACCGTAATCAACGAACCGGCCAACAACGGCGGCTATCACTTCACCGCATACCGGTGGTACAAAAATGGAAAGCACGTAAGCAACCGGCAATGGTACTCCGCTGGAAACAAAGGCGAACAACTGAACCCGGCAGATGAATTTTATGTAGAACTGTCGGCCGAAGAATACGACGGCATCGTACGGAGTTGCCGTTACACCCCCTCGCCAGCGCCTGCCGCCGCATTAAGCGCCTCAGTATACCCAAATCCAGTAAACGACGGCAAAGTATTCGTCCGCATCGACGGCGATAAAGCCGCACTGCTCGGAGCCACCATCAAGGTCTACTCCACCACCGGCGTCTTACTGAAAACCGTACCCGTTACCGACACCCTGATGGAAATACAACTCCTGACGGAAACAGGCATTTACCTACTGCAATTGCAGGATAAAAACAAACAAACACAGCAAACCATAAAAATCCTCCTGCAATAAGATAGAAGCTATTTTTTAATTTTAAACAAACATTCACTATGAAGAAAATTATACTACTTGTAATCGCCTTGCTGGGCTATATAACAGCAAGCAGCCAAACGACCCACGAACTTGCCTTCTTCGGCGGCACCGGCCTTTCGGCATTAACCTACACCCCCACCAAAGGAAAAGCCAGCATGGAAATAGGCGGACAGTTCGGAGTACACTACTACCTCTACCTTACGCCCCACTGGGGAATAGGCAGCGGACTGGGACTGACGTTCTATAATGCCCACTTCTCGGCCGGCTCGTTTACCGACCACTATGACACACAAGACATGGACAGGAAGAATTTTGAATTCCGTATGGAAATGACGCGCTACGACGAACGTCAACGTGCAACATTTCTCGAAATCCCTATCATGGCGCGGTTTCGTACCACCGGCGCCCGGCAAATATGCGCAGCGGCGGGCGTAAAAATAGGCATCCCCCTGCAATTCGGCTACCAAACCGACAAACTGAACGCCGCCACTTCCGGATTCTACGCTTACGATAACGTCGTATTCGGAAAACCGGAAGACGGAACCGCCTTTACTTACATGGGATTCTCCTCGTCGCCGCCCTACACTCTTGATGCGACCGACGGGAAACTCAACGCTACGGTATCGTGGATACTTGCTGCCGAAGCAGGCGTCAACTGGGTATACAGTCCGCAGTTCATGTTCTACACCGGACTCTACATTGACTATGGCCTGAACAGCCTGATTGAAGACGACCCGACAGCCGCCATGGTAGAATACAACGCAGCCAGCCCGCAAAACTATATAATCAACAGCGTCCTTACCTCCAAGTACGCTACGGAAAACGGACGGAAAGCGTTTATCGACAAAGTTTCGACCCTCTCCTTAGGCTTGAAAATCGCCTTTGTTTTTGACATCAGCAAAAAAAAGTAATCTTCCCGAAGACGCAAACATAAACGCGAAGGCACAAAAGTACAAAACGACACGGGGTCGGCAGCCACAGGCTACCGACCCCGTGCTGTTTCTTCCCACTCATGCAGAAGTGGTTAGGGGAAGGTGGATATTGTTTTCGTGCTTAATGAGACCGGTGCGCTAACCTCATTAACTATTAACTACTATATCTAAACATCCTGCATTTAAAGTGAATATTTATTGACCGGAAAGGGAAGTGAAAAGACTCGAGACTTTCGACTTGTTTCCGGTATTTTGTGTTATTTGCATGATTGCTGATTAGCTGATGCGCCACTCTTATTAATCACTATTCTCCACTTCCAATCTTCCCGAATTATTTCGCTACACTCGCAATGATAGGGCTTTGGGACAACTTCTCCTGTGGAGAAAGCTGGGGAAAGGTGGGTATTAGATAAAGTTGCTCGTTGCTACCCTGAGGCGCAGGACTTTTGAGCCGGGTTGGAAAAAAGCGGGAAATCAAACACGGAAGAAATAGTTCATTGACTAATAGCGCCTTAAAAAAAGATTTAGTCAAAAAATATACTATGGAAGAGTAAAGAAAAAAATAGTATCTTTGCATAACTTAATAAACAGGAGGGGGACCCGAAGTGATTCGCGTCCCCTTTCTTATTGATATGTAATGCGGGATGCGTAATATCTCGCGTAATTTTAAAGTAGTATCTTTGTTCATTCTTTATTCGTTGTAACGATAAAAAAGGTGTTTAATTTTCTTAAAAAGATGTATTATGATTTTTCGTTTTTTTCTTCTGTTTTGCTTGACGGTAGTGGCGTCAGTCGCTTTTTCACAGCCGGTGGAGATGTTGTTGTGGCCTGATGGGGCGCCGAATGATAACGGTATCAGGATGCCTGAGCAGGAGGCTGCGGCCGGTCGGGTATCTGGCGTGTCGCAGTCGTCGATGTATGTTTATCTTCCTGCCGGCGCTGCTACACCTACAACGGCTGTTGTGATTTGTCCGGGCGGAGGCTACGTGCGGCTAGCAATGGTGCATGAGGGACATGAGTTTGCCCGGTGGCTTAATGAAAATGGTATGGCCGCTATTGTTTTGAAATACCGGATGCCGAACGGTCATCATGAGGTGCCGCTGAGCGACGCGCAGCAAGCTCTACGGTTAGTCAGGCGACATAGCAGAGAGTGGAATATCGCACCAGACAGGGTCGGCATTGCCGGATTTTCGGCTGGCGGGCATTTGGCTTCTACTGCTGCTACGCATTTTAGCGATAGTCTTACTCGTCCTGATTTTGCTGTACTTTTTTATCCGGTTGTCAGTATGGGGGCGACGGCTCATGCCGGTTCGCGGTTGCAGTTGATAGGCGAATCGCCTTCGCCGGAACGGCAACGGGAGTATAGCAACGAATGGCGGGTGACGGCGGCTACACCGCCGACTTTGTTGCTTCTGAGCGATGACGACCAGACGGTGGATCCACTGAACAGTTCGGCGTTTTATGATGCTTTGAAACAGTATCGTGTGCCGGCAGCTATGTATGTTTTCCCCACCGGCGGGCACGGGTGGGGAATGCGCTCCGATTTTGTTTATCACGATGTGTGGAAGGAATTAGTGAAAAGGTGGCTGGATGAGTTAGCGGTTAAGAATTAGGTGTTGCAAATGGCTTATCGTGGCGATAAGGGGCATGAAAAAAGCCGGACTTGCATCCGGCCTTCCTCGGTTCAATGAAAAAATTATTCTTTATTTCTCTGCGTTTTCGCTTTCTGTTATTTCGTTTCTGCTTTTACTTCTTCGACTTTTGTGTCGCTCTTTTTCTCACAGGCGGCACTGTCTTTTTTGCAGCAGGCTTTGTCTTTTCCTTCGCCTTTCTTACAGCAGGCTTTATCTTTTCCTTCGCCTTTCTTACAGCAGGCTTTGTCTTTTATGACGACAATTTCCGTTGCGGCAATTGTATACTTGTAAATAGGCGCGCCGTTTGCTTCGATAGCTGCTTTTACTTTTTCCGCTTTCGCCGTCAGTTTGGCTTTTTCGGTGGAGTCTTGTGCGGCTTCGGCTTGTGCGGCTAAATCTGCCAGATACTGCTCGTCAATCGTGGTGGAGCTTACAACGCCTTTCACTTCGACAATGGCGCCTTTTACATTTTCGGGAACCGCTACTCCTTCGGCAGGAGCTACGGTTATCACGTTCTTTTCGCTGCCTGCTATTAGCAACGCGCCCGAACAACAACATATATTCGCTTGTCCCGAGATTATAACTTCGGAACCGACTACGGGATTTTCATAGAATTTATCTATACAGATCCCTGCTTCTTTTGTGCCGCAAGATGCTAATGCAAAAGCAAAAGCGGCGATGGTAAAAATTTTTTTCATGATTGATTTTGTTTTGTTTTGAATTTTGTTTATTTGTTTAAATTTCGTACAAAGTTACAATATTATTTGCAGTTAGTTATAAAGGCCGCTGCTATGTTAGTATTAAATAATTGTTAATTATTCGGAGGATTTACTATCACATTTACTTCCCGTTCCAAGTGTACGCCGAATTTATTGTATACGGATTGCTGGATGGCGGCGGCCAGAGCCATAATGTCATGCCCCGTAGCGCCGCCATAGTGAACTAATATTAAGGCTTGCTGTGTGTGTACTCCGACATTCCCTATTCGTCGGCCTTTCCATCCGGCGAGCTCGATTAAGCGTCCGGCTGGCAGTTTTACAGAGGTGTCGTCTACCGGATAGGTCGTGAGTCGCGGGTCAATGGCGGCTATGCGCGCCGCCGTTTCGTTCGGCACGACAGGGTTTTTAAAGAAACTGCCGGCATTGCCTGTTTCCGCAGGGTCGGGCAGCTTTGTTCGCCGGATGGTAATTATCGCTTGCCGTATTGTTTGTAAGGAAATATCGGGGTAGTTTTTTAACTCGGCGGCGATATGTCCATAATGAGTCTGCAAAACTGGTTTTTTCCGTAGGCGGAATACGACATGCGTAATTATCGTTTTGTTTTTCCATGCGTGTTTAAATGCGCTGTCGCGGTACCCAAATGCACATTCGGCATTTGAAAATAGGCGCCGTTCGCCCGTGTCGATGAGAATACATTCGATTTGATGAATAATCGCTTTCGCTTCTACGCCATACGCGCCGATGTTCTGTACCGGCGCCGCGCCCACACGACCGGGAATGAGCGATAGGTTCTCGGCGCCACCCCAGTTGCGCTGCACGGCGTAAGATACAAAATCGTCCCATACGACTCCCGCTCCTACGCGCAGGTATACAAACTCGGCGTCTTCCGCCTGTTTTTCGATACCGGTCATTTGAGGATGGATAACGAGACCGTTGAAATCGTCGCAAAATACCATATTGCTGCCACCGCCTAAAATTAATAGCGGCAAAGCGCGATAACGCTTGTCGGAAAGCAGGGACAGCAGTTCGTCCGTAGTGCTGGCCGCAGCAAATAGCCCGGCATGGACATCAAAGCCAAAAGTGTTGAAGTGTTTTAACGAATAATGGGAATGAACTTCCATGTTGAGTGATGAACGATGAGTGATGAGTTACAGAATTTTTTTTCAGGACGTGACAAACCATGAAATCAAAAGAATTACACAAATCACGGTTCAGGTGTTGCATCACGCTTTACGCTTTTATGCTTCAAGCGAAAAATAATACCCCATGTGGCCATTGCCAGCAATAATAGCAGGGCAAACAGGTCGGTAGTCAATTGTTCGCAGGTAATGTGGCGGGCAATAATCTTATCGGGATTTTGTCCGGTTATTTCTGCTTCGACCTGCGCCGGCGAGGGAATGTCGAAGCGGCTGTATTTAGCCAGAATCGTGGCTTCGTGCAGGATGATCAGCCCCGGATTCGATCGCACCATCGAGAGCAGCGGTTTTTCGTCGGTGACATAGAATGGGTACATGGCGCCGGTTTTCAGAACAAATGCCGCGTTCTGCTCATAGTCCGATCCGGAGAGCGCGAAGAAATGCCGGTCGTCGCGCATCAGGCAATAGTCGGCCAGCGCGTTGATTTCAGCCGCCTGTCCGGTCGAGGCTTGTTCGACATGCGGCATAATCAATAAAAACACATACCCCGGCAAGTTTAGGATGGAATCCGTCAGGTAATCGCCTCCGTCCGGCGGCGCGATGGTGAAGTCGTGTATCGGCGGTTCATATCCTTTCTTTTTGAGTATGGGCTGTGTGCTGACGAATGTCCATGTAGAGTCGTTCCATGGCGCTGTTTCTTTAGAGAAGGTCTTGACCTGACCGTCTTTTTCGTAGCGATGAATGACTTCCCACTCGTCCTGCGCCGCATCTTCGGGATAGGACATTGCTTCAGGAATATTGACGCCGACGTTATAGGCCATGAAGTCAATCAGCGGTAGATGACGGTAGCAGTAAATAGATAACAGCAAGGGCAAGGCCGCCAGTGCGCCGACCGTAATCCATTCCGCGCGGCACGAGGCAAACGATCGGTAATTCTTGCGCTGCAGAAACAGGATAATCACAAACGGCAGTATAATCAGATTCTTGAAAAATGTTTGCCAATTGGTCATTTTAATAGCATTACCGAAGCATCCGCAATCGGTTACCAGATTAGTCAGCGCCAGTATAAAAGTAAGTATCGTGAAGAAAATCATGAACACCAGCGCCGCCCATGCCGTTTCTTTCATCCGAATCCCCATGAGGGCGCAACAGCCAATAAGTAATTCCGCCATGGAAGCGACATAAGCTATCAGAAATGGTGCCCACGGAATAAAGAAATCCAGCCCGAATGCCGAAAAATATTCCGTGAAAATAATTTGAGAACCAATCGGGTCAATGGCCTTTACATAACCCGAAAAAATAAACAGCACGCCTATCAGCAGGCGGCAAATAATACGTAGTGTCTTCATTTAGTATACTCCTAATTATATTTAACAAAATTAACTATTATTTGTACATCTCAGGAATCATATTCTGAAATATTATTTTTTCGTTTTTATAGAATTTCATAAAATCGGGGACGGCCGGATGTCCGGGAAAAGGAGCGTAGTAATGGTTCGGCAGGTCGAAAGCGTTGCGCCAGAGCATTACATAAGCGATCCGGGCTTGCTGCAACACGGGCAGCAACGTCGCGATAAACCAGTCTGGCTGTACGATGCCCTCCAGTCCGGTTTCGGTAAAGGCGGCTATCTTGTGGCGTTTGGCGGCGATTGAGGCCACGATTTTCAATTTCTCGGCGGCCAGGGCTGGATTGTTCGCACCGTCGGGACGGAAATCCCAGTAATCGTCAAAATCGACAATGTCTACATAATTTTCGCCGGGATAATAATCAAGATAGGCCTCTTCGGTAGTGAATTTACAATCGGGCGAAAAAGCATAGAGGAAATGATGCACGCCTGGGGAGTCTCGTAAATAATCGACCGTAAACCGCCAGAAGGTAATAAACTCGTCTTTGGTACAATCTCCCTTCCCCCACCAAAACCAGTCGCCGTCGAACTCATGGAACGGACGGAAGATAACCGGAATGGCCTTGAGCGAGTCGCTGCCCCAATAAAACGAACCGTCGTTGCAGGGATTACTCATGTGACAGCAAAACGTCAGCACACCACCGCTACGGTAGGTTTCTTTCGCCGCCACGATAAGCTGCCGCACATTGCCTTGCGGGTGCGCCGTATCAGGCAATGTAAACGATAGATAATCAAGGCCAATAAGCGTCGGATGACTACCGGTTACGTCCTTCACATCGCTACGGTCGCGGTCGCCATGCCACGAATGGCCATACAGAATGGCCTCCTGTTGCCCGAAGAGAACGCGTCCCTCGTCTTGCAGTTTCTTCAGATTCCGAAACAAGGCTTTCGTTTCGTCCGTCGCCTGCGTGTCTATCAACACTCCCTCGTCCGCCGACGCGGAACATGCCATCCCGTTAAGCGCAAGACCGGTTAATAAAATCATCTTATACATCTTCTTTAAAATTTTAAATCGTTAACATTGAAATGCAAAAGTACGAAAATGATTTTGGATATTAGATACTGGAATACCTAAGGGGTTGCAAGACGGGGTTATTGACTATTGCCGTAAGCTAAAGCATGCGGTTAATAAAGTATCGTCCTTGCGGGACTTGCCTGCGGGGGGTGCGCTTTCCCGTATGTCCGTAAGCTAAAGCATACGGTTAACAAAGTGTCGTCCCTACAGGCGTGGCCTGCGTAACTCTTCCCCGCCAGCGGGGGTGGAATAGTTCTCAGTTCTTAACTCTTAGTTCTTAGTTCTTAACTCTTAGTTCTCAGTTCACAGTTCATAGTTCAAAAAAATTTCCTCTCTTTTTAACTTTTTTTGGCTGATTTAAAAAAAAAGTCATACCTTTGCCGCCGATACCGATTTTTTGATTAAATTTCTTGTTTAATCAAACCCCCTTTCTCCCTTCTCTTTTTTCTTTATCTCTAAGTGCTTCTATTGTCTTTTTGCCTTTGGCTCTCATTTTTCTTATTTTGTTATTCTCTATTTTCAATGGCCTGATAATCGCAGGCT
>JAITKF010000064.1 GCA_031278545.1 Prevotellaceae bacterium
CGACCCCTACACCCCGCCAACGGTGGGCGCCGTAGCGCTTGATAAACTTTACGGATGGGCTACCGCCGACGGCGGCACCACCGGCGGCGGCACGGCAGCAGACCCCCTCACCCCGGCATCCGGCGCCGCCGTCCACCACTTCGACGACGGACTGAAGTTTGCCGACTGGCTGCTCGCCCGCGAAAAAGCGAAATCCACCGCGCCGGCAGTGGTATGGCTCAGCGGCACGTTCACGAAAGAGCAGGGAACGCGCAAGTCTGCCAGCAGCCCGTGGTACGACATCAAGCGTACCCACAACATTACCATCATCGGCACCGACAACTTCCGCATGCAGCACATTGGTTTCTTCCTCAACGAAGCCAGCAATATTATCATCCGCAATGTGTATATCGTAATGCCGAAAGCCGATAACGGCGCCGACGGCGTATCCATACAGGAGTCGCACAACGTGTGGATAGACCACTGTAGTTTCGAATCGGTGAACCAGACGAAAGACTATGAAGACGGCTCATGCGACATTACGCACGAAACCTACCATGTAACCGTGTCGTGGTGCCATTATATAAAGGCGCAGAAGTCGAGCCTTGTGGGGCATTCCAACAACGCCAGCGCCGATGTGCAAATTACCGCCACCTTCCACCACAACTACTTCGACCTGTCCAACTCGCGCCATCCGCGCGTGCGCTTCGGTCGGGTGCATGTCTATAACAATTTCTACAAGCAGGTATCGACCTATGGCGTGGGGAGCGCCTACGGGGCAAAAGTGCTGGTAGAAGCGAACTACTTCGACGGCGTGCACCTGCCTACCGACATTTGCACGTACCCCGCCAAATCAAGCGGCTCAAACCTCGAAGGAAGCGTTGCCGGCTACCTCTACGCCACCAACGACAATGTGTATGTAAACAAACCGTCGAACGCCTCGAGCCCGTACCCGTTCACGAATGTGGAATACAAAAGCTACAACGGCGAGAAACTGCCGTCCCCGTTAACCTATAACGACTTTAAGCCGGCATACAGTTACACCGTTGATGACGCCGCACAACTGGCTACCATCGTACCCAACGGGGCAGGCGTGGGCAAATTAGGCTACCAGACAGCCCCCATAGCGGTTGATAATGGCGGTATCACAGGCGGCGGCGGCGAAGGCGGTGGCGGAACCCCCATTGCCAATGGCTGGAGCTATACGGACATTGCCTCATCCGCCGGTTCATATACCTTGAACGGCGGTACGATAACAGTTACCGGCAAAGGGAAATTCGCCAGCGAAGAAACAATCTACGCCTACGTCTACCGCGTGCTTACGGGCGACTTTGTCCTGACGGCGCAACTGCACGACTATACCCGCATCGCCACAAGCAACCCGAATCAGGCGCGCGGGGCGCTCCTGCTCACAGCCGACATCAGCGCCGGGAGGCCTTACGTGAGCTGCGGTAAAGCCGGCGACGACAAGTTCTACCGCACGCTCACGGGTAACAGCCGAACAGAATTGACCGCTCCCAACGGTTCGGGCGACGTCTATCTGAAACTGGAACGCGCAGGCGCCGTCTTCCACGCCTCGTATTCGCTCGACGGCGGCCTCACCTACGGCTCCGCCACTACATCGACCGACGAATCGTTCCCCTCTACCCTCTACGTCGGAATAGCCGTGAACAGCGGGGATAACGGAAACGGTAAAACCGCTTCGGCGTCGGTGAGCAATGTGAAGGTGAATGGTGAACCGGTTGATTTTTTTTGAATGGTGAACCCTTTTACAGTATCATTTTTTTATAATACTATTTTTAAAATAATAAATTATGAACAACACATTCTTTTATCTATCGCTGCTTGCCCTGTCGCTGATGGGCGCTTCTTGTGCAAGCCAAGAAAATATAACGCCCGACAGCCCCTTTGCGCCGGTCATCACCTTTGACGAAGACAGCTATCAATTTCCGGTCGATGTGCCCGCCACAATTAGCGGCATCGTTACTTCGTCGCCGGCGCTAACGTCGGTATCCTGTTTTGTAGTGAACGGCACGGAAGAGACAGCATTGGGCGTCGGCTACACCACGCAGCCGTCGCTGTCGTTTTCGCAAACCTTTACGCCGACCGTCCGCACGACTGGCTTTAAGGTGGTGGCGAAAAACCAAGCCGGCGAAGAAACGGTCAAAATAGCCGCCATCGCTGTTACCGTTGACGAGGCAACCGTTAATAACCTGCCTGTCGAGCCGAAGAACCATGCGCGAAATGCGTATATCGACACCTACCTGCGCATCGAATTTCCGTCGTCTCCAAAATTGGGAACAGCCGGGGTGGTGGCAATCTATCAATCCGACGGTCTGAAAGTCGACGAACTCCGGCTCGACGACGCCCAACCTCAACTGTCGAACGGAAGCCTGTACGCCTCTACGAAAATCGACCTGCTCGCATGCAGCGACCGGGTGCGAGCGGTCAATTACCGTCCGTTTACAGTGCAGGAAAAAACACTGGTCATCAAACCCCACTACGGCGTGCTGGAGTACGGGAAAGAGTACTATGTAACGATTGATGCGTCGGTAGTGGAGGACGTATCCTTCGACGGCGTTGCCGCCGGGCAGTGGACATTCGCCACCAAAGCCAACGTCCCCACCGCCACATCTGTTACCGTAGACGATGACGGCGATGCCGACTTCCGTACCATTCAAGCCGCCATCGCATACTCCGTCACCAAAGGCAAGGATGAACCCGTAACCATCCAAATCAAAAACGGAACGTACGAAGAACTGCTGTTCGTCCGGAATAAAAACAACCTGACGCTGCTCGGAGAAAGCCGCGCGGGCGTAGTTATTACATACGACAACTACGACCAGTGGAACGGCGGCACAGGCGGCAGCATCAGCCGTCCCGCCGCAGGCGAAGCCATCGCTACCGCCGGCGGACGGGCAGTGTTCCTGATGGAAAGCTGCGACATGCTGCGCCTCGAAAACCTGACGCTGACCAACTCGCATGGTCCCGGCAACCAAGCCGAAACGATGTACTTCAACAGTTCCTACCGCCTGCTGGTGGTCAACTGTAATCTCCACAGCAACCAGGATACGATGAATATAAAAGGCTACTGCTGGTTCTACAACACCCTCGTTGCCGGCGACGTCGACTTCATCTGGGGCGGCGCGCAGATAGCCCTGTTCGAGCAGTGCGAAATCCGTTCGGTAACAGCCAACGGGTATATCCTGCAAGCACGCGTGCCCGCCGCCGCCGACAAAGGGTTCGTATTCTTAGAGTGCCGGCTCACCAAGGGCGCGGGCGTCGCCGACAACAGCACGTGGCTGGCGCGGAGTGCAGGCAACGCATCCTATTACGATAACATTTCCTTTATCCGTTGCCGGATGGATACGCACATCGCCACGGCGGGATGGTACAACAGCCCCGCCCCCAACCCGACGGCAGCTTCTGCCTCCGCCGGCTGGAAAGAATACGGCAGCATGGATCTCAACGGCGCTGCACTGCCCGTATCAGGCCGCCTAAGCCCCGCCTCCTGCCAGCTGACCGAAAGCGAATACAACGCCGGATACAAAGACCGCGCAACAATATTCGCCGGATATACGAATGGAAGCGCATGGATGAATTAAAGGCGTAAAACCCGATGAAAATAAATGCAACGATTACAGAATAAACAAACCGACCAATGAGAAAACAACTGTTAATAATAACGATTGTCGCACTATACGCATGCAGCTGCAATACAGGAACGGAAGAACAGTCGCCGTTTGCCCCCGTCATCACCTTTGCGGAAGACAGCTATACCCTGACAGCCGGGCAGCCTGCGACAGTGAGCGGCACGGTTACTTCCAACCCAGCCCTGACGCTGGTGCGTTACGCGCTGGTCAACGGCGCAACCGAAACGGAATTAGGCAAAGGCTTTATTACCTCGACCACATTCCCGTTTACGCAAACCTTCACGCCGGCGACGGCGACAACCGGTTTTAAGGTCGTCGCCACAAACAAAGCCGGCGACGAAACAGCGCGTACCGTGCCGATAACCATCGCCGGCGGCGACAACCCGCCGCCGACAGAGACGTACGCCTTTCCCGGCGCCGAAGGTTTTGGCCGCTATGCCACCGGCGGACGCGGTGGAAAAATACTCTACGTAACCAAACTGACCGACGACGCGTCGGAAGGTACGCTCCGCTGGGCAGTAACCCAGAGCGGCGCGCGGATAGTACTCTTTAAAATATCGGGAATCATTGCCCTGAACTCATCGCTCACTATAAAAAATTCAAATATCACCATCGCTGGCCAGACAGCCCCCGGCGACGGGATTTGTATCAAAGATCACCCGGTAAGCGTCGATGCCGACAATGTCATTATCCGCTACCTCCGTTTCCGCATGGGCGACGTGAAAGCAGTGGAAAACGATGCCCTGGGCGGCCGTTACCACCGGAACATTATTATCGACCATTGCTCGATGAGCTGGAGTACAGACGAGTGCGTGTCATTCTATTCCAACGTTGATTTTACCCTGCAATGGAGTATCATTTCGGAAAGTTTGCGCAATTCGGTACACGATAAAGGCGCGCATGGCTACGGCGGCATCTGGGGCGGCACGCGCGCCTCGTTTCACCACAACCTACTGGCGCACCACGACAGCCGTAACCCGCGTTTGGGCGAAACCGCCGGCGACGCCGAAGCCCTCACCGATTTGGTCGACCTGCGCAATAATGTAATCTATAATTGGGGAGGCAACTCGGCATATGGCGCCGAAGCCATGAACGTAAATATCGTCAACTGCTACTACAAACCCGGTCCGGCCAGTTCGAACCGCAGCAGAATCCTGGCTATCGACAAATACCAAGCCGCCGCCGCGTCGGCGATCTACGAACGGTGGGGTAAATTTTATATCGACGGCAACTACGTCGATGGCCAGGCCAGTTCAACCGCCGATAACTGGCTCAATGGCGTCGCCAACCAGTTCGCAAGCAAATACGGCACGGTATCGCAGGCGGAAAAAGACGCCATGCGCATGACCGCACCACACGCCATTAACGATAATGTAACCACCCATACGGCGCAGGAAGCCTATGAACTGGTATTAAACAGGGCCGGCGCGTCGCTCGTGCGTGACAATACCGACAAGCGTATTGTAAGCAATGTGCGAAACGGCAATTATACATACCCCGGAAGTAACGGCAGCAGCAATGGTATTATCGACTCGCAGGCCGACGTGGGCGGATGGGATACCTATAATACCGCCACCGCTCCAACCGATACCGATGGAGATGGCATGCCCGACGACTGGGAAGACCTTCACGGCTTAGCTAAAAACGATGCAACCGACGGCGCAAAATATACCCTTAGCACGGAATATACGAATATAGAGATGTATATAAACGGATTGTTGATACAATAAGTACAATATTTAATTTTATACACAATGAAATCAAGCAGCATTATGAAAAAGTGGAAATACCTTTTATTTGGGATATGTATCTCTGTACTCCTGTCCGCCTGTAATGAAAAGGAAATCCCGGAAGACGCTCAACCGACCGCACCAGTTATTGTATTTGCCGAAGAAGCTTATGAATTGACGGACGGCATACAAGCTACAATATCCGGAACAGTTACGACGAGCACCGCCCTTAAAATTGTGCGCTTCGTTACGGTAAATGGCAGTTCCGAGACGTTGCCGATTATGGATTTTACAAGTACTGCTGACTACTCGTTTGCACAGACTATTACACCGACTATGGCTACTACCGGATTTAAAGTAACGGCGGTTACTAAGGAGGATTTGGAAACAACCGCTACAGTCGGCATCGCCGTTACCGGCGGCGGCAGCACAGTCACGCCGCCGCCGAACGGGGAAGAAGCCGCCGCCTTTCCCGGCGCCGAAGGCTTTGGGAAATACACCACCGGCGGACGCGGCGGCAAAGTTATCTATGTAACCAGCCTGTCCGACGACAACACGGAAGGGAGCCTGCGCTGGGCAATCAACCAGAGCGGCGCACGCATCATCCTGTTCAAAACCTCGGGGATTATCGCCCTCAACAGTGCGCTCGAAATAAAGAACCCCAACCTCACCATCGCCGGACAAACCGCGCCCGGCGACGGCATCTGCATCAAAAACTATCCGGTAGTGGTCAAAGCCGACAACGTCGTTATCCGCTATCTGCGCTTCCGCATGGGCGACGAACAAAATACGGCAGACGACGCCCTGTGGGGACGCAATCAGAAAGACATTATCATCGACCACTGCTCCATGAGCTGGAGCACCGACGAGTGTTCATCGTTCTACGACAATGAGCACTTCACCATGCAGTGGTGCATCATCTCCGAGAGCCTGCGCATTTCCGTACACGAGAAGGGCACGCATGGTTACGGCGGCATCTGGGGCGGTAAGCGCGCTTCGTTTCATCACAACCTGCTGGCGCACCACGACAGCCGTAACCCGCGCTTCTGCGGCTCGCGCTACTCCAACCAGCCCGGCAGTGAACTGGTAGACTTCCGCAATAACGTCGTCTACAACTGGGGCAGCAACAGCGGCTACGCCGGCGAGGGCGGCAGCTACAACCTCGTGGGCAATTACTACAAGCCGGGCGCCGGCACGTCGAACGCTGCCCGCATCTTCCAGCCCAACGCCGACGACGGCACAAACAGCCAGCCGGCGGGCGTATGGGGAAAGTTCTACGTGCAGGGCAACCACATGCTCAATAAAGACGGCACGCCCAACACATCCGTTAACAGCGACAACTGGACGGGCATAACGCCCAATCCTTCGTCGAAGAGCAAGTCCGAGCTGCGGTCGGACGTTGAATTTGAGAAGGGCGAGGTAACGACCCATAGCGCCGAAGAAGCTTTTGAACTGGTATTGCAACACGCCGGCGCCTCGTTCCTGCGCGACGCCACCGACGCCCGCGTGGTGAATGAAGTACGCAACGGTCTCACGCCGGCACGCGCCTCAGGTGGCGGCAACACCAAAGCCGGCCTGATTGATACGCAGTCCGACGTGGGCGGGTGGGACGCTTATAACGCTACCACCGCCCCGCTCGACTCCGACGGCGACGGCATGCCCGACGCATGGGAAGACACTCACGGACTCAATAAAAACGACGCAACCGACGGCGCAAAATATACCCTTAGCACGGTGTATACGAATGTGGAAGTGTATATAAACGGGTTAAAGATTTAAGAATTTAAAGATTTAATAGATGGAATTATGAAATATATGTATTTGTTTATTATTTATTATTCGTTATTCACTGTTCATTGCTACAGCCAGCCGGTTGTTGCCTTTCCCGGCGCAGAGGGTTTTGGGAAATATACCACTGGCGGACGCGGCGGCAAAACCCTCTTTGTCGATAACCTGAACGACAACGGGCCGGGCAGCCTGCGCAAAGCCATAAGGACAAAAGGCGCACGGATAATTATCTTCCGCGTGTCGGGCACTATCTTCCTCGAATCCGTACTGGAAATAAAAAATGACAGCCTCACTATTGCCGGGCAAACCGCGCCGGGCGACGGCATTTGTATTGCCGGATACCCCGTAAAAGTATATGCCGATAACGTCATTATCCGCTACCTGCGCTTCCGGCTGGGCGACATCCGTAAAACGGAAGACGACGCCATTTCGGGCTCCCGCCAGCGAAACATCATTATCGACCACTGCTCCATGAGCTGGAGCACCGACGAGTGCGCGTCGTTCTACGATAACGAAAACTTCACCCTGCAATGGAGCATTCTCTCCGAGAGCCTGCGCCGCAGCGTCCACGTGAAAGGCGCACACGGCTACGGCGGCATCTGGGGCGGCAAGCGCGCCTCGTTCCACCACAACCTGCTGGCGCACCACAGCAGCCGCAATCCGCGCTTCTGCGGCGCGCGCTATCACGAACAAACAAAAGAAACCGAACTTGCCGACTTCCGCAACAATGTTATTTATAACTGGGGCTTCAACAGCAGCTACGCCGGCGAAAACGGTCAATACAACATCGTGAACAACTACTATAAGCCCGGTCCCGCTACGCAAAAACGTGTGCAAAACCGTATATTTGAAGCCTGGCAAAGTAAAGACGGCCGGGGCTTTCACGACTTCGGTCACTTCTACGTAGCCGGCAATGTGATGGATGGTAACGATGCCGTGAGCCACGACAACTGGAAAGGCATACACTATAAACTGTATATCGAAAAAGAAGGCGTTGACCGCGACGTCGCCTTTTCCGATTCGTTGTATGAACGCTGCCGCAGCATACAGCCATTTGAATACGACATCGACACGCAGCATACCGCTCGCGAAGCCTGTGAAGCGGTGTTGCAACATGCCGGCGCGTCGCTCGTGCGCGACGCCATTGACCGGCGCATTGTAGATGAAGTGCGCAACGACACATTCACCTACGGCGACAAGGGCATGATTGACTCGCAGACGCAAGTGGGCGGGTGGCCGGAACTGGCCTCAGCCCCCGCTCCGCCCGACTCCGACAACGACGGCATGCCCGACGACTGGGAAGACGCCCGCGGACTCGACAAAAACAATCCCGCCGACGGCGCAGCCTGCACGCTCAGCGCGGTGTACACGAACGTGGAAGTGTATATAAACGGGTTAATAGTTTAAAAAATTAAAAATTTAATAGATGAAATCTTTAAATTATGAAATTATGAAATTTTTAAATCATGGAATTATGAAATATATGTATTTGTTCATTATTCATTGCTTATTGTTCATTGTTGTCGGCTGCACTTCTCCCGCCGGTATCTCATGGGCAGAACGCATGGCGCAGTCCGAGATGCACCGCGCTCCGGAAGCCTGGCAACTCGACTTCCAAAAGAAACTGAAATGGGACTATACCTTCGGTCTCGAAGGACAGTCCTTTATTCAACTCTCGGAAGCCACAGGCGACGGAAAATACTTTGACTACATCGAAGCCTACGCGGATACCATGATTAACGACGCCGGCGAAATACGCACCTACAAGCTGTCGAATTACAACCTCGACCACCTCAACCCGGGAAAGATGCTGTTCGCCCTGTACGACAGGACGCACAAGGAAAAGTACAAGAAGGCGCTGGAACTGCTGTGGTCGCAAATCCGTACGCAGCCGCGCACCGACGAAGGCGGTTTCTGGCACAAACTCCGCTATCCGCACCAGATGTGGCTCGACGGTCTGTATATGGGCGCGCCGTTCTATGCACAATGTATCGATTACTTCAACGAGCCGGACTCGCTTTACGATGACGTCATCAACCAGTTCGTTCTGGCAGCCCGCCGCACTTACGATCCGGCGACCGGCCTGTTCCGCCATGCCTGCGACGTGAGCCGCGAGCAGCGTTGGGCTGATTCCATAACCGGACAATCGGCGTATGCGTGGGGACGCGCCATGGGCTGGTTTGCCATGGCGCTGGTCGACGTGCTGGATTTTATCCCCGTTGACCATCCGCGCCGCCACGAAATCATTACTATCCTGAATACGGTGGCCAAAGGCGTGAAAAAATATCAGGACGCCAGCGGCGTATGGTATCAAATTATAGACCTGGGCGGGCGCGAAAAAAATTACCTCGAAGCCACCTGCTCCTGCATGTTTGCCTACGCACTGCTGAAAGCTACCGGCAAAGGATACCTCGATGCTTCCTATAAAGAAATCGCCCAAAAAGCCTACGAAGGGATTTTAAAAACATTCGTTGAAACGGATGAATACGGTGCAGTGCATCTTACACAATGCTGCGCAGTGGCCGGCCTGGGCGGCGACCCCTATCGCGACGGCAGCTATGACTATTACATGAGCGAACCCATCCGCAGCAACGATGCAAAAGGCGTGGGTCCATTTATTATGGCATCGCTGCTCTATCCTCCGCCTTTACGGGGAACGGAGAATGGAGAACGGGAAAGGGATACCCTTTCTTCCTTTCCTTCGGAGGCCGTAGACCTCGTGGTGGCCGCCGACGGCACGGGCGATTTCTGCACGGTACAGGAAGCGGTGAACTCCGTGCGCAACTATCGTCCCGAAAAACGCACGGTTATCCTTATTAAAAAAGGAATTTACAAAGAGAAATTAGTTATTCCCGCATCGCAAACCAACATCACGCTTGTTGGCGAAGACGTGAACCAAACCGTCATTACCTGGAACGACCACGCGAAAATCAACAACATGGGCACGTTCCGCACCTACACAGTATTAGTGCAGGGCGAAGGATTTATCGCCGAGAATATCACCTTTGAGAATAATGCCGAGCCACTGGGACAGGCAGTGGCCGTTCACGTGGAAGCCGACTGCGTCATATTCAGGAATTGCCGCCTGCTCGGCAATCAGGATACCCTGTTTACCGGCACGGACGGTAGCCGGCAATATTATGAGCACTGTTACATCGAAGGCACAACCGACTTTATCTTCGGCCCCGCCACAGCATGGTTCGAGGGCTGCACCATACACAGCAAAAAGAACTCCTACGTTACGGCAGCGTCTACCGGCGCCGGCCGGCCTTTCGGTTATGTATTCAACGGGTGTACGCTCACTGCAGCCGAAGGTATTAACAAAGTGTATCTCGGGAGACCGTGGCGCCCGCATGCCGCGGTGGTGTTTATGCGTTGTACGCTGGGAGCGCACATCCTGCCCGCAGGATGGGACAACTGGCGAAACCCCGACAATGAGAAAACAGCGCGCTATGCTGAATACAAAAACACCGGCGAAGGGGCGACTGTACACGACCGTGTCGGCTGGTCCCGCCAACTGACCACCGCCGAAGCCGCCGCCTATACCCTGAATGAGGTATTTACACGAAACGACAAATGGATAATTGAAAACTAATTATAAGTAACCTTTATGATGAAAATATTAACACTCCTTATAACCTTTCTGCCTGTCAGCGCAGTTGTTTTGCCGGCGCAAGTTGTTCCCGACGAACTGTACCGGGACTTGCCGTTTAAAATGGAAAAAATACAGTTACCGCAATTTCCCCCCCACACGTTTAACATAAAAGACTTCGGGGCTATCGGGAATGGGGCTGCGCTTTGTACCGACGCTTTCCATCGGGCTATTGAAGCTGCCACTGCGCAGGGCGGCGGGAAAATTGTGGTGCCGGAAGGCATTTGGCTCACCGGTCCCGTCGTACTGCAAGATAACATCAACCTGTATCTGGAACAGGGCGCGGTGATGGTGTTCAGTGATAATTTCGATTTGTATCCAATAGTGAACGTCTCCTTTGAAGGTTTGGACACGCGCCGCTGTCAATCGCCAGTGTCGGCAAAAGGCGCCACCAACATTGCCATCACAGGAAACGGTATTATTGACGGCTCCGGCGACGCATGGCGTCCGGTGAAGAAAAGCAAACTGTCGTCCTCCGAATGGAAAGAGAAAATACGTCGCGGCGGCGTGCTGAACGAAAAAGGCGACACATGGTATCCCAGCCGGAGCGCCCTGGAGGGCAGTAAAAAGATAATAGACCAGAATGTGCCCGACGTACAAGACGAAAACCGCTGGAATAAAATAAAAGATTTCCTGCGCCCGGTCATGATTAGCCTTGTGGAATGTAAAAATGTGTGGCTCGACGGCGTTACCTTCCAAAATTCGCCGGCATGGAATATCCATCCGCTACTGTGCGAAAACCTGCTTGTAACGAATATTTATGTGCGCAACCCGTGGTACTCGCAGAACGGCGACGGCATAGATATCGAGTCGTGCAAAAACATTGTGGTGTACAACTGCCGGTTTGATGTGGGCGACGACGCGATTTGCATAAAATCGGGAAAGAACGAAGACGGGCGCCGCCGCGGCGTAGCGACCGAAAACCTGCTTGTGAATAAATGTCTGGTGTATCACGGGCACGGCGGCTTTGTGGTGGGCAGCGAGATGAGCGGCGGCGTTAAAAACATAAAAGTGTCGCAATGCACTTTTCTGGGAACCGATACGGGACTCCGTTTTAAGAGCACGCGGGGACGCGGTGGTATTGTCGAAAACATCTGGATTTCGGATATTGCGATGAAAGATATTCCTGCCGAACCGCTGCTGTTCGACTTGTTCTATGGCGGCAAGTCGGCGATAGAAGCGCGCAACGACGAGGCTGGCGGAATGCCCGAACCGGCAACCCTTCCCGCAGTAGATGAAACAACGCCACAGTTCCGGAATATCTTCATCCGCAACGTTACCTGCAAAGGCGCCGACCGCGCCATGTATTTCAACGGATTGCCCGAAATGAATGTGAAAAATGTACAACTGGAAAATGTGTATATCGAAGCGGACGAACCGGCTATTATATCGGAAACAGACGGGCTGACGTTGAAAAATGTAACGGTTATACCGAAAAAGGGAACGGAGCCGGTTATTTTTCGAAATACAAAAAATATAGTATGTTTGTAATGTGAAAAAATATGAAACATTTCTTGCCAATATTCCTTGTCTTCGCAGCCCTGTGGGTTGTGTCGTGCGGTGATAACCCGGTACACATCTTTATGGCCGGCGACTCCACTATGGCCGATAAACCTTTGTACAAAATGTTTATCGACTCCATTACACGGGAACAGTTCGAAGAAGAAAACCCGGAACGCGGCTGGGGACAATTGCTGCCCGCGTATTTTAATGACAGGGTGAAAATCCATAACCATGCACGCAACGGGCGCAGCACCCGGACATTTATCAGTGAAGGCCGCTGGCAGGCGCTTCTTGACAGCCTGCAAAAAGGCGACTACGTCGTCATCCAGTTCGGACATAACGACCAGAGCAAGGAAAAAATCGACCGCTACACGTCGCCGGAAGATTACAAAAGCAACATGGAAAAGTTTGTAGCCGATGTGCGCGCAAAAAAGGCTACACCTATCCTTTGTACGCCGGTGATGCGCCGCCGCTTCGATACGCTCGGGAATTTCTATGATGTGCATGGCGTATACCCCGGTTTGGTACGGCAGGTTGCCGAAGAACAACAAGCGCTATTGTCCGACATGCACCGCAGTACCGAAAAACTGCTGCGGCAATATGGCGAAGAAAAATCAAAAACCCTGTTCCTGCATATCCCTGCCGGCATTTACCGCTCGCTGCCCGAAGGTAAAACCGACAACACGCATTTTAACGAACAAGGCGCAAACATTGTCGCCGCTTTATTTATAGAAGATTTAAAAAATCTGCCATTAACCGATTTATCACATAATTTAAAGTAATATACCTTATGAAGAAGTTTTTAGACGATGACTTTTTACTGCAAACGGAAACTGCCCGGCAACTGTATCATGAACATGCCGGAACCCAACCGGTAATTGATTACCATTGCCATTTAGACCCCGAACAAATCCGCCGAAACCGCCAATTCGACAACCTCGGGCAACTCTGGCTGGAAGGCGACCACTACAAATGGCGCGCCATGCGTACCAACGGCGTTGATGAACGGTTTTGCACCGGCAAGGACACCAGCGACTGGGAAAAATTTGAAAAATGGGCAGAAACCGTACCTTACACCATGCGCAACCCGCTTTACCATTGGACGCATCTGGAGCTGAAAACGGCATTCGGCGTTACCAAAATCCTCAAGCCCGGCACGGCAAGGGAAATTTTTGACGAATGTACGGCAAAACTGCGTACGCCTGAATTCTCGGTACGCGGGCTGATGAAAAAATACCGTGTGGAAACCGTCTGCACCACTGACGATCCCGTAGATTCCCTCGAACACCATTTGTCCTTGCGGGACGAAGGCTTTGAAATAAAAGTGCTGCCGACCTGGCGCCCCGACAGGGCTATGGCGGTGGAGTCGCCGGCAGATTTCAGGGCATACGTAGAAAAATTATCGCAGGTTTCCGGCATTACCGTCCGGCGGTTCGACGACCTGCTGGCCGCCCTGCACAAGCGTCACGACTTCTTCGCCGGAGCAGGCTGCAAACTCAGCGACCACGGTATCGAAGAATTTTACGCCGACGATTATACGCAAGCGGAAATTGACGCTATCTTCAATAAAGTATATGGCGGCGCGGTATTGTCGCACGGAGAAATGATCAAATTCAAATCGGCCATGCTCGTCGAATTTGCCGTGATGGACTGGGAAAAAGGCTGGACGCAGCAGTTCCACTACGGCGCTATCCGCAACAATAACACCCGCCTGTTTAACCGGCTTGGTCCCGACACGGGCTTCGATTCCATCGGCGATTTTACGGTGGCCAAAAACCTGTCGAAATTCCTCAACCGCCTCGACTGCATGGACAAGCTCTCAAAAACCATCTTATACAACCTCAACCCACGCGACAACGAACTTATCGCTACCATGATCGGCAATTTTCAGGATGGCAGCGTGGCTGGCAAAATGCAATTCGGCTCGGGCTGGTGGTTTCTCGACCAGAAAAACGGCATGACCAACCAGCTTAACGCCCTCTCCACCCTTGGGCTGTTGAGCCGTTTCGTAGGCATGCTCACCGATTCGCGCAGCTTCCTTTCCTATCCGCGCCATGAATATTTCCGGCGCATCCTGTGCAATCTCCTCGGCAACGATGTGGAAAACGGCGAACTGCCCGCCTCCGAATTACCTTTCATCGAACAAATGGTTAAAAACATCTGCTACTACAATGCCAAAAATTTATTTAATTTCTAAAATCTAAAATCAAACATCTAAAATATGAACAAAATGACCAACTACCGCTGGGTGATTTGTGCAATGCTCTTCTTCGCCACCACCATTAACTACCTCGACCGGCAGGTACTCTCACTGACGTGGGATGAATTTATCAAACCGGAATTTCATTGGAATGAGGAGCACTATGGAAACATCACCTCCATCTTTTCTATTGTCTACGCGATATGTATGCTCTTTGCCGGGCGCTTTGTCGAGTGGATGGGCACGAAAAAAGGTTTCCTGTGGGCTATCGGTGTATGGAGCGTAGGCGCTTGCATGCACGCCGCCTGCGGGTTGATCACCGAATGGAGCGTCGGCCTGCATGGCGCCGCCGAATTGACCCGTGCTACCGGTGACGTCGCAGTCATGGTGGCCACCATTAGCATGTACTGCTTTCTTGTCGCCCGATGTGTCTTAGCGCTTGGCGAGGCCGGCAACTTCCCTGCGGCCATCAAAGCTACTGCCGAATACTTTCCCAAGAAAGACCGCGCCTACGCCACCTCTATTTTCAATGCCGGAGCTTCCATCGGCGCGCTTTTTGCCCCCCTGTCCATTCCGCTGCTCGCAAAATATTTCGGATGGGAAATAGCGTTTATCATCATCGGACTCCTTGGTTTTATCTGGATGGGTTTTTGGGTATTCCTGTACGACAAACCGGCAAAAAGCAAATATGTCAGTCCGCCTGAACTCGAATACATCGAGCAGGACAGGCACGAACAACCCGCCGGCGTATCGGCAGAAAAGCAGGACGAAGGAAAAATACCATTTCTGAAATGCTTTACATACAAACAAACGTGGGCATTTGCGGCAGGCAAATTCATGACCGACGGCGTCTGGTGGTTCTTCCTCTTCTGGACGCCATCTTACCTGAGCATGCAATTCGACATCAAAATGTCCGATGGACTGGGAATGGCGCTAATCTTCACTCTCTATGCCATTGTAACCGTCCTCTCCATCTTTGGCGGCAAACTACCCACCATATTCATTGCCCGCAGCGGACAAAACCCCTATGCGGCGCGCATGAAAGCCATGTTGATATTTGCCTTTTTCCCCCTGTTCGTATTATTGGCGCAGCCGCTTGGCATGTCCTTCCCCGAACTCGGGAAAAATGCCGCATGGATTCCCGTACTGCTCATCTCAATGGGATGCGCCGCGCATCAGGCATGGAGCGCCAACCTCTTTTCCACTGTCGGCGACATGTTTCCTAAAGGAGCTATTGCCACCGTTACCGGCATTGGCGGCATGGCCGGGGGCATCGGTTCGATGATCCTGCAGAAAAGCGCCGGAAACCTCTTCGTCTATGCCGGCAACACGAACCTGCAATTCTTAGGCTTTGAAGGCAAACCCGCCGGATACTTCGTCATCTTCTGCATCTGTGCCGTCGCCTACCTCATCGGGTGGGGCGTGATGAAGTCATTAGTCCCGAAATACGAATTGATACGAATTAACGCGAATTGATATAAATTAAACGAATTTAGTATGAAAAAAATATTTCTCTCTTTAACGGTTATCGCCCTGTTAACCTCGTGCGTCGAACAGCGGGTGGAAATTACCGTAACCAACTCCCTCGACATGGAACGCCTGAACGAAACGGTAGAAATCCCCTATGACGAAATTCGCCGTCAATTGGGCGAGGCCGTGTATGTGGTTACCGATGCGGTCGGGAACGAAATCCCGTCGCAAGTGATTTACGAAGGAACCTCGTTGCCGCAAAAACTCATCTTTCAAGCCACGGTGCAGCCCGATGCGTCGGCAGTGTATTACGTGAAAAAAGGCTTGCCGGAAGATTATGTGAAGCGTACGCACGGACGCTTTGCCCCGGAACGCTACGACGACTATATCTGGGAAAACGACCGCATCGCCTTCCGCATTTACGGCGAAGCGCTGATAGCCAAAGACGGTCCCAGTAACGGCATTGACGCGATTATGAAACGCACCGGAGCCATGTTCCTTGATAAGATTTACCACGATTATTTCGAGAAAAAACAGTCGTACCACATCGATCACGGCGAAGGCGTAGATTGCTACAATGTAAAACGCTCGCTGGGCGCCGGCGCCATGGCGCCCTGTGCCGGCGGAAAGCTGTGGCTGGGGAAAAACTTTACCAGCCATCAAACATTAGACAATGGTACTATCCGCACGTCGTTCAGCCTGACTTACGACACGCTGTGGGTGAACGGCCTGCCGCTTCTCGAAACGCGCTTTTTTTCGCTTGACGCCGGGTCGCAGTTGAATAAAGTAACGGTTATCTTTGACGGAGCGCCCGAAGCCATGCCGGTAGCAGCCGGCATCGTACTGAAAAAAGACGGACTGCCGGCAGATGTACAAGACGCTGACCCCAATCACGCGCCGGTATTAGCGCCCCAAAAAGGCTACATTGCCTACTCGGAACAAGGCGATAAGGCCAAACCGCAATACGATAACGGGATTGTATATACTGCCGTTGTGTTCCCTTATCCATTGCAGGATGCAACCCTTGCCGAGCGGCACGCACTGGCGGTGGCCGCCTACACATCCGGCGGCATTATCTACTATGCCGGCGCAGGCTGGAGCAAGTGGGGATTCGACACACCCGAAAGTTGGATTGACTACGTGGAAATTTTTAGCCGGAAATTGCAGCATCCGCTA
>JAITKF010000087.1 GCA_031278545.1 Prevotellaceae bacterium
CGATTTTGAGCATCACGCGCGGTGGATAAGCGCTCGTTCCACCGCCTTTGTAAGTTTCAATATCCTTGCTAATATCAAGATTATCAACAATCTTATTGACAAGTCGAACAGGAGAATCCTGTGCAATTTTGCTGTCCAAACTTACCGGAAACAGCGTTGTCTGACCTTGATTATACTCCTTAAAAACAAGTTTCACGTCTAATTAATATATTTGTTTATCAGGTACAAAGATACAAAATTAACTGCAAATAAACAATCTGTTTAGAACATAAAAACTGCCACAAATTTACTTTTGTGACAGCCTCTTTTCACATGTAATTTAATTCTATGTGCTGTGTATCATATGGTGTGTATTCACTTGTTATTCCTTACTATGTCGCTTTCAATCGTTTTTCAATATCGTTTACGTATTGCTTGAAATGCCGGTCTGTTTCCATGAGGTCGCATACGGTATTGTAGGCATGGAGGACGGTGGCATGATCTTTTCCGCCGATTTGTATACCGATAGAGGCTAACGACTCTTTTGTCAGGTTACGGCTCAGGTACATGGCAATCTGGCGGGCTTGTACAATCTCCCGTTTCCGCGATTTCGATATGATGCTTTCGGACGAGATGTCGAAGTAGGTACAAACGGCTTTCTGGATTTCGCTAATCGAAATTTCCTGTTGCGCGGTGCTCACTAATTTTTCGGTAATTTCTTCCGCCAAATCTTGTGTAATTGCTTTTTTATTGAATGTCGCTTGCGCCAGCAATGACCGCAACGCGCCTTCCAGTTCGCGGATATTGGTCGAAATCCGGTCGGCAATATATTCCACGACATTGTCTTCGAGTTGCATACCGTCGAGATATGCCTTGTTTTTCAGAATGGCTATGCGCGTAGCATAATCGGGTGTTTGCAGTTCGGCCGGCAAGCCCCATTTGAAGCGCGACAACAACCGGTGTTCCAGTCCCTGCAAGTCGACCGGCGCTTTGTCCGATGTCAGGATCAATTGTTTGCCTGATTGATGCAGGTAGTTGAAGATATGGAAAAAAGCGTTTTGCGTGCCTTCTTTTCCGGCAAATTCTTGCACATCGTCCAAAATCAGTACATCTATCATTTGGTAAAAATGCAGGAAATCGTTCAGTTTGTTTTTCACTACCTGAGCGTCTATAAATTGCGTCTGGAAACGGTTGGCATTTACGTATAACACTATTTTATCGGGGAACTTTTCCTTGACGGCAATCCCGATGGCCTGCGCCAGATGCGTTTTTCCCAGTCCCGATGCGCCATATAAAAATAGCGGGTTGAAGGCTGTGCGTCCCGGATTTTCGGCAATATTCAAGCCGGCGGCGCGTGCCAGCCGATTACAGTCGCCTTCCACGAAATTGGAAAAGGAATATTCGGGGTTGAGTTGTGGGTCGATTTGCAATTGTTTAAGTCCCGGAATTACGAAAGGGTTGGGGATATTTTTCCCGGCATCAATCGAAAACGGTACGGACGGATTCTTCGGAAGTACGTGTCCTTTAGGTGGATACACTACCGGCGACCCTTCTTTGACTATGCGTACACTGTACTCCAATTGTGCATTTGATCCCAGTTCCTTGCGCAGCACTTTACTGATTAAATCAATAAAGTTTGCTTCCAGATACTCATAAAAGAAAGAGGTCGGCACTTCAATGGTCAACACATTTTCCTTTAGTTGGAGGGGAATGATAGGATCAAACCATGTTTTGAAACTTTGTGGAGAGATAATGTCACGAATCACATGGAGACAATTATTCCACACCTGTTGATAGTTCTCAATCGGACGCATAGTATAGCAAGTTTTTTAAGTGTTGATAGTATAATTTAACTTCGTGCGGCAAAATTGAAGAAAAAATTTGGAAAAAAAAAGCAAGGGGGGTATTGTAAATTTCAAAAAAAGCATAATGTCCTCATTTTAAATTTTTAAAAGGTGGACTATTTTATGTTAAATTTTCTATTACCCAAATCTATGGTTCCTATTTACTTGATTTTCAATAAGCATTTTTTTGCCTATAAAACCGATTTCGTTACATCCGACCTTAAAACAACGACAGCTTCACATACTTTTTCGGGTTTGCCCGCAAATCATTAATCAGCGCATCCAAGTCCTTTAAGGCAATTGACAGGCGTTGATATAATTCGTCGTTATACAGTAGTTGTCCCACCGTGCCCGTAGTATCGGAAGCCTGCGTCAATAGCAGGTTTAAGCGTTCCACCGTTCCTTTAAGATTGGATTGGGCTAACGAATCGGAAACTTGTTCCAAGTTTTGAATCACGGATTCAATGTGTTGCGTACTGTTGCGTAACGAAGCGGTAATTGCATCTGCATTTTCGAGCGTATTGCCCAGGTGATCTTTTTTCGAATCGACCACACCGGCGATACGTTCGATGTGTTTCATCGTTTTGTTTAAGGAGCGAATGCTTTCGTCTAACTCCCGTTGCTTTTCTTCGTTGAGAATGTGGTTGACCGTCTCCACCGTTACGTTGAGGTTGCTTAGCAATATGTCTAACTTATTTTTGATAGGCGTCAGTTCGTTCACCATCATGGTCATCATATCCGATGCTACGCTCGATTTCAGGGACTCCTTCGATCGCGCGAGTTTCGGGCTGTTGCTTACAAGTATACGAATGGCTTTAGTGCCCATAATGTCGGCGGCGTAAATTTCGGCGGTGGAGTGCTCGGGAATACCATAGTGGTTATCGACGCGCAACGTTACTAAGAACGATTGCTCTTCTTTTTCGAATACTATCTTTATCACACTCCCCACCTTCAATCCTTTTAAAAATACAGGTGCTGATTGCGTCAAGCCTTCAACATTCTCGTAGGTGGCATAGTAGGTGTTGTACGTATTGAACAGGTCGCGTCCTTTGAGAAAGTTGAAAATCCAATACATGACTACAAGGATAGTGATTGCATAAATCCCAATTTTTACTTCTTTACTGATATTTAGTTTCATTTGTTGATTTGTTGATTTGTTGATTTGTTGATTTATTTTGTTGCTTAGTTGTTTAACGTCCATTATCCATTTATCATTAACGCGGAAGGATTTTATCGCCTTGTACGCGGACGACAAAGGCATCGGTATATTGCTTGCGCAATTTGAGGCACGACGAGAACGCGGCGTCATAGGTCGTGTGTTTTTCTACTATGTACTTATAAAACCGCCCGTCATAAATACCACGCATGTCTTTGAGCGACGCATATTCTTTGGCGTTCACATTTCTTGGCGTGCTGGTCGCAAAAATCTGGATGGCATAATGTATAGGTGTCTTTTTGGGCGCTGTCGTGACTGATTTTTGAGGGTTGGCAGTAGCCGGCTGATTCGTTTTGGCTATTTCGGTAGCCGGCGGGATGATTTGCGGTTGCGACGTGGGCATTACGACAGGCGTTGTGGTAGCAGGGGTTGTCGACGTAGGCGTAGCGGCTGATTGTTCGGCGATAACGGTCGTTAATGTACCGTGCTGTTCATATCTGGTTTTATAGTTAGAGAACGCAGTGGCAATGCGCCGGGCAATATCGTTGCGCGTTTCCGCCTTAGCGAGCAAGGATTCTTCCGTCGGGTTCGACAGGAAACCAACTTCTATCAGTACGCTGGGCATCGTTGTTTGCCAAAGGACTAAAAAGCCCGCTTGCTGTACGCCGCGGCTTTTCGTTATGGGCGACAGCGGCAGTTGTTCCTGTACCATGCCAGCGAATGCCAAGCTTTGGTCGAAGTAGGCATACTGCATTAATGAAAAAATAATGTATGATTCGGGAGAGTTCGGGTCAAATCCTTCGTATTTGGTCTCATAGTCCCGTTCATACGAAATAACGGCATTTTCGCGCTGGGCGACTTCCATATTATCAGCCGACCGGTGTAGCCCCATGATATAGGTTTCCGAGCCGCGCGCGCCGGCATTCCTTTTGTTCTGCACGCCGTTGGCATGGATAGAGATGAACAGGTTGGCGTTGCATTTATTAGCTATAGCGCTACGTTCGTCCAGCGGAATAAAGACGTCTTTGTCGCGTGTGTACACGATTTCTACTTCGGAATGTTGCTCTTTGATCAATTTGCCTAATTGCAGGGCGATAGAGAGTACTATGTCTTTTTCTTTCAATCTTCTTCCGACCACGCCGGGGTCTTTGCCGCCGTGCCCTGCATCAATCACCACTTTGCGAATGTGGTATTCGCCCGTAGGGCTTTGCGCATGTGTCAAAACGCCCGCGACAATACCGCACAAGAATAGCAAAATATATCGGATTACACTCTTCATATATACTTTAAACTTTTTTGTACCTTTGTAAGCATTTTGCAAAAATAGTATATTATTTTGAATATTCAATTTTTAAAACTAATACCTTTCTACGCAGGCATCGTTTTATTATTCTCCCCGTGGGTAGCAGAAGCGTCCGGCAGCGTGGCGGGCGACACCTTGCAGTCGGCGCTTGTCGAGCCAGCTTCTGATACGTTTAACGTATTAGCCCCTCCCGACTCATTGTTTCTATCGCTTGTCGACAGCATTTCGACAACGCCTGATTCGACGGTGGTTGATTCGACGGCGCGGCGGGTGAGTTCACTGGATGCGCCTGTTTTCAGCGACGGCCGCGATTCTACCATTTACGATTTTACCGGCGAGGATAGGATGATTTATTATTACGGTGATGTGACGGTTACGTATGCCAATCTGGAAATGAAGGCGGAATACATGGCTTATAATATGAACACGCGTATTGTATATGCCTCCGGCGTGCCCGACAGCACCGGCAAACCGGTCGGGCAGCCGGTGATGAAGGAGGACGGGAAGGAGTATTCGATGGAAACGGTGTATTATAATTTCAGTTCGCGTAAAGCCAAGATCAATAATGTCATTACTACCGAAGGCGAAGCGTTCCTGCACGGTGAAAGCATTAAAAAAATGCCCGACAATTCGATTCATGTACACCACGGCAAATATACGGCCTGCGATGCCGACCCCCCGCACTTTTATTTACGCCTGAGCCGCGCCAAAGTAACTCCTGAGCCAAATAGCCAGACGGTTTTTGGCCCGGCGTATTTGGTAATAGAAGACGTGCCGACGCCGCTATTTTTGCCCTTCGGTTTTATCCCAAAACGCAGCGACCGCGCCGGCGGGTTTCTTTTCCCGACATTTGGCGAAGAGCCGTCGCGCGGTTTTTATGTAACCCGCATCGGATGGTATTTTGTGTTTGGCGAATATTTTGATTTGGCGCTTACCGGCGATTATTTCACGCTGGGATCGTGGGCTATGCGTGCCGATGCACGCTATAAGAAATTGTATAAATTCGACGGCACGTTCAGTTTTAATATCTCCGAAAACGTATCGGGCGCTGCCGGCTCGACGGACTATTCCTCGAGCCAGAATTTTGCCATTAGCTGGAGCCACCGGCAAGACCCGAAAGCCAATCCCGAACTGACGTTGAGCGCCAGCGTCAATTACATGTCGTCGTCGTATCGGCGCTACAACAGTATGACGAATCCGCAAAACGCCCTGCAGAGTACGGCACAGTCGAGTATTTCGCTGTCGAAACGATGGGAGGGTTTGCCTTTCAACCTCTCGGTCAACCTGACACACAGCCAGAATATGCAGGACAGCTCGTATGCCCTGACCTTGCCAAACCTGACTTTTTCAATGAGTACGATTTATCCGTTCAAACGTAAACGCGGCGTGGGAAAAGAGCAATGGTACGAACAAATCAGTTTTTCGTACAATACGAATTTCGATAACAAGATCCGGTTTAAAGAATCGGAATTGGGTACGCCCGAATTTTGGAGCAAGCTGGAAAACGGGATGAAGCATAACTTTTCCATTGGGCTTCCGTCGATGAACGTACTTAAATACATCAACGTGTCGCCATCGGTGAGCTATGGGACGACAATGTTTTTCCAAAGCCTGCAAAAGTCGTGGAACGATTCGACGGGGCGTGTAGAGGATATAAAAAGTCAATCGTTCAGTGAATTTCACATGGCGCATTCGTACAGTTTCGGCGCCTCGCTCAGCACGCGCATCTACGGTACGTTTCAAGCCGGACGAAATGCATACATACAAGCTTTCCGGCACGTTATTACACCCTCTATCAGCCTCTCGTACAGTCCCGATTTGCGTACCGCATGGAACGGCCACCGTACCTATTATTATACGGACAAGCAAGGGGTGGCGCATTCGCTGAACTACAATATGTATTCCGGCCTGTATGGAGCGCCCGGCGGCGGAAAAGCGGCGTCGCTGGGTTTTACGTTGGGCAATAATTTTGAAATGAAAGTGCGTAACAAGAAAGATACAACCAATGGCGTTTCCAAAATAAAACTGATAGACAACTTAAACTTCTCAGGCAATTATAACTTCCTGGCCGATTCCATGAATCTCTCTATTATTAATGCTTCGTTAAGCACAAATATTTTGGGCGTCGGCATTAGCGCAAATGCCGCTTTTGACCCCTATGCGGTGCGAAACGGGCAACGTGTCAGTCAATTTAATATAGCGTCGGGCGGCGGTCTTGCGCGTTTAACCTCCATCGGATTCTCCGGCGGGTATCAGTTTAAAGGTGGCGAAGAGGGGATAAAAAATAACCCTGCAACCCTCGAAGGTATTCCCCGTTACGACCCCGAAACGGGCGACTATCTGTATACCGAATACCTGTTTTACGATGATTTCAAAGCCCCCTGGTCATTCGGGTTCAATTATTCGTTCAATTATTCGGTCAGTTATCCGCGAGGTATTAAGGAAGGGAATACGATGCAATCATTGAATTTCAACGGCCAGATAAAGCTCACGGAAGCGATGAATATCTCCGCGCAAAGCGGGTTCGACTTCAAAGAATTGAAACTGACTACCACCACCCTTAGCCTCCACTACGATCTACATTGTTTTGACTTCGATGTGCAATGGACGCCTTTCGGACAATATCAGAGTTGGAGTTTCCTGTTTAAAGCAAAATCATCCATGCTGTACGATTTGCTGAAATACGACAAGAAGGCGAATTATTATGTAAGGTAGCGTGCGGCACGTCTTTTTAAAGGGGCCTCACCAGGGTCAACACAGTTAAATTTTTAAGTAGATAGATAGGGAACCCTTTGCGTAGCACGGCTGCATAGCTCTCCTCGCCGGCGGGGGTGCCCGAAGGGCGGGGATGGAATAGTTCATAGTTCTCAGTGAAGTCCACCCCCGTCCTACGCCCCGTTGTGCAGGCGTTCGTCTTCCGATGTGCAATTATTTTTCGTTTTCCGAGTGATTAATAGCTTCTAATACAGCATCGTATTTTTTTGCTTGTATAGGCGCCCATTTTTGCTTGTATAGGTGGCCGGCGCTATCCAAGTAAGTATTTCCGGACAGTCGAGCGGGTAGCCGCGGGTAGTTGAGTAAGTAGCCGCGGATAGTCGAGTAAGTAGCTGCGGATAGTCGAGTAAGTAGCTGCGGATAGTCGAGTAAGTAGCTGCGGATAGTCGAGTAAGTAGCCGCGGATAGTCGAGTAAGTAGCTGCGGATAGTCGAGTAAGTAGCCGCAGTCCTCCCATAACAAAATGACCGCACCTTGTCGAAGCAAAGTGCGGTCATTGATAAACAGGGGAATGTACCCCGTAGAGCGTCGGTCAGTTCCGAACCCGGATTAAAACGGACGTTCAGATTCTTTATACGAATGACTATGAATGGCTATCGGATTATGCGGACAAACGCCCTCCGTGCGAACGTCGTCCGGCAGGATGAAATAATCCCTCTCCTCCGCCGGTTTTAGCCAACGGACAAGCAGCAGGAGTATTTCAAACATAGACTTCATGGGGTATTTTTCGTTGTAATTAAATTACTACAAATCCCGCACGCAACGCACC
>JAITKF010000001.1 GCA_031278545.1 Prevotellaceae bacterium
TTTTGATTAACTAACTAATTTAATCAACGATTGAACCTGCGGCAAAGGTATGATTTTTTTTAAAACCAGCCAAAAAAGAGTGTAAAAAGAGGGAATTTTTTTGAGCTATGAACTATTCCATCCCCGCCAGCGGGGGCGTCCAAATGGCGGGGGTGTTCCCGTAAGCCAAAGCATACAGGAGATAAAGTATCGTCCCTGAGGGACTTGCCTGCGTAGCTGTCCCTCGCTGACGAGGATGGAGGATAATACTTACACAAGCGCAACAAAAAATGCGCAGCTATTTCTGCACATTTTCTTGCTATTATAATCCATTTAAAAAATCTCTTTACTGGGTCGGCGTTTCCGGGGTTTCTTGCGGCGGCGGCACAGGTGCCGGAAGGTTCGAGAAATCAGGGGCGCCGGGTTGTACACGTTCCAATTCCTGTTGTACGGCCGAGCGTCGGGTAGCCGTGCCGGACGAGACAAACATCGTAGCGGCCAACGATAGTACTAATACGGCAATGGCTAACGTCCATGTCGCTTTTTCTAAGAAATCGGCCGTTTGCCGGACGCCAAAAGCGGTGTTGCCGGCGGCAAAGTTGGCAGCCAATCCGCCGCCTTTGGAATTTTGCACTAATACCACTAAGGTGAGCAAAATACTTGCAATAATCAATAATATGGCTATAACTATGTACATTATTCTATTGTTTCTTTAATTCTTTAATTTGGGCTGCAAAGTAAGCACTTTTTTCCGGAATTTGCAAAATTAATTTTTCATAGGTGTCGGCAGCCAGGTCGTATAACTGCTGTTCGACGTATATTTGCGCCAGCGTTTCGGTAACATAATCTATTGGTGTACGGCGTTTTTCGGCGGCATCTTCCCATTCGATCGAATATAGCGGCGATGTGTTCGGATTTATTTTTGGTTGTTCTTTAATAAACTGCGACAGCGGGTCGTCATCTGTTAAATCGACTTCGGAAAAATCAACGGCATCGAAATATTCGCCGCCTGTGCCGGCAAATGGCGGTTTCGCGGGCGCGGATGTTCCTTTAGGAGTTGCTTTCGTATCCGCCGGCTCCTCTATATGTAAATTTATCAGCTCTTCGACGGTGTCCGATGCGGGTTGCATTTCTATTTGTTCCGGTTGGTCCTCTGTGCCCGATGCTATCGGCGCATCGTCGAGCCAGTCGATAATGTCGTCATCTGTTACGGGCTGTTGTAAGCGCCAGTAGAAATGGCGGCGGTCGGCGGCATATACGCCGGCTGTAGTCGCATAGCGTTTGGCGTCGGGGTCGTGCCGGCGAACCATTGTTTCATACAATAACTGATGTGATAGCGAAAACCATGGGTAACGGGCTGCCAGCTCCTGTAATTCCGTTAGGGTATCGTCGTCGGGCGATGTGGGGGCTGCTAAAAGCGTATAAAAGGTGGTCGATTCCATTACCAGTTCGCTACGGAAGCATTAAAAATACTTTCGGTTAATTTGTCTACAATACGCGGAATGAGGTCGTCCTGTACTGCATCCAGCGATAGCGCAGCGCTAAAATCCTCGTACTCGGAAAACGAGCGGTCAAAATTTTGCTTGTCGTCCTGAGCATTCATATAGCGTACTTTAACGGTTATTGTCAGGCGGTTTTGGGCGGCTTGTTCGTTCGCTTGTATGGCTATTGATTGCACGTCGTAATTCGTAATTTCGCCTTCAAAGGACAGGTCTCCGCCAAAATCCATAAATGTTAATCGTGTGCGTTGGCGGAATTTGCTTGTCAATGATTCTGTAAACGTGTTGCTTAACGTCGGCATGACTACCGACGCCATATTTTGGAAATAGGCAATCGTAATGGTTTTGGTGTCGGGCGATAGGGAGGCGCCGGTAAACGAGTACCCGCCACGACAAGCCGTCAGCCACACAACAAATACCAATGTCGTCAATGCAATGTGTATAGTTCGGTGGATTTGCATGATGGTATTTGTTTTTTATTCGATCTCTTCCAGTCCATATTCTTTGATTCTCCGGTAGAGTGTCCGTTCGGAGATGCCCAATTCTTTCGCCGCCAGTTTCCGTTTTCCGTGATAGCGTTCCAGCGCCTTACGGATGAGTTCCGTCGCTTTTTCGTGGATCACAAGCGTTTCATTGGTTTCTTCATCGGTTAGCTCTTCGGTTTCTTCGGTTACGTTGGGCGGGAAATGAGAGTTGTACGACGCCGGTTTATTATCAATGGCCGACACCACCGTTACATCCGGCGTCGAAGAAATCGGCCCGTCGACCATTCCGTGCACCACTCGTTTCAATTCGTTCATGTCTTGCCGTAAATCGAATAAAATCTTATACAGAATGTCGCGTTCCGAAGCAAAATTGGTATCCGGCGTCTTGGAACGATATAGCGTTGGCAGGTTCACGACGGCCTGTTCCGGCAGGTAGTGAGCTAGTGTATCGGCCGAAATCCGACGGCTTTTTTCGAGTACCGATAATTGTTCCGCTACATTTTTCAATTGCCGCACATTACCAGGCCAGTAATAGTTTTCGAGAGTACGTTGCGCTTCTTCGGAGAGCATCACCGCCGGCATCCGAAAGCGGTCGGCAAAATCGATGGCAAATTTCCGAAATAGCAGATAAATGTCATCCCGCCGCTCCCGCAAAGGCGGAATATGAATCGGCACGGTGTTGAGCCGGTAGTATAAATCTTCGCGGAATTGCCCTGTCTGGATAGATTGTAACAGGTTGACATTCGTCGCCGCCACCACCCGTACATTGGTCTTTTGCGCTTTCGACGAGCCGACTTTCAAAAACTCACCCGACTCCAGTACTCGCAACAACCGTACCTGTGTAGCCAGCGGCAATTCGGCGACTTCGTCCAGAAAAACCGTGCCGTTATTCGCCGCTTCGAAGTACCCTTTGCGCATTTCCTGCGCGCCGGTAAACGACCCCTTTTCGTGCCCGAATAATTCGGAGTCAATCGTTCCTTCAGGAATCGCACCGCAATTGACGGCTATATACGTCCCATGTTTACGGCTGCTGTACTGGTGGATAATTTGTGAAAAGACTTCTTTGCCTACCCCGCTTTCGCCGGTAATTAAAACCGACAGATCTGTAGGCGCTACTTGTCGGGCCACGTCAATAGCGCGGTTTAATTCCGGTGAATTCCCGACAATGTTAAATCGTTGCTTAATCGTTTGTAAATCCATGATGCGCAAAGGTACAAAAAAAATGCTGAATGGCGTATCACACGCTTCGTCATTCAATCCTAAACCAGTCGACCTCGAGCCAGCCGCCGTCGTTGAGTGGTTGCGGGCGGGTGCAGAAAAGGCCGACTTTTGCGCCAATCCATTTGCCTTCGCGGGCTTTGAATGTCCGGCCTAACGGGAGGTAGCGTTCCTCGTCGGCGCTGTAACTGAATGTACATATAGCCGTACCGTCGTTATCCTGTTCGACTTTCACCCGCAAATAGACAATAGGGCTGCTCAACATCACCGAGGCATTGATTTTTTCCGCATAGCCGCGGTCGGCTTGCAGGCATTCGCTTTGCGAAAGGATAAGTTCGCTGTCTGTGCTTTCCAGCGACAGCAACGCATAATCCATCCCCATAACAACGAGTCCCGCCCGCTCGCCGGTCAACTTGTCATGTGAACGGAAGGCCATTTTGGCGGTAGCTGTAAAATGAGGCGCAGGGAATTTTTGTAACAACAGGTTCGGCACATCCCACAAGTTTCGGTAATTTTCGGGAATCGGCACGGAATACAACCGCAACACCCCCCGTTCGGCATGCGTAAATGCCCACCACGGCATCGGGTTGGCGTGCCATTGCCATTGTCGACCCTGTCCGACGGTATCGAACTCGTCGCTTTCGGCAGGTGTAGCGATGGGCTGGGGGGGGCCCGTCGCAGGCTTTTTGTACGTAGCAACCGGACTTCCGCAGCCGTCGCCGTCGGTATCCCATCCGATAACCGGCCAGTCGTCGACCCATGTCATCGGCTGCAGGTGCACGACGCGCCCGTACGCGCCGATATCTTGGAAATGAATAAACCAGTCTTCGCCGGTTGGCGTATCGACCCATCCGCCCTGATGCGGCCCGTTGACGGCCGTTTCGCCGGTGGCCAATACTATTTTTCGTGTATATGGCCCATATACGTTTCTGGCGCGCAACGCCACTTGCCATCCTGTAGCGACTCCTCCGGCAGGGGACAGAATATAATAATAGCCGTTGCGGATATAGAACTTAGGCCCTTCGATCGTCGGGTCGAGCTCATGTCCGTCATATACAATCACGCTTTCGCGGATGACGCTTTTGGCATCAGCCGATAATTCGCACACAGCCAACAAGCTTTTTATGCCGGCGCGACTACCGGCAAAAGCATGTACCAGATACACCTTCCCGTCCTCATCCCACAATGGGCAGGGGTCAATAAGGCCTTTCCCGGGCTTCACCAATGTCGCCTCGTCCCATACGCCGCCGGCCTGTTTTGCTTTCACCATATAAATACCATAGTCGGGGTCGCCGTAAAAAATATAGAACTCGCCGTTGTGGTAGCGGATGCTTGGCGCCCACACCCCATTGCCATGCTGTGGTTTTGCAAATTCGGCTTCCGGCTTTTGGGCGGTTATAGCATGGCCAGCAAGCGTCCAGTTGACAAGGTCTTTCGAGTGCAGGATAGGCAATCCCGGAATGGCATTGAAACTCGACGCCACCATATAGTAATCGTCGCCCACCCGACACACGTCGGGGTCGGAATAATCGGTATATAAGATAGGATTCTTATACATACCGTTTCCCAAATCGGCTACCCATACTTTTGAAACGAACGGCGCCTGCGCCGTCAGCGATAAAGGCGCTAACAGGGCGATGGTGCAAGAGGCAAACGTTTTTAATCCGGTCATTTTTGCAGGCTGTTTTTGTGTTGATAAAATAAAGGTTATTCAAAATCAGGCAAGGTTCTGACTGTTTCAAGCATGCCTTTGTCCAAGATAGATTGGATATCGGCGGCAAGCAGGTCGGCGAGTCCCGGGATACAGGTAAGGTCTTCGCCCCAGATGGTTTCCGACGCCAGCACACCATAGGCTACTGTATCGGCATCGCCACTGTTCCAGAGTTGGGCGAGGAGGTCTAAAATCTCCCGGTTGTCGTTGGGGACAATCGTATCCCGGCCACGCAGTCCACCGCGGTAATAGACGCAAATTGCGGCCAGCCCCATCACAATACCCTGCGGCAGGCGTCCCGTACGGGCATGGAACAGTTTCAATCCGGGCAAATCGCGTGTTTTGAATTTCGGGAACGAATTAAGCATGATACTCGTTACAAAATGCTTGACAAACGGGTTGCGGAAACGATCCATCACATCGTTCGCAAACGTTTCGAGTTCCGCTTTCGACAAATCCAGCGTGGGTAATAACTCGTCGAACATCACCCGACGGACAAAACGGCCAACGACCTCGTCTTCGCACGCTTCGCGGACGGTATCCAGCCCGCTGAGGTAGGCTACCGGCGACAGTACGGTGTGCGGCCCGTTGAGTAACGTTACTTTACGGTCGTGATACGGTTTTTCATTGGGCGTAAACAGCACGTTCAGGCCGGCCTTATCGGCGGGAAATTCCGTTGCCACGCTTTGCGGTGCTTCAATGACCCACAGGTGAAATATCTCGCCCTTGACTACTAATTTATCTTCGACGCCGATACGTTTCCAAATGTGCTCGATGTTATCTTTCGGATAGCCCGGCACGATCCGGTCAACCAACGTGCAGTAGACACTGCAAGCTGTGTGAAACCACGTCCGGAACGCTTCGCCCAATAGCCACAGGTCGATATATTGCTCGATACATTTTTTCAGTTCCACGCCATTGTGGAAGATCAGTTCGCACGGGAAGATGATAGCCCCTTTATCGGTGTCGCCGGTAAAGGTTTTGAAGCGGTGATAAAGCCATTGCGTCAGTTTTCCCGGATAGGATTTGGCCGGGCGGTCGTTCGGCTTATCGTCGGGACGAAAGGCGATGCCGGCTTCGGTAGTATTGGAAATCACAAAACGCATGGCGGGATTTTCGGCGGTTGCCAAATAATCGTCGAATTGCGTGTAGGGGTTCAGCCCGCGACTGATGACGTCTATCAGCCGGATGTCGTCCACCGGACGGCCGTTTTCAATGCCTTGTAGATTGACGTGATACAGGCCGCTCTGTGCATTCAGCACATCGACCATGCCCGTTTCAATCGGCTGTACGACTACCACGCTGCTATCGAAGCCGGCACGTTCATTCATGACAGAAATAATCCAGTCGATAAATGCACGGAGGAAATTTCCTTCTCCAAATTGGAGAATACGTTCGGGATAGGTATTGGAGGCGACGGTTGTTCTATTTAATGGAGTCATAACAATGGTTAAATTTAGTTCTCAATTTGGCGATTGCAGTCAACGATTTTTCACATAATTCCGCGATGCGCTTCCAGTCGTTCCGTTCGATGGCGTCTTTCGGGAAGAGGTTCGAGCCTATGCCAACGCAGGCTACGCCGGCGTTGAACCATGCGGTCAGGTTTTCTTCGGTCGGTTCGACGCCGCCGGTTACCATGAGTTGCGACCACGGCATCGGGGCAAGGATGTTTTTTATAAACGACGGTCCGCCTATGTTTCCCGCCGGGAATATTTTTACTAAGTCGCAACCGGCTTCCTGTGCAAAGCCCACTTCGGATACCGTACCGCAACCCGGCGTATACGGAATAGCGCGGCGGTTGGCCGTTTTAGCGACATCGGGATTGAACAGCGGCCCGACAATAAAATTGGCGCCCAGCTGGATGTACAGCGACGCCGTGCCCGCATCGACTACCGAGCCGACGCCCATCACCAGTCCGGGACAGCGTCCGGCAGTCCACCGCATGAGATTGCCGAAGATTTCATGCGCAAAATCGCCGCGGTTGGTAAATTCAAATGCGCGGATGCCGCCGTCGTAACAGGCGGCCACGACTTGTTTGGCTACCTCGAGGTCGCGATGGTAAAAGACCGGTACAATACCGGTGTCGAACATTGTGGCCAGCGTTTGTATTTTCTTAAATGTTGCCATATTGTTTGTATTTTTTAACTTATTTTGCGAAACAGTTAACGGGATACGCGCCCCGACGCATCGCCCGACATCAGTTTTTCGACCTCGGCGACGCTTACTTGATTGTAGTCGCCATAAATGGTATGTTTTAGGCACGAGGCTGCGACGGCAAAATGGAGTGCGCGACTGTCGTTGTCCGGGAACGAAAGGAGTCCGTAAATGAGGCCTCCCATAAAAGCATCGCCGCCGCCCACGCGGTCGACGATGTGCGTGATGTCGTACGAAGGTGAACGGAAGAGTGTTTGTCCGTCGAACAACACGCCGGCCCATGTATTGTGGTTAGCGCTAATCGAGCCGCGCAGGGTGATAATCACCTTCCGTGCGCGGGGAAATAGGGACATCAATTGCCGGCACACCGATTCGAAGGCGGACGATTCGATGTGTCCGGCGGTGCGCTGCACGTCGAAGCCCTCGGGCTTAACGCCAAAAACCATTTCGGCGTCTTCTTCGTTGGCGAGGATCACGTTGCAACCGGCCACCAGCGCCGGCATGACCTCTGATGCTTTTTTGCCGTATTGCCACAAGTTTTTCCGGTAGTTCAAATCGGTCGAAACGGTTATGCCCAATCGGTTGGCCGTCTCGATGGCCTCCAGACAGGCGTCGGCGGCGCCTTGCGACAGCGCGGGCGTGATGCCTGTCCAATGAAACCATTGGGCGTCGTGCAGGACATGTTTCCAATCAATCATGCCGGGACGGATGTCGGCCATCGAAGAGTGGGCACGGTCGTACACCACCTTACTTGCGCGGGCGACAGCGCCCGTTTCCAGAAAATAAATCCCAAGACGTTCGCCCCCGTAAATGATGTGGCGCGTGCCTACACCATATTTCCGCAGGTCTTTCATACATGCCTGCGCAAGATCGTTTTGCGGTAGCCGCGTAACAAATTCAGCCGGCAGGCCATAATTGGCCAGCGATACAGCTACGTTGGCTTCGCCCCCGCCGAATGTAGCCACTAACCGGTCGGTCTGACTAAAACGCAGATAATCGGGCGTTGCCAGCCGTAACATTATTTCACCGAAAGTAACAATTGTCTTCATCATATACCGATTTAATTTCTGCAAAGATAAGAGGTATATTTGAAAATCGTGCACTGTTTATTTTCTACTTCTTACACTATATTGATATATTAGAAAATAATTGTACTTTTGCAGCAGCTCAAAAACATAAAACGTACAGATTATGAAACCAGCATTACGAAGTATTACTTCCAATCCGCAAGCCTCATTCACCGTACGGAAAGACGTAGGCGCTAACGTATATAGTATGTGGCATCATCATCCTGAAGTTGAACTGTTAATTATTCGCGGGGGACGCGGCGTGCAAACGATAGGCGACCGTACCGACAACCTTAACGAATCATGCCACATGACGCTAATAGGCCCGTATCTTCCTCATACCATGTCGTATGACAGCAGGCCCGGCGAACAGATAGTGGAGGCGATTGTCGTGCATTTCAAACAAGCCCTTTTTACCCACGAATTGCTTAGCCTACCGGAAATGCAACCGCTGCAGAAACTTTTTTCCGACATTGTCTATGGCTTAAACATCACCGGTAGCACGTTGTCCGAATTAGAACCGCGCATGTTCCAGCTATACGCCGCCGATTATTTCGATAGGTTCTTTATCCTGCTTGATATTCTGCGCCTCATCGCCCGCCGGCGACAAGACCGCACGCCGATTGCCGGCAAAGGCTTTATCGGCCATTTCTCCCCGCAGGACAATAAGCGCCTGGATAAGATTTATCAATACACATTCGAGCATTACAACAAGAGCATCAACCTGACTGATTTGGCCGAACAGGTCGGATTTTCGAGCGCAGCGTTTTGTCGTTATTTTAAACAACAAACAGGTAAGACATATGTCCAATTTCTAACCGAAGTCCGCATCGGCCATGCCTGCCGCCTGCTGATGGAACAGGAACTGGATGTGATACAAGTCTGCTATGCCTGCGGATATCGCCACGCTTCCAATTTCTACCGGCACTTCATCCACATCAAAGGGGTAACACCCCTGCAATACCGACGAGCCTACCAAAGAATGGAAGGGAAAGATGAGCATTGAATATTGACATCATACGTCATAGGGGAATACTATCAATAGAAAATGATAGCCACTCGTCCACCCCCGCCAGCGGGGGATAGCTACGCAAGCCGCGCCACGCAAAGGGTTCCGCCCTACGGGCGCCCTCGCTGGCGGGAGCGCCCGTAGGGCGAGGGTGGAATAGTTCACAGTTCACAGTTCACAGTTCAAAAAAAAAAGTTCCTCTTTTTTTAAACTTTTTTTGGCTGATTTTAAAAAAAGCCATACCTTTGCCGCCGATACCGATTTTTTGATTAAATTTCTTGTTTAATCAAAGTCCGCTGCAACTCGCTGATAACAGGAAGAAAGGAAGAGGACTCCCCCTCCCAAAAAACGAATTGGGGGAAGAATCGAGGGGCAAATGGGCTTGTTTAGGCTACCCTAACAGATATAAAAACAGCGAGTTGAAGAGTGAAAATCGGGGGACGAATTAGGGGATGAATCGACGTCCTGTTTAGTGCATAGAGAAAAAAAAAGCCTGCGATTATCAGGCCATTGAAAATAGAGAATAACAAAATTAGAAAAATGAAAGCCAAAGGCAAAAAGACAATATAAGTACATAGAGATAAAGAAAATAGGTAAGGATGAAATGGGTTTTGATTAAACAAGAAATTTAATCAAAAAAAACGGTATCGGCGGCAAAGGTATGACTTTTTTTTTAAAATCAGCCAAAAAAAGTTAAAAAAAGAGGAAATTTTTTTTGAACTAAGAACTAAGAACTGAGAACTAAGAGTTAAGAACTGAGAACTAAGAACTGAGAACTGAGAACTAAGAACTGAGAACTAAGAGTTAAGAACTGAGAACTGAGAACTAAGAGTTAAGAACTAAGAGTTAAGAACTGAGAACTATTCCACCCCCGCTGGCGGGGGAGAGCTACGCAGGCCAGTCCCGCAGGGACAATACTTTATTAACCGTATGCTTTAGCTTATGGTTGTTTGAAAACCAGACGGGTTGAAATTTCCTTTCTTAATAAATCAAACTATTCTCTCAAAAAAGTGTATTTTTGTAGCGTTAAACAAATAAAACCTCTCCTCGACTCCTCTCCTGTGGAGATGGGCTTGGAGAGAGGAAAGCAACTCAACAACTCAATAATGATCAACTATCTTGACACTCTCGACAAGCAATTGTTCCTGTGGCTGAACGGGGCGCACTGTCCGGCGATAGACCCGCTGATGGTGTTTGCCTCAGGGCGCCTTTCGTGGATACTATTATACATAGGTATCGTTCTTTTCTTTTTCGGTCGTCGTTCGTGGAAGGTCGGGTTAGGGGCGGTGTTGGCCGTCGCCCTGACGTTTGCGCTGACCGACATGGTGGGTAATGTGATTAAACATGCGGTCGAACGTCCCCGCCCGTGCATTGCGTTCGAGGGGCTTATCTATTCGCTGGAGGCTTGTAGCGGCGCGTTCAGGAGTTTTATTTCGAACCATGCAGCGAATATCTTCGGGACAGCTACCATCGCGGCATTACTGATAAAAAATAAAGGCTTGACGGGCTGCCTCTATGGGTGGGCAGCGCTGGTGGCCTACAGCCGCATTTACGTAGGGAAGCACTATCCGGGCGACGTCTTGTGTGGCGCGGCCTTTGGACTGTTGGCCGGCTATCTGGTTTACCTGCTTTACAGGCACGCATCCCGTTTACGTAAAGAGACGGTATTTTCGATACTGTATTATATCTATTTTATCATCGTTAGCCCTGTCCTTTTCCTCGCCGGGTTGGCGCTGCTGGGGCTGACCGTCCTGTTCGACCGCGACCGGAAGGCGCTGCATTATTATTCGTATTTCTGGGGGTTGCAATACTATTGGATATCGCCGTGGTGGAAAATCCGTGTAACGGGGCGCGAGCATGTAACCGCCGGCAAAACATACGTGATTATGTCGAACCATCAATCGATGCTCGATATTTGCCTGCTGTATAAAGTGCCGGTGATTTTTAAATGGGTGTCCAAACGGGAAGTGTTGCGTATTCCTTTCGTCGGGTGGGCGTTGTGGCTACACCGCGACATCACAATTACGCGCGGCGACCGCGCCGGTCTGGTGAAAATGCTGAATGAAGCGCAAGCGTACATCCGTCGCGGGGTAAGCATCATCCTGTTTCCTGAAGGCACACGCACGAAGGACGGGGAAATGCAGGACTTCAAAGAGGGCGGGTTCCTGCTGGCTAAAAGAGCCGGCGCAGCTATCCTGCCCGTCGTTATCGACGGTAACTTTGCCGTGCAAAACGGATGGAAACTCAAACCGGGACACGTGTTCCACCTGCACATCCTCCCCGAAGTCCCCGAGACCGAAGTGTCGGCGCACTCAAGCAAAGAAACAATGAAGAACCTGCAAGAGCAAATGAAGGTAACGCTTTTCGAAATGAGGACGAAAAAAGGACAATAGAGGAAAGGATGAAGCCCCCGCAAGCATGCTTTACGCTTCACGCAAAAAACATATCTTCGTATCGTAGAATACAAAAAACACAGTACCGAAAATGCAGCATCACAAAAAAAAAACGGTTAATCAAACAGTCTCCTTGATTCCCGTTGAAACAGCCCTCATGACGAATAGCGATTTGGCAGATATGGTGTCCAAAGCGGCGGCGGCAGCAGCACCTTACAAAGATTATTTGGAAGAGGAGGCCTACATAAAGTTCTATGAGTTGAAAGCGTTGAATGCGATTTTTATTTTGCAAATCCGTAAGCAGCGTCCGCAGGCGCTTACATCGTCAATGTCCGGAGACGATATTCACTGCGATACGCTGTTTGCCGAGCTTATACGCAACGCTTCAGCGGGCGCTCAAAGCAGCCACCCAAAACAGGCCGCTGCCGGCGTCAAATTACAAAAACTCTTCCATCCGCTTGAGGATATGCCCCTCGAACCGATTGTCGACCATGCGGAGCAAATCCAGCTCCTGTCGGAACGCTACTACGCCGACCCGAAAGCTATCACTGCCGCCGGGACATTGGGCGTAACGCAGATGATGGAGGCATTTTTTTCGTCGAACAGAATCCTGCTTTCGTTATACAATCATCGTTTGAGTAACTTTTTGGCGCACCAAGAGCCGCCGGCAACCTGTTTTAAAATGACAATGGTCAAAGCGTATAAAGAATTTTGCAAAGCCATACTGCGGCATCTTTTAGATTCCCCGTCGCCCGAACTGAAACAGCTGATAGGCGCCATCAACGAACATCACCGCACATATATTGCACATCTGCCGACACTGCTTGACACGGCGCATACTTTCATAGACCCGATTCCCCCGCAGCCCTACACCGGCAAACCTGTTACCCCTCAGCCCTGCGTATATTACCAAACCGAGACTGACATCGTCGACCTTGTGTTCGAGGAAGACTTTACGACGACCTGTCATAATAACATCAAAAGAGGTACTGCCGCCATCCGTATTCACGGCAAAGGCAAATACCACGGACGGTATGACGCTACTTTTGAGATTACCTGATACCTACCCGCCGGCGGGAGTGCCCGTAGGGTGGACTGATCCGTAATACATCATCCTTCATACATCACCATTACTATGTTTTTTCTCGACTGGGGCATTATCGACTACGCCGAAGCGTGGGAACGGCAACGAGCTATAGCCGCCCGATTAATCGCCCGCAAAACAGCTCACCCCTCCATGACCATATCGGACGACGAGCCGGCAGCGGGGACAGTGGTCTTCTGCGAACATCCACATGTATACACGCTCGGACGACACGGTAACACGTCGAACCTGCTGATCGACGCCGACAGGCTGGCGCAAATCGGCGCACGATACTATCAGGTAGACCGCGGCGGCGATATTACCTACCACGGCCCCGGACAGATTGTCTGTTATCCGGTGCTGGATCTGGAACGGCTACACCTGTCGTTGAAGCAATACATCTTTACGCTGGAAGAGACCGTCATCCGCACCCTACGGCAATATGGCGTAACAGCCGGGCGGCTGGCCGGCGCTACGGGAATATGGTTGGATGCCGGACGCCCGTCAGCACGGAAAATAGGCGCAATAGGCGTACACGCATCACATTATGTCACGACACATGGGCTGGCGCTGAACATCAATACCGACCTACGCTATTACCAACACATCCACCCATGCGGATTTACCGACAAAGGCGTCACATCGCTGGCCGCCGAAATAGGCGCAGAGGCCGACATCGACGAAGTAAAACAATGGCTGCAGAAATATTTCGTATCTTTGACGAACGAATGAAGGACATGAAGGACAAAATCACACACTGGATCGCCCGGGGACAACAACGCCTCCATCGGTTACCCGAACGTCGGCTGGTGCTGCTTTTAGCGCTGGTCGTCGGTTTTTTTAGCGGGCTGGCGGCAGTGCTGTTAAAAAACACCATCCACTTTATGCAATGGGCGCTTACCAACTGGTTTCACACATCGTCCGACAGCCTACTATTTCTCGTATACCCAGGCGTAGGAATGCTGCTCTCGCTGCTGTTCGTACGCTACGTAGTAAAAGCCGACATCGGGCACGGCATCACGAAAGTACTATACGCAATCTCGCGGAGAAAATCAAAAATTAAAGGACATAACACATGGAGCTCAATGGTCGCCAGTACGATCACCATCGGCTTCGGCGGGTCGGTAGGAGCCGAAGCGCCTATCGTTTACACCGGCGCAGCCATCGGCTCGAAAGTCGCACAAATCCTGCACCTGAAAGAACGGCACATCGCCCTGCTATTAGGCTGCGGAGCGGCGGGCGCGGTAGCCGGAATATTTAAAGCGCCGCTGGCAGGCATCGTCTTCACACTCGAAATCCTGCTGTTCGACCTGACGATGGGCTCCATCCTGCCCTTGCTCGTATCGTCGGTAACGGCCACCGCCATCTCCTTCCTACTGATGGGCGACGTAGTACAATTCCCGACCGACAGCCTCGAACTATTTTCGATGTCGAACATCCCATACTACCTTCTACTGGGCGTCTTCTGCGGATTCGCATCACTCTATTTCACACGCGGCACCCTATTTATCGAAACACAATTAAAACGCATCCGGAAACCACTCCGCCGATGGCTCTGTTGCGCCGTCGGACTGGGCATACTACTGGTACTATTCCCGCCACTCTACGGCGAAGGCTACGGCTCCCTCTCGGCGCTACTCAACGAAAACGTCGGAAGCGCCTTCGGGCATACACTCTTCGGGACACTCGAAAACGAAACATGGTTCATCCTGCTATTCTTCGGCGGAGTAATGATATTCAAAATCATTTCAATGTCACTAACCAACAGCGGCGGCGGCGTAGGCGGGACATTCGGGCCCACACTCTTCATGGGCGGCATTGCCGGCTTTCTGGTAGCACGGCTGATCAACATCAGCGGCATCCACGAAGTACCCGAAGCCAACTTCGCACTGGTAGGCATGGCGGGCATGATGGCCGGCGTAATGCAAGCCCCGTTGACGGCCATCTTCCTCATCGCCGAAATCACCAAAGGCTACGACCTGCTGATGCCACTGATGCTAGCCTCGGCCACCTCGTTCGTTACCATCCGCAGCTTCGAAAAACACTCCATCTACACCAAACGACTGGCGCTACGCGGCGACCTGCTGACACACGATAAAGATAAAGCCGTACTGACACTCCTCCACATCCGTCCCCTAATCGAAACGAACTTCAACGCCGTACTACCCGACCATTCACTGGCCGTACTGATAAAAGTCGTCGCACGCTCGAGCCGCAACCTCTTTCCCGTAATCGACATACACAACAACCTGCTGGGCATCGTACTACTCGACGACATCCGGCCCATCATGTTCGACGCCGAACGATACTCCACCACCTTCGTACGCGACCTCATGCAGCCCGTACCGGCCACCGTCAACGAATACGAAAATATGGCCTCGGTACTCGACAAATTTGAACAACACGACGTCTGGAACCTCCCTGTAGTCGACGACCAAAACAAATACATCGGCTTCGTATCCAAATCCAAAATATTTAACGCCTACCGACAGCAACTAAAAGAATTCTCATACGAATAAACATCCCACACACACATCCCCCCTTCACTTTCACCCTCCAAACTTCACGAACATGATACCATCCTGGAAAATCTGGCTCCGGCCAAACCGCCTCCTCAAAGAAACAACCGACGAATACATCGCCGAGGTATCCACCACGGGACGCACGATGTACAACAAAGACATCGTACAAGACATCAAATACGAAGGCTCCGAACTGCACATCGAAACCCTGCGCGACATCATCGACCGCGCTGACCACCTGCGTCGCCGACGACGGCACAATATGGACCAGCGACCATCCCCTCCTAATGAACAACCCGAAAGCCCTCATGCCGCGTGTCCCGCTACTGCCCCCCGGCGACTATACCCTGCAAATCACCACCCGCTACTCCAAAACAGGGCAACTCCTGAAAGAACCAAGAACCCTCGTCTACGACTTCCCCCTTACAGTACCCGACGAGAATGAGACGGGAAAAGGATCTCCTACAGGAGCAGGACAAACCCTCCTGCCCCCATAGGACGATCCCTCCTACGGACGTAGAATAGCATCGTACAGGGAGCGGCAATAACAGCATATTGTCCATCCATTCATCATTCATCCATTCATTATCCAAATTTATGTTACAACACACGTACATTTCCATTATCGCACAAACCACCGGCGCAAAAGAGTGGCAAGTCGAACACACCCTGAAACTGCTCGACGAAGGCGCTACCGTCCCCTTCATCAGCCGTTACCGCAAGGAAGCGACAGGCAGCCTCGACGAAGTACAGGTGGCCGACATCAAATACCATGCGGCCAAATTCAAAGAATTAGACGAACGGAAAACAACCATCGTCAAAACAATCGCCGAACAGGGCAAACTGACTGACAAACTGAAAGCCCAAATCGACGGCTGCCTTACACTGACCGTGCTGGAAGATATATATCTACCCTACCGCCCGAAACGCCGTACACGCGCTACCATCGCCCGGGAAAAAGGGCTCGAACCCCTGGCCACGATGATTTGGCAACAGCAGACCCCCGAGATCAACGCCCAAGCGTTTATTACGCCCGATGTGCCGACCGTCGAGGAGGCGCTGGCCGGCGCGCGCGACATCATCGCCGAGCAAACGAACGAAGACGCCCGCATCCGCGCCGCCTTGCGGGGGCTGTTCCAACGCGAAGCGACGTTGTACTCCAAAGTCGTAAAAGGAAAAGAAGAGGAAGGATCGAAGTATACGGGCTATTTCGATTATATGGAACGACTGAAAGCCGTCCCGTCGCACCGCTTCCTGGCCGTGTTGCGCGGGCACAACGAAGGATTCCTGTCCATCAAACTAATCCCTAATGAGGAAAAAGCGATAGATATTATCGAACGCCTGAGTATCCGAGACGAAGCGCCGGCGGCCGCCCGCGGGCAGCTTAAACCGGCGGTGGCCGATGCTTACAAGCGCCTGCTGTGCCCCTCGCTTGAGACCGAGACCATCCACTGGCAAAAGGAAAAGGCCGACGCCGAGGCGATCAACGTATTTGCCGAAAACCTGCGTCAGCTGCTACTGGCAGCGCCGCTGGGACAGCAACGCGTGCTGGCCATCGACCCGGGCTTCCGTACCGGCTGCAAAGTCGTGTGCCTCGACAAACAGGGCAACCTGCTGTATAACGAAACGATTTACCCGCATCCACCCCAAAACGAACGCAGCAGCGCTATGCGTAAACTCAACATGCTGATAGAGTCCTACAAGATTGCCGCCATTGCCGTGGGCAACGGCACGGCCAGCCGCGAGACGGAGCTGTTTCTCCAGAGGATGGTATTCTCCCGCGCGGTGCAGGTGTTTATGGTAAGCGAAGACGGCGCGTCGATCTATTCTGCGTCGGCCATTGCCCGCGAAGAGTTGCCGGAGTACGACGTAACCGTGCGCGGCGCGGTGTCAATCGGACGCCGTTTGATGGATCCGCTGGCCGAGCTGGTGAAGATAGACCCGAAGTCTATCGGCGTAGGGCAATACCAGCACGACGTCGACCAAAAGAAACTGAAAGAACGGCTGGATGCGGTGGTGGAAAGCTGTGTGAACAACGTGGGCGTGAACCTCAATACGGCCAGCAAGCATTTGCTGATGTATGTGTCGGGCATAGGGCCGCAGGTGGCGCAGCATATTGTGGATTTCCGCAAGGAGCATGGCGCATTCCTGTCGCGCGAACAGCTGAAGGACGTAAAGCGGTTGGGCGAAAAAGCCTTTGAGCAGAGCGCCGGCTTCCTCCGCATCCCCGACGCCAAAAACCCGTTAGACAACAGCGCCGTCCATCCCGAACGATATGCCTTAGTAGAACAGATGGCGTGCGACGCGCAGCACACCATCCGCGAACTGCTGGCTAACGATGCGGCACGCCAAAAAATCGACCTCGCCCGCTACGTCAGCGACAGTGTCGGCATCCCCACGTTGACCGACATTATGGACGAACTATCCAAACCCGGCCGCGACCCACGCCAGATGGCTTCCGTCTTCGAGTTTGCGCCCGACGTATTTTCTATCGACGACGTGCGGATAGGGATGGTACTGCCCGGAATCGTTACGAATATTACGAACTTCGGGGTATTTGTCGACATAGGTATTAAACAAAACGGGCTGGTGCATATCTCCAGACTGTCGAACCACCGTATATCCAACCCGACCGATGTAGTCAAACTGCACCAGCATGTCAGGGTCAAAGTGCTGCATGTAGATATGGAAAGGAAAAGAGTAAGGTTGAGTATGGAGGCGTAAAGCGTAATACCCGAACGGACCGGGCTTTATTGCCTTATTATCCTGCCCCCGCAGAGATGCCCTACGCTTCATGCCGTAGGCAGGCTTCCAGTTTCTCCTTGATTTCTTTAGTACACAAGTTCCCGATACTGCCTTTATGGGTATGCACGACGGCTTTGTCGGGCATGAATTTCCCGTCGGCCACTTGTTGCCCGACCTGCCGGTAGGCTTCGCGGAACGGCTCGCCAGCCAATACGCGGCGGTTGACCTCTTCGACGGTAAACAGGTTATCGTATTTTGCATCGGCTAAAATATGCCGGTTGACCGTGATGTGTTGCAGCATCAGGTACGTAACGTCGAGCAGGTCGCGGAGCGTGTCGACGGCCGGGAACAGGATTTCTTTCAACAGCTGGCAGTCGCGGTGGTAACCGTGCGGCAAGTTGGCCAACAGCAGGGCGATCTCATTCGGGACGCTTTGCAGCCGGTTCGATTTAGCGCGGACAAGCTCCCATACATCGGGGTTCTTTTTATGCGGCATAATGCTGGAGCCGGTTACCAGCTCGTCGGGGAAGGAAATAAAACCGTAATTCGGCGACAGGTAAAGGATGCAGTCGGCGGCCAGCTTATTGAGCGTAGCGGCCACCGCTGCCATAGCGCAGGAGACGGCCTTCTCACTCTTCCCGCGGCTCATCTGCGCCGCTACTACGTTGTAGTGCATGCAGCGGAAACCTAACTCGGCGGTCGTATAATCACGATCGAGGGGGAACGAATTACCGTAGCCAGCAGCCGAGCCGAGCGGATTCTGGTCGACAATCTGGCGGGCGGCCAGCAGCAGGTACAGGTCGTCTACCAACGTCTCGGCATACGCGCCAAACCAGAGGCCGAACGACGACGGCATGGCCACCTGCCCATGCGTATACCCCGGCAGCAAAGCCTCCCGGTGGGCTTCGCTCAACGCCTGCAACTGCTCGAAAAGACGGACGACCGCTGTTTTAATCGCTTCTATCTCGTCCTTTAAGTAAAGTTTGACGTCCGTCAGGATTTGGTCATTACGGGAGCGTCCGGCGTGGATCTTCTTGCCCGTGTCGCCAATCCGGGCGGTCAACGTCAGTTCTATCTGCGAATGGACGTCCTCCGTACCTTCTTCGACGACGAATACGCCAGCCTCCACTTCGCCGGCCAGCTTGTCGAGCTCTGCGCCGAGGCATCCGGCCTCTGCCGCCGTCAGCAGGCCGATGCGGGCGAGCATCTTCACATGCGCCTGCGAGCCGCGAATGTCGTACTTCGCCAGCCGCAAATCGTACTCGTGGTCATTACCGACGGTAAATGCCGTCGCCGACGCATCGGCCGCCGTGCCTTTATTCCATAAGGTGCTCATAAAAATACGTATGAAACGTTATAATTGTAAATTCGTAATAAACCGGATATATCCGCGAATACCGTCGTCAATTTCATGCAGGTAGACAAACTCGTCGGCGCTGTGCGAACGAGCCGAATCGCCCGGCCCCATTTTGATGGCCGGCATAGGCAACCGCACCCAATCGGACGTAGTAGGCGAAATGAAACAGTCGATGCCCAGCCGTTCGGCAGCTACCCGCAGAGGATGCCCGTCGGGAGTAAACGAGCAGCGGTGCGTCAACGACCGCGCCTGCAGGTCGCTTTGCACGGCGGCTTGCAGCAGCGACAGGATTTCGCAGTTCGTATAGCATTCGTTCGGGCGGATGTCCACCACAAACGTACACCTGTCGGGAATGACGTTGTGCTGCATCCCGCCGTGGATCACCGTAACGCTCGTCTTCACCGCGCCCATCAATGGCGACACCCGCGTAAATGGATACCGGCGAATACGGTCGATATCCTGCATAGCCACGTCGATAGCATTCACCCCTTCGTCGCGCGCCGCATGACCGCCGACGCCCCGCGCCGTACCGTCGACCACCAGCAGACCCCGTTCGCCGACGGCAGCCTTCATACCGGTAGGCTCGCCGACAATCGCGCAATCGACCGTCGCCGGCAGCGTCCGCAACACGGCCTCGATACCGCCCTCGCCCGACGTCTCCTCCTCGCAACTCAGCGCCAACAGCAAGTTAAACGGCAAATCGACCGTATTGAAATAGCGAAAAACAGCTATCATCGCCACGAGCGAAGCCCCCGCATCGTTGCTACCCAGGCCGTACAATCGCCCGTCGCGCTCCAGCGGGTCAAACGGGTTCCGGGTATAGCCAGACGCCGCCCCGACGGTGTCAATATGAGAATTAAGCATCAACGTCTGGCGCCCGTCCCTGTTTCGCTGCGACCATACGCAGACATTATTTCCAACCCTGAACGGCGACAAACCGGCCGCCGCCAGCTGTGCACACAAGTAACCGGCCGCTGCCTTTTCATCGCCCGACAAGGCAGGAACCGCAATTTTCCCCTTCAACAGAGCAACCGCATGGCGATATAAAGCATCTTCTAACATTGGACATTGAATCTTAGACATTGCATATTGAGCATTCCCGTTCAGCAGTCCTCTTCCACCTGCCGGCAAATGACCGTACCTTTGGCGGTCAGCAGGTTTTCGGCATGTTTAATATGCACTTCCTCCACGCCTGCTGCGATAGCTGCAAAAGCATTATCGAGCTTTGGGATCATGCCTTCAGTAATCACGCCGGCGTTTTTCAATTGCAGGAAACCGGCGGGTGTGAGCGTGGGGACGACCGACGCCTCATCGTCGGGGACGGCCAGCACACCTTGCTTTTCAAAGCAAAAAATCAGTTTGACGGCGCAGGTTTGCGTCAGGGCGATAGCCAGCATTGCGGCCAACGTATCGGCATTGGTATTGAGCAGGCCGCCCCGCCCGTCGTGCGTGATAGCGCAAAGAACGGGGGTGAACCCGTGCTCCATCAACATCGCCAGCGACTCCACCTCGACGCCGCCGGGCGCCACATCGCCCACATAGCCATAGTCGACCGGCACAGGCGGGCGGCGCGCAGCCGTCAGCACATTCCCGTCGACGCCCGACAGCCCGATAGCATTACAATGCAACGCCTGCAACTGCGCGACAATCGTTTTATTAATCCATCCGGCATACACCATCGTGCAAACCCTCAAGACCGCCTCATCGGTTATCCGCCGCCCCTCGTGTATACGCACCGGAATACCGCCCTTGACGAGCACGTCGGACGCCATCGATCCACCGCCGTGCACCAGTATTTTCCGACCGGAAATACGGATAAAATCCGCCAGAAATCCCTGCAGCGCCCCCGGACGGTCAATCACATGGCCTCCTATTTTTACAATGGTTAGTGTGTTCATGGCGGCAAAGATACGGTTTAATTACGAATTACGGGACGCCTGCCGACACTTCCTCTTTCCCTTAGTCCCGCAGGGGCGGCGCTTTATTAACCGTATACTTCGGCTTACGGATACCGCCGGATACCGGCCTCAAAAAAAAATGCAAAAAAATGCAAAAAATACTTGGATATGAAAAAAAATACATACCTTTGTGCCCTTATAATGTAGAAAAAGATGAATATTTCAAAACACTCGAACATTTCTGCTTCGCGTCCCTTGGACACCGAAGTAACTTCGTTTTGTTTGATATTTAATTCTACCACCCCCCCCCCCCCCAACTCACTGACGACCAATTAATTACAGCGCAGTACTTCCCAAAGGCCTTGCAGGGCAAGGGATGCGGTAAGGCGACGTCTACAGACGCTTCGATTACTTCGACGCGGCTTGCGTTATCTCCAACGCACGTTCCGTTGTCCTCAACGAGACTTCCGTTGTCCTCAACGAGACTTCCGTTGTCCTCAACAAGACTTCCGTTGTCCTCAACGAAACTTCCGTTGTCCTCAACGAGAATGGCGTTGTCTTTCATACGACATATCATTAATAAATATCAAAATTCATTCCGATTATGAGAAATTCAGATTACATTCCTCGTAAAGATTGGGTTGTCGCTTTTTTAGCGGCGTTATCTGCAATCCTCACCTGCATGGGATCCCCACAGGCCGCGCTATACAAAGGGTTCTGCCGCATAGCTCTCCCCCGCTGGCGGAGGTGTACTTCACAATAAACAACTACAACAATGAACAAAAGTTTTCATACTATCCTGTTCGTCCTTTGTGGATTCGGGAGTTTTTGTTACGGGCAGAGCGTAGTGCACGTTGAGCAGCTCCGGGCAAATAATACGACGACTCCGCCGCCTGACGGTGTATGGGTATTTGTTGATTACCAGCCCACCCGTTCTATCGGGATGTTGGGCAATTGGACGCCGGCCACCGTTTTCCTAACGGATCCTGCCAATATAAAATCCGACGACGGCTCGACCGCCACCTTATATGAAACAGAACTGTAACTGTTACCAAAAAAATGTGGAGTGAAACTACCTAAACACTTAAATCATAAGGAAGGAAAGAGCTGAAACTTTCTAAAAAACGGGCGAATTATTTCCTGCGAAAAGCTATACGAGTAGAAGGAATAATAAATTTTATTAATAAAAGTCTGCAATATGGATGCGGACATTAAACTAAAAATTAATATGAGAAAAGTATGTAGTATTGTAATGACAATTGCTTTTATAGTAAGTCTAAGTTCTTGTGCCGTAATGTTCCAAGGCACTAAGAAAAGGGTTGGCATAATAACGCAAACTCCCGAAAGCAAAATATATGTTGATGGGATATTTGTAGGAACTGAAACGGCATCAGTCCGATTAAAGCGAAAAAGCGACCATACTATTATTGTCGAAAAAGATGGCTGTAAATCACAAACCGTTCCATTAGATAGGGAATTTGAATGGGGTTGGCTTTTTTTGTACTTATTTGTAAATCCATTGGCGGTTATTACAGATGGGCCAACAGGTGCGTGGAATGGTTTTGACAAAAACCAAGTGATTGTTCCGGAACTTAGATGTGAAAATTAATTTTTTCCTTTACGAAGCGCCTGATTATTTTCTGCCGGACATTTTGAGATTGTTTATTTAGTGTCCCTTAAAAAAAATCGCCGGCGAGTTTTCCCGTCGGCGATTCTTTTTAAGGGTGCAACCAAGACGTTAACGCAACCTGTTTTTTAACGTCTTCCGGCAGCTATACGGTATTGGGAAAGGATGCTAGGAACTATCTCGGCGGTAAAGGAGGTAATCATAAGCTTGTTTTGCACGAATTGCGCCTCATGGACTACCTGTGGTGGTTTTACGCAAATATTGAGTGTGCCCTATGAGGGTAGTGGGGCTATGAATGGGTCAACGGCTGACGACTATTGCTGTAACACTAAGGGCGCCGGTTGGCGTTTGCCAATGTTAACAGAATTACAATGTATGTGCGATGATCAATTATTGCTTTCTGTCGGTTACCAGGGTAATGGTTATTGGAGTAGTACCGCCGCCAACAGCTTCTATTATATCTTGTCTTTCGGCGCTTGCTATATACGTCAGCGTTATTGTGAGCAACCCCGGTTATGTTAAGTAGTATACATTTTTTTTGACTGTTTCCTTTCGGCCGATATAAGTATGTGGTAATTTTGAGGGGCGATTGGTTAATTGTTCAATTTGTTTTTTGTAATATAATGTCTGCGACTACCGGGAGATGGTCGGATGGAAATAAACATGCTGTCCGGAGGTCGGTCAGTACGGCGTGTTTGGCGACCGAGAAATGGGCGCTGACAAAGATGTAATCAATGCATTTGTCTATCGGGATGGAAAAGGCCGTGTTTGCTGTTTCTTCGGGGCCGTAGGGCGGCATTTTGCTTATGTCTCTGGTGTTATACAGCGATGAGGTCATTGTGCTGATTTGTGCGGTGGCCGGCTTTGAGTTAAGGTCGCCCATGCAAATGACCGGTTCCTCGTTGGCCAGTTCTTTTATTTTGCGGAGCATTAATTTCGCCGATTCCTGTTGGGCAATGAGGCCCCGGTGGTCGAAGTGGGTACAGAAGACATAGAATCGGACGCCCGTATTCTTGTGTTCGAATTTAGCCCATGAGCAGATGCGTTTGTAGCGGGTGGCGTCCCATCCGAAGGACGGGCGGTCGGGGGTTTCACTGAGCCAGAAGTTGCCGGAGTCCAGCAGGTGGAATGCCGCTTTTTTGTAGAGGATGGCGGAGTGTTCGCCGGCGCTTTTCCCGTCGTCGCGACCGGCGCCGAAACAGGCATATTCCGGCATCCGGCAAAGGTCTTGTAATTGATGCGAGAATCCTTCCTGCGTTCCTATAATATCAAAGTCATGGTAGCGGATGAGTGATTTGATGGCTTCCCTGCGGTACATCCATGCATTGAGGCTGTCTTGTGGCGTGTCTTGCCGGATGTTGTATGAAGCTACCCGCAGGGCGCAGGGGGTTGAGTGGGTGCAAGCGCCTGCCAGAAGGCAAAGCAGGATGATACTTTTTTCCATTTGTTGGGTTGTTGAGTATTGTTACCCGTGTTCTATAGCATTAGTCGGGCAGTCGGATTTTGGCCATTACCGGCGCGTGGTCTGATAAATAGATGTTGTTTAGTTTTTCGGGTAATACGGCATGTAATATGACTTCCGTTTGTTCGCTTACAAAAATATAATCGATGAATGTCCGTTGCGGTTCGGGCGTGGCGCCAAAGCTATGTACGGTTCCTGCCGCTCCGGTGGCCGTTTGTGCGAGGGTCTTTGTATGGAGTACATGGTTCGGGGTCGACGGGTTGGTAATGTAGAGGATGTTGGCGTTTGTTGGTTCCATGTTAAAATCGCCGGTTAGCACTACCGGTAGCGTATCCTGCTTTAGTGTTCCGATGCGGGATAGCAGTAGGCGGACGCCTTCTTGCCGCGCCTGTGTTCCTTGGTGGTCAAGGTGTGTGTTGACGGCCAAGAGGTGCGATTGATTTGCTGCGTCTTTTAATACGGCCCATGTGGCAATTCGCGGGTGAGCGCCATCCCAGCCTTTTGAACCGACGATGTCGGGCGTTTCGCTTAGCCAGAATGTGCCGGATGAAATAAGCGAGAAACGGGTGTTTTTATAAAAAATCGGATTGTATTCCCCGCTTGTTCCGCCATTGCGTCCAACGCCAATCGAGGTGTAACCGGGCAGTCGCGCGACTATGTCGTTCAACTGGTTATTCAATACCTCCTGCATTCCGACAATATCTATTTCTTCGTTAAGGATAATTTGCGCCGCGACGTCTTTCCGGTTGCCCCATTTATTTTCTCCGTCGCTTTCGGTATCGTACCGGACGTTATATGTCATCACGTTGAGTGCGTTGGCCGCCCTGAACTGGGTTATGGATACTACGATGTCGATACACTCCGGCGCCGATACGCGCACCTGTGCCGTACGAACGCCTGTGTCGTTCGACTTAACTGTTATTTTAAGGTTGTCGCTTGCTCCGTGTAAGGTTTCTGCCGTGCACCACGATGGCTGGTCGGATACCGCGCTGAATGGTCGGTTGGTGTTAACGGTGATGTATTTTGATTCGGCTGCGGCGCTAAAACCAATCGTTTTCTGCTCCTTCGCAATTCCCATGTAGGGGGCGTCTTCTGTTGTCCCTTTGCAGGCCACGAGCAGGAAGGTCAAATAAATAAGGCATAGTATTGCCGGGGGAGGTACACGATAGTGTGCGAGGGTCGGAGTGGTCGTTAAAAATAATCTTTGTTGCATAGATATTTCGCTGTTTAGTTGTTTAACGGTTTCCGTTCTATTCCTGTTTTATTGTTGGATGTTTGTTTGCCGTGTTGTAGACCGCTACGCTTACTTGCGAGTCGGCGCAGCCGTAGTAGAGGAACCATTGGTTATGGAAAAATACAAGCCCTTCAATAAATACCGTCCCGTCTTTGTATTGCCCGCTTTTTTCAAAGTCCGCTTCAGGATGGAAAAATGGCGCGTCTAAACGGGCAATGGCTTTGTATGGGTTTTCGATATCAAACAGTACTTGTCCGGCGCTGTATGTCCCGGCGTTAAAGCGTTTGTCGCGGCGTTCGTCGTTACGGTTTTTTCCATTATACAGTAACAGGATTCCATGCTCCGTAACAATTGCCGGCGGCCCGCATTCCGTAAGGTCGCTGTCGAAAAAATTATCGCGGGGACGGATAAGCCCGACCAATTCATCCCTGTCGTCCAACAGGGGTGTCCATGATATGAGGTCGTCGGAGGTTGCAGCGGCGACCATTTTTTCTCCCCAGTACATCAGGTAGTGCCCGTTTATTTTCGCGATGACTTGCTTTCCGTCCCGCAGTTGTGTTACAATGGAACCCGATTTGCAGGCCATATCCTTAAATCGCCCGCCGCAGGCTGTGGCAAAAGCGGGGCCATGCTTTTCCCATGTGATCAAATCACGCGAGGTGGCCACAGATAGACGTGGCGTTTTACGGTTCCACGAGGTGTACATCATGACGTACAGCCCTTCATCTGTAACAGCTATGCGGGGATCTTCGCAGCCGCCGGGACAGTCATATTCTTTGAAGCGGTCATTGGCCGGATAGAGGACAGGCGTATGGCGTCGTTGCATCTCGAACCCGTCAAAGCTTTCTGCCAGTCCGATACGGGATGTCCGTTTTCCGATGCCGGTAGCTGAGTTGTCTTCGGCACGGTAGAGTACGTATATCTTGTTGTCCTTAACAACCGCTGCTGGATTAAACACATCGCTCTCTTCCCACCCTATCGAATCTTGCCGCATCGGACAATAAAAGCGATTTTGCGGATTGGGCGTAATAACCGGATTAACGCCTTCCGGACGGATAAATTCCCCTAATGCCCATTCGGGCAGCGCTTGCACTTGTGCCGTAGTGCAAGCGCCTGTTGCTATCAGCAACAAAAAACAGGAAACATGTAAGTATTTCATTACTGTAATTTCGTATTAAATTAGTCTCCTGCCGTTCCAAGCAATTGTATCCTGGCAGCGTCCAGCGCTTCGTCCCAAATGGCGACTTCTGCTATATCCAGTTGATTGTCTTCTCCACTGTCGTCATTAAAAAACAAAACGGCGTC